>CAYOKT010000044.1:0-23147 GCA_964404605.1 uncultured bacterium
GGGCCACCCTGCCGAATGGTGGGGACCGGGCCACCCTGCCGGCTCCCGCCCGGCGGGCGGGAGCGAGGGCTTCCTCGTGCTTCTCAGCGCCCTCCCGGCGGGTCGGGGAAATGCTCGCGGATGACGGGCTGCAAGGCTTCGTATGAAACCCGGTTCCCGCCGATCACCCAGCCGGTTTCGAGGGGACCGCGTCCCCAGAAGTCGGTGATGATCCCGCCCGCCTCCTCGATGAGGACCGTTCCCGCGGCGACGTCCCAGGGGTTCAGCCCGCACTCCCAGAAGCCGTCGAACGTGCCGTCCGCCACCCAGGCGAGGTCGGCTGCGGCCGAGCCCATGCGCCGGATGTTGGCGACCTGGACGAAGATGTCGCGGAACACCGAGAGGTAGGGGTCGAGGACGTCATGGTTGCGGAAGGGGAAGCCGGTGGCGAGGGTTGAGCGGCTGAGGTCGCGGCGCGGCCGGACGCGGATGATCCGGCCGTTCCTGCGCGCCTGCCCGCCCCGCCAGGCGTCGTACATCAGGTCGAGAGAGGGCAGGTGGATCACCCCGAGCACCAGTTCCCCCCACCCCTCGGGGTGGCTTCTCCGGTCCTCGAGGGCGATGGAAACCGCGTACACCGGCAGCCCCTGGAGGTAGTTCAGGGTGCCGTCCAGCGGATCGACGATCCACCGCCAGTCGCCGCCGCCGGCGTCCGGGCTCTCCTCCTCGGCCATCACCACGCTGTCCGGGAGCAGGGAGAGCAGCCCCTCGCGCAGCATCCGCTCGGAAGTGCGGTCCACGCGGGAGACGAGGTCCCCCTGGCCCTTGACCCCGATCTCCTCCTCGCGGATGGAGTCACGCTCCTGCCGGAGGTAGGCCCCCGCCTGCCGGGCGAGGAGGGTCACATCCCGGGTCAACAGTTGCAGGTTCATGCCGCATCGCCCCCGGCCGGAACCCCGGTTTCCCGAACGACGCCCCGTGTCCACCGCCGGACGCCGAGGACGACCAGCAAACCGAGCAGGGCGGCCAGCGGGATGATGGTCCACCAGACCGGGTCGTACCCGACCGCGACGAGGAGGCGGGTCTTCTCCGCGAGGGAGCTGCCGGTGAAGGACCAGAGGAGGGTGTCGGTCATCGTGGTGTCGGCGTTCGACCGGTGGAAGGCGGCGGGGAGAACGACCATCATCTCCACCTGGTCGTCCTCCAGGTCGAGCCAGCTTTTCCAGCGGTGGTCGATGCTGTCCGCGGCGGCGAAGAAGCCCGCCGGGTCGCCGCCGGTCGCCTCGGCCGCGGCCAGCGCCATCGATTCGCGCAGCTCGGGGTACCACTCCAGCGTCACCTCGAGCGGGTCACGGTTGCGCAGGGTGAGCAGGTGGGCCTGGAGCACCGCGTTGAAGCGCTCGAGGCCGTCCGCCACCACCCCGCTGTCCACCGTCTCGCCGCGGTCGAGGTACCACCCCTCGACCATGTGCTGCACCTGCATCAGGTAGCGTTGGGCGGTCGCCTTCTGCATCCCCAGTGCCCGGAGCCGCTCCAGGCGGGCCTTGTGCTCGGGGCTGAGGGCGGTGTCCGCTCCCGGCTGCTCGAGGAGGTCCACCTCGGGAGGCATGAAGGCCTCCTCGTCCCCGTACCGCTCCACGACTCTCCACGAGGGGAACTCGGCGGTGAGGCGCCGCACGCGGAACAGCCCCAGCCATCTCCTCTCCGTCCTGAACGTTCCGAGCGTTTCGGGGGGAGCGATGGGGTGCCGCAGAACCTCCGTTAACGGCGCCCGGTAGGCGAGGTGCCAGACGATGGTGCTGTCCTCCGGCTGGACCTCGCGCTCCCGCCGGGTCAGCGTCCAGGGCGGGTCGGCGGGAAGGGCGATGCGCCCGTCGTACAGGTCGAGACTGTCTCCGTCGAGGGTGTACTCGACAGCGGGGGGATCACCGAGGTTGATGATGAAACGGTGGGTGATGCACCCGCTCAACAGCAGGACGGCCGCGAGGGCCGCCGCCGGCATGGCGAAACGAGTCGGCTTCTTCATGGGGTCAAGGTACGGCGGGGGCGCGAAGCGGGCAAGGCGACTTCCGGCCTTGCACGGGAGAGGGCGGGTCGCTATTTTTCACGGCTGGAGTAGCTTCACGCAGCGACAGGGAGTCTCCGGCAGATGAAAGCGAACTCGCGGGTGCGGAGCACCGCTCACATCCTGTTCCTGTTTCTCTTCCTCACCGGGTGCACCGGACCCCTGCGGCGGTCCTCACCGCCGCCCGACCAAACCGCCGGGCGGCCGATCGATTCCACCGCCGTGGAGCCCCTCGCCGTCGAGGAGGCCCCGGATTCTCTCCTGGGTGTCCCGCCGCAGCGTAGCGACATCCTCTCCCTCGCGCCCGCCTGGGTGGCGCGCTCGGACAGTGACTGGAACGCCGGCGCGGCTTCCACCGCGCAGGAGGCGCTCATCTCGGCGCTGGTCGGGGTGACCGGCCTGCTCCCGGATCTCCCGGACAGCGTGCGGGACACATGGGTGGACACCCTCGCCGGGTGGGCGCGGTTGTACGAGGACCGCTTCGGCCTCGGCGAGGATTTCACCGCCACGGAGGGGGGGCTGAGTCCCATCGAGTTCGAGGACAGCACGGCGATGGACTCCGGCGCCGTCCTCGCTGCGCTGGAGATCGACACCTTCGAAGTGGTCCTCGACACCACCATCCGCGAAGAGGCATCGCTCCCGCCGATCCCGGACACGATCAATGTCCAGGTCGCCAAGGCGCTGGAGTACTTTACCGGCACCAAGCGCGGCCGGAAGGCGATGGAGGTCTGGCTGGGCCGCTCGGGCGAGATGATCCCGCGGATGACCCCCATCCTGCGCGAGCACGGGGTGCCGGAAGACCTCGTCTACCTGGCGATGATCGAGTCGGGTTTCCGTCACGATGCGCGGAGCTGGGCGCGGGCGGTGGGCCCGTGGCAGTTCATCTCCTCCACCGCCCGCCTGTTCGACCTCGAGGCGGACTGGTGGTACGATGAGCGGCGCGACCCGGAGCTCTCCACCGCGGCCGCGGCCCGCTTCCTCCGCCAGTTGTACGAGCACCTCGGTGACTGGTACCTCGCCCTCGCCGCCTATAACTGCGGGGAGGGCAGGGTCTGGCGGGAGATCCGCCGCTCCGGCACCCGCGAGTTCTGGAAACTGAACCGGCTGCCGCGCCAGAGCCGCACCTATGTGCCGACCTTCCTCGCCGCGCGGCAGATCGCGAGCAACCCGGAGAAGTACGGCTTCAAGCCCATCGACCTGGTGGATCCCCCGCCGCGCGACAGCGTCTACATCACGGAATGCGTGGACCTGACCGCCCTCGCCGAGGCCCTCGAGGTCGAGTATAAGACCCTGAAGGAGATGAACCCGGCGATCATCCGCTGGTGCACCCCGCCGAACCGGGACACGACGCTGGTCTATCTTCCGAAGGGCGAGGGGGACGGCTTCGAGGAGGCGTACGCGAAGATCCCCGAGGAGAAGAAGACCTCCTGGGTGCGGCACCGGGTTCGCCCGGGCGAGTCGCTCTCCCTGATCGCCGAACGCTACCGCACCAGCATGCGGGCGATCATGGATGTGCCGGCGAACCACCTGAGGAATCCGAACCGCATCCGCGCGGGGCGCTACCTTCTGATCCCGGCCGGGCCGCGCGGCGCCCGGGGAAGTTACGCCCAGGTGTATGACACGAGCGAGCCGGACCTGCCGCAGGGCACCGCCCGCCGCACCCACATCGTCCGCCGCGGCGACACCCTCTCCCAGATCGCGGAAAAGTACCATGTCGGCCTCTCCAAGCTGCTCCGCTGGAACGGCCTGGGCAAGCGAAGCGTCATCCGGCCCGGCCAGAGGCTCGTCATCTATGCGCCCGGCGCCAGCGCCGCGCAGGTGGCCTCCGCGCCGGCGGCCGGGAACACGCCGAAGGCCGCCGGGAAGGACGCCTCGGAGCGGGCGGGGTCGGGGAACGGTTCCCGCTATATCGTCCGGAACGGCGATTCGCCGTGGTTGATCGCGCAGCGCAACGGCGTAACCCTCGAGGAACTGCTCGCCGCCAACAACCTGACGCGCAGCTCGAAGATCCATCCGGGCGAGGAGCTGCTCATCCCGGCGTCCGGCGGGAGAGATGTGCGGGTTTACACGGTGCAGCCGGGCGACACCCTGTGGAAGATCGCCGAGCGGTTCCGGGTGAGCGTGCGGGACCTGCAATCGTGGAACGACATTAACGATGCGGCCTCCCTGCAGGTCGGCTCGCGGTTGATCGTCCGCGGTGGCGCATGATGAACGGGCTCCGCGGACAGCGCGGGCGGAAACGCGGCGGCTGCCCCGGACGGTCCGGGGGGGAGGGACGATGAGTCGGGGCGGTCGGTCGGACCTTCTGGCGGTGCTCTTCATCGTCGGCGGGCTGATACTGGTCATTCTGCTCCTCACCTGGCGCGCCGGTTCGGGCGGCGGCGGGACGGAGCTGCGCTTCACCGGGGACCGGGTCGGGGTGGTCGATGTCATCGGCCCGATCTATGATTCACGCCGCTGGACGCGCGAGATCGACGAGTTCCGCCGCAACGACCGCGTGAAGGCGATCGTTGTCCGCATCGACAGCCCCGGCGGCGGGGTCGCCGCCTCCCAGGAGCTGTACGCCGCCCTGCGGCGGGCGCGCAAGGAGAAACCGGTCGTCGCCTCGCTCGGCGGAGTGGCCGCCAGCGGGGGATATTACGCCGCCCTCGGCGCGGACAGCATCGTCGCCAATCCCGGCACGACCACCGGCTCCATCGGGGTGCTGATCGAGCTGGCCCGCTTCGAGGACCTGATGCGGAAGGTGGGCGTCGCCGCCGAGGTGATTAAAAGCGGCGAGTTCAAGGATTCCGGTTCCCCGTTCCGCCGGCTGACACCCCGTGAACGGACCTACCTGCAGGGGTACGTGAACGACGCCTTCGAGCAGTTCGCCGAAGCGGTGGGGAAGGAGCGGGGACTGGCTCCCGCGGCGGTGAAGGAGATCGCCGACGGCCGGGTGTTCACCGGGCGGCAGGCGCTGGCCGCCGGGCTGGTGGACCTGCTCGGAGACCAGTACGAGGCGGTGCGCCTCGCGGCGCGGATGGCCGGGATGAAAGGGGAGCCGCAGGTGGTGAGGCCGCCGAGGGCGAGGCGGCTGGAATGGCTGGAGTGGGTGATGGACGAGGCGGCGGCGATGCTGGCGCGGCGGCTGAACGCGCAGCCCGAGTTCCAGTACCGCTGGCGACCGGGAGGAGCGGAATGAACAAGGCGAAATTGGTACAGCGAGTCGCGGAGGGCACTGGCCTGACCCAGGTGGAGGTCGCCGCGGTGGTTGAGGGAGCCCTGGAGGTGATCTCCGGGGAGCTGGAGCGGGGCGGCCGGCTGGAGATCCGCGGGTTCGGAACCTTCAAGCCGGAGAAACGGGCCGCCCGGGACGCGGTGAACCCGCGCACCGGCGAGCGGATCCGGGTCCCGGAAAAGCTGACCGTGGTCTTCCGTCCCGCCGCGGGGCTCAAGGAGCGTCTCAACCGCTGAGCTCCCCCCGCGGGGGGTTCCCAAGAGTACATTCCCACGCCGTGAAATGCGCCCCTCCCGCATGAGCGGGATGGGGCGGGATTGGATAGATCCAGTGGAGCGGTTCACCTGAATCGATCCACCAGGGAGAACACAAGGAGGCGCCCGTGCCCTGCGGGAGAAAACGTAAGCTGCAAAAGATCCGCACGCACAAGCGCAAGAAGCGCCGCAAGCGCGATCGTCATAAGAAGAAGAACCGTTAGTGGATCGGTTCGCCTGAACCGTTCCACGGGTGGAGGACCGCACCGTGCAGGACCTGGGCCGCCTGTTGCTGATCACCGGGTTGATCCTCGTCCTCGCCGGCGGCGTGCTCCTGTTCGCCGGCAAGATGGGGTGGGCCCCGTTGCCGGGTGATATCGTCACCCGGGTGGGACCGGTGCGCCTGTACATTCCGCTGGCGACCAGCCTGCTGATCAGCCTGTTGCTCACCGGCCTGCTCTGGCTGCTGCACCGATGAACGTCTCCGAGCGGATCTGGGGTGTCAGCGAGCTGACCCGCGAGATCAAGCAGACCCTGGAGAGCGCCTTTCCGCCCCTGTGGCTGAAGGGTGAACTTTCCGGGGTTTTGTTGCACCGGAGCGGCCACCTGTACCTGACGCTGAAGGATGCCGGGTCGCAGATCAAGGGCGTGATGTGGCGCCAGCGGGTGCGGGGGTTGGACTTCCGCCCGGAGGACGGCCTCGAGGTGCTCCTCTTCGGGCGGGTGGTGGTCTACGAGCGCGGCGGGCAGTACCAGTTCGACATCGAGGTGATGCAGCCCGCCGGGCGCGGCGCGCTCTGGGCCGAATTCGAGAAGCTGAGGGTGCGCCTCGAGGCGGAGGGGCTCTTCGCCGCCGGGCGGAAGCGCCCGATCCCCCGCTACCCCCGCCGGATCGGCGTGGTCACCTCGGCCAGCGGTGCGGCGGTGCGGGACGTGCTGGTCACCCTCGCGCGGCGCGGGTTCGCCCTCGAGGTGCTCTTCGTCCCGGTCCGGGTGCAGGGCGAGGGGGCGGCGGGGGAGATCGCCGGGGCGCTCGACCGTCTCGCACGGCATGACCCGCCCCCCGATGTCATCCTCCTGGCGCGCGGCGGCGGCTCGCTGGAGGACCTGTGGGCCTTCAACGAGGAGACGGTGGTGCGGGCGGTGGCGGAGTGTTCCGTGCCGGTGATCACCGGCGTCGGGCACGAGACCGACACCACCCTCGCGGACTACGCCGCGGACCTGCGCGCGCCGACGCCCACCGGGGCGGCGGAGCGGGCCACGCCGGACCGGAGCGAGCTTGCCGGCGGCCTCGCGCAGACGGCCCGCCGCCTCGCGCGCGCGGTGGAGACCCGCATCGGCCAGTACCGCCATCGGCTGGAGACCGCCGCCGGGGCGTACGGCCTCCGCCGTGTGCCCGACCGGCTGCGCCAGGGGATGCAGCAGCTCGATGACCTCCAGCTTCGCGGCGAGCGGGCGCTCCGGGTCGGCCTGGACCGGCGGCGGGAGCGGGTGCGGGCGATGGCGGACCGGCTCACCGCCCTGGACCCGCGGCAGGTGCTGGCGCGGGGGTACGCCGTCGTCCGCCGCGAAGGCGAGGTGATTCGCGATGCCGACCGTCTCGCGATCGGCGAGAGGGTGGAGCTCCTGCTGGCGCGCGGCGGTGCGGAGAGTGAAATTACCCGTATTATTCCTCCCGGGGAGGGGGAAGGGAGAGGGAACGATGAACCCTGAGGACACCGCGCCGCTTTTCGCGGGCGGGGAGAACGCGGAAGAGCCCGAAGCCGCGCCGGGTGGGACCGGGGACGGCGAGAGCGGCCTGCCCCCGTTCGAGCGGGACCTCGCCCGCCTCGAGGCGATCGTCACCCGGCTCGAGGAGGGCGGGCTGAACCTCGATGACAGCCTGAAACTGTTCGCCGAGGGGCAGGAGCTGCTCGCCCGCTGTCGCGCCGCGCTGGAGAAGGCGGAGGTCAAGGTGCGCCGCCTGCTCGAGGGGGGCGGCTCCGAAGAGATCGACCCGGAAAGCCTCGGGCGGTGACCCGGGGAAGGAGGCGGCCATGAATCTCGGTCTGCTCGGCAATCCGAACAAGCGCGCCGTGGAGGGGGTACTCCCGGCCTATGTCAAGTGGCTGGAGGATCGCGGCGTTGAGTATGTCCTCTCCCGGGAGTTCTCCCACCTGCCCGGTCTCGAGGGCAAGCGGACCTGCGAGCCGGAGGAGGTCGCCCGACGTTCCGAGATCGTGCTCAGCTTCGGCGGGGACGGCACCCTGCTGAACACCGTGAAGCTGCTCAAGGGCCGTGAAACCCCGGTCCTCGGGGTGAACCTCGGGGGGCTCGGCTACCTGACGGAGGTCGGTCCGGGAGAGGTGTACCAGCGCACCGATGACCTGCTCGAGGGACGCTGGACCATCGAGCGGAGGATGATCCTCGAGGCGCGCATCGAGGACGAGGTGGACAGCGGGCCGTGGTACGCCCTCAACGATGTCGTCGTCGACAAGGGCGGCTACGCCCGGATGATCCTCCTGCGGACCACCATCGACGGGGTGTTTCTCAATACCTACAGCGCCGACGGGATGCTGGTCTCGACGCCGACCGGCTCCACGGGGTACAGCCTATCGGCCGGCGGGCCGATCGTCGAGCCGAAGATGGCCGGGTTCATCGTCCACCCGATCAACCCCCACTCGCTGACCAACCGCCCGCTGATGATCAGCGATGACAAGGAAGTGCGGGTCGAGGCGCACAGCGAGGAGGGGCACGTCGTGGTCAGTGTGGACGGCCAGGTGGTCGCCAAGCCGCCCAGCGGCCGCACCGTCATCGTCCGGCGGGCGAAGTTCTCCGCCTGCCTGGTCAACTTCGAGGGGCGCTACTTCTACGATGTTCTCCGCCAGAAGCTGGGGTGGGGCGACCTGCCCACGGGGCGGGGGACGGTGTAGTATTCCCGGCCCCGCCGCCGCGGGGGAGGGAGCAGGACAGGTTGCCGCGCAGGAAAAGCCCGCCCGCGCACACCGGCGTTCAACCCCATTCTCCGAGTGGTCGTTCGATGAACCTTTTCAGTAAAATCGCGCAGGGCTTCCGAAAAACCCGCGAGGCGCTTTCCGACGGCATCCGCTCGGTCGTCGGCAACCGGACGCTGGACGAGGAGGCGCTCGAGGAACTCGAGGAGATCCTGATCACCGCCGACCTCGGGGTCGATGTCTCGCTGGAGCTGATCGAGCGGTTGCGCAAGCGCCATGAAGGGCAGCCCCTGGCGGGCGATGCGGTCCTCGCCGCCCTCGGCGAGGAGCTGGAAACGATGCTTACCGGCATCGCCGGGGAGGAGCCTTCGGGAGAGGCCGCCGCGCCGCCGCCGAAGCCGAGGGTGACCTTCATCGTCGGGGTCAACGGCTCGGGGAAGACGACCACCCTCGGCAAGCTCGCCCGCCGCGCGGCGGATGAAGGCCGCTCGGTGCTCGTCGTCGCCGCGGACACCTTCCGCGGCGCGGCGGTGGAGCAGCTCGAGATCTGGGCGGGGCGCGCCGGGGTGGACATCGTCCGCGGCACCACCGGCGGCGACCCCGGCGCGGTGGTCTATGATGGTCTCCAGGCGGCGCTCGCGCGCGGGGTCGACGAGGTCTTCGTCGACACCGCCGGCCGGCTGCACACCCGGGTGAACCTGATGCGGGAGCTGGAGAAACTCGACCGCGTGGCGAAAAAGGTGATCCCCGGCGCGCCCCATGAGGTGCTCCTCGTGCTGGACGGCACCACCGGCCAGAACGGCCTTTCCCAGGCCCGCGCCTTCACGCAGGCGTGCGGCGTCACCGGGATCGTGGTCACCAAGCTGGACGGCACCGCGAAGGGGGGGATCATCGTCCCCGTCGGCCGGGAGCTCGGCATCCCCGTCCGCTGGATCGGCCTCGGCGAGGGGGTGGAGGACCTCGTCCCCTTCGACCCGGGGATGGTGGTCCGGGCGGTGATCGGCGATGCGCCCGGCGGGGAAACCGCGCCGTGAGCCGACCGGCCCGCGTCACGGGGCGGATCTATCTCCATCGCCTCGGCTGCCCGAAGCTGGACGTCGACCATGACTGGCTCGCCGCCGGGCTGCGGGAGCGGGGGGGACGGCTGGTCGGCGCGCCGGAGGAGGCGGACACGGTGATCGTCTCCACCTGCGCGTTCCTCGGCGATGCCCGGCTGGAGGCGCGCGAGGCGATCGAGGCGGCGGTGGACTGGAAACGGGGCGCGCCCGGCCGCCGGGTGTTCGTCACCGGCTGCCTGCCCGCCGCGGACGGCGAGGCGGCGGCCGGGCTCCCGCCCGGCGTGGACGGGGTCTTCACCCCCGCCCGGTGGGGCGATCTGCTCGCGCGTTTCGGGGAGGAGGAGAGGGGCGGGGTTTCGCCTGATGCGCCGTCGTCCGCTCCCGCCCCGGCCGGGCAGGTGCCAGCCGGTCTCACCGAGCGCCTCGCCTCCCGCAGGGGCGTCCCCGACGGCGCGTACGCCTACCTGAAGATCGCCGAGGGGTGTGACCGTCGCTGCGCCTACTGCGCCATTCCGCGCATCCGCGGCCGGTACCGCAGCCGCCGCCCGGAGGACATTCTCGCCGAGGCGGGCCGCCTGCTCGACGGCGGGGCGCGGGAGCTGATCGTCGTCGCCCAGGAGGTGAACAGCTACGGGCGCGATCTGCCGTCGCGCGCGGACATCGAGTCCCTTCTCCCCGCCCTGGGGGAGCGGGTCGCGGAGGCCGGCGGCTGGCTGCGCGTGCTCTACACCCACCCGCCCCTGTACAGCGAACGGTTCCTCGAGGCGCTGGTGAACACCCCGGCGCTGGTCCCCTACCTCGACTTCCCCATCGAGCACGCCGATGACAAGGTTCTGAAGGCGATGGGGCGGGGGACCACCTGGGCGGAGATGGCCCGCTGGATCGACCGCCTGCGGGAGCGCATCGAGGAGCTCGCGTTGCGAACCAGCGTAATCGTCGGCCATCCGGGCGAGGGGGCGCGAGAATTTGCTACATTGCTGGCGCGCCTCGATGAGGTGAAATTCGAGCGGCTTGGCGTGTTCCGTTTCAGCCCGGAATCCGGCACCAGCGCCGCCGGCAGGCCGGCCGCGGAACAAGAAGAAGCGATCCGGCGTGAACAGGATGTGATCGCCCTCTCCCTCGAGCACGCGGAGGCCTGGTACGCGGGCCGTGTCGGCCGGCGGGTGCGGATGCTCGTCGAGGGATCGGATGACCAGGGACGGGCGCTGGGGCGCACGGTCTGGGACGCACCGGAAGTCGATGGCGAAGCGGCGGCGACGATTCCGGCGCGGCCGGGGTCGTTTCTCGCCGGAAGGGTGATCGCCGCGGAGCCCCACCGGTTCACGATCGCGCCGGACCCCACGCAGGAGACTCCCCGATGAAGAAGGCGCTCGCCGCCCTTGTGCTTCTCGCCGGTGCGGGGATTCTCCTCGCGCCCACCGCCGGCGCTCAACCCGAGATGTACTTCCCCGGCGATCAGCTCGGCACGCCGGTCTTCCACCTCGATGCGGTCAACTTCTACTCCCCCGAATCCAACCGTACGAAGGTCATCATCTACATCGAAGTCGTCAATGACAACCTGCAGTTCGTCCGTTCGGGGCGCGGGTACGAGGCGAGTTTCGAGATGGACCTCTCCCTTCTCGCGGGCGTGGACGAGAGCGCGCCACGTTATGAGAATCGCATCTGGCGCGACAACGTGGTGACGAGCGAATTCGAGGAGACCAATTCCCGGGAGCTGTTCCACATCACCCAGACCTCCCTCGATGTGCCGCCGGGGACCTACTACCTGATCGCCACGCTCACCGACCTGGAGACCCGCCGCAGCAGCAAGGTGAAGACCCCGCTCAAGGTCCCGGCCTACGGCGCGAAAGCGCTGGAGATCAGCGACCTCATCTTCGCCAAGAGCATCCGTCGCACCCGGGGCGGCGGCTTCGACATCGTGCCCAATGTGGAGCGGATCGTCTTCGACACCGCCGAACCGCTCTACATCTATTTCGAAACCTACCTTCTCGAACCGGCGCCGCTCACCGTGCTCGCCAGGGTGACAAACGAAGAAGGGGAAGTCGTCCTCGACACGACCTTCACCCGCGGGGAGAGAGGTAGCATCATCAGGGATTACATGAAGCTGAATGTCTCCGGTCTGCCCGTTGGCCGGTACGTGCTCGAAATGCAGGGAAAGGCGAGCGGGGCGAGCGTCCTCAAGCGGGTGCCGTTCCGGGTGCATGTGGAGGGGCTGCCGACCTCGGTGACCAACATCGACGATGCGATCCGCCAGCTCCGGTATATCGCCTCGACGAAGGAAATGCAAAGGATGTTGCGCGCGAAGCCCTCCCGGCGGGGGGAGCTGTTCCGCGCCTTCTGGAAATCGAAGGATCCCACGCCGGAGACGGTGACCAATGAGCTGATGGAAGAGTATTACCGCCGCGTGGAAGAAGCGAGCCGCATGTTCGGCAGCTTCCGGGAGGGGTGGGAGACCGACATGGGCGAGGTGTACATCCGCTTCGGTCCTCCCTCGGAGGTGGAGCGACACCCCTTCGACATCGACTCCCGCCCGTATGAAATCTGGTACTACTACGACATCCAGCGGAGATTCATCTTCGTGGATGAGATGGGATACGGCGAGTACCGCCTGGTCACCGATCTATGGCGTTGATTCCTCCCCCCCTCGCCCCCGGCGCGACTCTCGCGGTGGTCTCCCCGGCCGGACCCGCCCCGCCGGGTGAGGTGGAGCGCGGTTCCGCGGCGCTCCGGGAGCTGGGATACCGGCTCCACCCCATGCCCTCCGCCCACGCCTCGGGCGGCTATCTCGCCGGTCCCGACGCGGGCCGCGCCGCCGACCTGATGGACGCCTTCCTCGACGCGGAGATCGACGGCATCCTCTGCACCCGCGGCGGCTATGGCTCCATGCGCCTTCTCCCCCTGCTGGACTACGACCGCATCGCCGCCCACCCGAAGCCGCTGGTCGGTTTCTCGGACATCACCGCCCTGCAGACCGCCCTCTGGCGGCGCTGCGGGCTGGTGACCTTCTCCGGCCCCCAGCTCGCGAAGGGCTGGGGGAAAGGGCTCGATGCCTTCTCCCGCGCAGCCTGGAGCGAAATGCTCGCCGGGAAGTTGTGGGGCCGCCCGCTTCCCCTCCCCGGCGACCTGCGCGCCCTCGAGGTGGTTCGGCCGGGCGTGGCGGAGGGACGCCTGCTCGGGGGGAACCTCGCCCTGCTCGCCGCCCTCGCCGGGACCGGTTTCGCCCCCGATTTCACCGGCGCGATCCTCCTCCTCGAGGAGATCGATGAGCCGCTCTATCGCATCGACCGGATGCTGACACAACTCGCCCTGGCGGGGCTGCTGGAGGGGGTGCGCGGCGTGGTGCTCGGGCGGTTCCGGCAGCACACGGCGGACGAGGTCCGGGAGTGGAGCCGCCCGGCCGCCGAACTCCTCGCGGACTATCTTCCGGACGTTCCCATTCTGCTCGGCGCGCCCTACGGTCACGAGGGGGAATGCTGGACACTCCCGCTGGGGGCGCGGGCGCTGCTCGACGGAAAGGACGGCACGCTCACCGTGGAGGCGGAATGATCGAGCGGGTGCGGCTGGGGATCATGGCGTCGGGCCGGGGCTCGAACGCGGAGGCGCTCCTGCTCGCCTGCGAGGCCGGCCTGGTCGATGCCGAGGGAGCGCTGGTGGTCTCCAACCGGCCGGATGCGGGCGTGCACGAGGTGGCGAAGCGGCACGGCGTTCCGAGCCTCCATCTCGCGCGGGACCAGTTCGCCGAGGGCGGGGAGTTCGCCGATGCGCTGATCGCCGCCTTCCGGGAGCGCGGCGTCGAACTGATCGCCCTCGCCGGGTACATGCGCAAGGTGCCTCCGCGCCTCCTCCGCGCCTATCCGCGCGCGGTGCTCAACATCCACCCGGCCCTGCTGCCGAGGTACGGCGGCAAGGGGATGTACGGCCTGCGGGTGCACGCGGCGGTGATCGCCGCGGGCGACACCGAGACGGGTGTCACGGTGCACTACGTGGACGAGGAGTATGACCGGGGCCCGATCCTGCTCCAGGCCGCCGGGGTGCCGGTACTCCCCGAAGATACCCCCGAGAGCCTCGCCGCACGTGTTCTCAGGGTGGAACACACGATCTACCCCCGGGCGGTGCAGATGTGGATCGAGCAGCGCCGGTCCGCGGGCGGAAGCGGCGAGCCCGGAGAGGCTTGGTAGCGGCAAAATGGGCGCGCTTCCCCTATCTTCTCTCGTCTCGCCCGTCTCGCGTGAACCGTGATACGCGAGCGATCCCTACGATAGGAAAAAACAAGAGTTAAATGAGGCCGACCGGAGCATGACTGGGAGCAGGCGCGCGCTGATCAGCGTCACCGACAAGACCGGCGTGGTGGAATTCGCCGCGGGGTTGGTGCAGCAGGGCTATGAGATCCTCTCGACGGGCGGGACGGCCCGGGCGCTGCGAGAGGGCGGCGTGGCGGTGCGGGAGGTGGCGGAAGTCACCGGGATGCCCGAGGTTCTCGGCGGACGTGTTAAGACCTTGCATCCCTTGATATTAGGTGGTATTCTCTATCGCCGCGGCAGGGGTGAGGACGAGCGGGATGTCGAGCGGCAGGGCCTCGTGCCGATCGACCTCGTCGCGGTCAACCTGTACGCCTTCGAGGCGACCTCCTCGCGCGGGGGGGTCCGTGACGAGGAGGTGATCGAGGCGATCGACATCGGCGGGCCGACGCTGATCCGCTCCGCCGCGAAGAACTGGGCGCATGTCGCCGTGGTCACCTCCCCCGCGCAGTACGGCGAGGTGCTCGCCGCCCTCGCCTCCGGCGGGCTGGATGATGCCGCCCGCAGGCGCCTCGCGGAGCAGGCGTTCCAGCACACCGCCGCGTACGACAGGGCGATCGCTGACTGGTTCGAGGGAGCGGGGCGTTCCGGGCCGGGCGCGGCGGCCGGGGAGGAGGAAGAATCGCCGTTCCCGGAACGTGTGACGCTCTCCCTGTCGAAGCACCAGGCGCTCCGGTATGGCGAGAACCCCCACCAGGCGGCGGCGTTCTACCGCCTCGCGGGCGAGGCTGACTTCGGCGTCGCGGCCTGCCGCCAGCTTCATGGCAAGGCGCTGTCGTTCAACAACCTGATCGATACCGACATCGCCCTGGCGCTGCCGTCGGAGTTCGAACAGCCCTGTGTCGCCATCCTGAAGCACACCACTCCCAGCGGGGTGGCGGTCTCCGGCAGCCTCGCCGGGGCGGAGGCGGCCGCGCGGGCCTGCGACCCGTTGAGCGCTTTCGGCGGCATCGTCGGGATGAACCGCGTCTGCGATGCCGGCACCGCGCGGCAGATCGCGAAGGCCTTCACCGAGGTGATCGTCGCGCCCGGCTACGAGCCCGGGGCGCTGGAGATCCTGCGGAAGAAGAAGAACCTCCGCCTGCTGGAGGCGCCGGAGGGGGCCGTGAAGGCGGTGGGTTGGGACCTGAGGCGGGTCGCCGGGGGCCTGCTGCTGCAGGAGCGGGACGCGGGCTTCCCGGAGCTCGACGAGCTGCGGGTCGTCACGAAGCGCGAGCCGACGGATGAGGAGTGGGAGTCGCTGCGCTTCGGGTGGGTGGTCTGCAAGTATGTGAAATCGAACGCGGTGCTCTTCGCCCGCGGCGGCGCGACCCTCGGGATCGGCGCCGGGCAGATGAGCCGCGTGGATGCGGTGTACCTCGCCGGCTGGAAGGCGAAGCAGGCCGGGCATGACCTCGCCGGGTCGGTGCTCGCCTCCGATGCCTTCTTCCCCTTCGCCGATGGTCTTCTCGCGGCGGTGGAGGCGGGTGCGAGGGCGGTGATCCAGCCGGGCGGCAGCATCCGGGACCAGGAGGTGATCGACGCCGCGGACGAGCACGGCGTGGCGATGGTCTTCACCGGCCGCCGCCATTTCCGGCACGCGTGATAGCCGCGGGTGGCCCCGCCAGCTTTGATGGCAAGGTTTGCCGGGCGGCCGTAGGGAGAACCCTGAATGTCCTTTTTCAATTTCAACCAGTTTCTCGCCAGCGACATCGCGATGGACCTCGGCACGGCGAACACCCTCGTCTATGTCAAGGGGCGCGGGGTGGTCGTCCGCGAGCCCTCGGTGGTGGCGATTCTCAAGGATGACGGCAAGGTGGTCGCCATCGGCCGTGAAGCCCGTGACATGCTGGGCAAGACCCACGGCAACATCCAGGTCATCCGGCCCATGCGCCACGGCGTGATCGACGATGACGAGGTCGCCGAGATCATGATTCGCAGCCTGCTGCGGCGGGTGACGAAGAACCGCCTGATGCGCCCCCGGGCGATCGTCTGCGTCCCCTCGGGGGTGACCAAGTCGGAGAAGCGGATCATCCGCGACGCCGCCGAACACGCCGGCTGCCGCGAGGTGCACATGATCGCCGAGCCGATGGCGGCGGCCCTCGGGGTCGGCCTGCCGGTGGAGGAGGCGGTCGGCAGCATGGTGATCGACATCGGCGGGGGCACGACGGAGATCGCGATCATCAGCCTCTCGGGAATCGTCAACGACACCTCGATCCGTGTCGGCGGCGACGAGATGGATGATACCATCGTGCAGTTCATGCGCCGGAACTACAACCTCCTCATCGGTGAGCGGATGGCCGAGGAGATCAAGATCAAGGTCGGCTCGGCGGTCGCCCTCGAGCAGGAGCTGAGCATGATCGCCAAGGGGCGCGACCTCGTCGCGGGCATCCCGAAGGCGATCGAGATCAATTCGGTGGAGATCCGCGAGGCGATCGCCGAACCGGTGGGACAGATCGTCGATGCGGTGAAACTGGCGCTGGAACGCACCCCCCCGATGCTCTCGGCGGACATCCGGGACCGCGGGATCATCCTCACCGGCGGCGGCTCGCTGCTGCGCGGTCTCGACCAGCGGCTGCGGGATGAAACCAGTCTGCCGATCAATCTCGCCGAGGATCCGCTCACCTGCGTAGTCCGCGGCACGGGGCTTGTCCTCGACAACTTCGACAAGCTCGAGACGGTTCTGCTGCATAATTAGTGCTCCGTGCATCGAGCTGCGTGGCGCACTCGGAGACCGCGATTCTTGTGAGGCGGAGCACTGGAAACTCCGGCACATTCCGGCCATGAATTCCGGATGAGGGAATGAATCTCCTCGCCCTGCTGTCAGCGTGGCGGGATTGGATCGCGCTTGTCCTCGCCCTGCTGATCTCCGCCACGATGATGAACTCCTCTTCGCACCCTTCCGCGGAGCGGTTCCGCGGGGGGATTTCCGCGATTCTCGGGGTGGCCGCTGCCCCGGTGATGCTCATCCCGCGGACGGTCAAGGTGTGGGGGGAGAACGCGGAGCTGCGCGCGGAGAACGTCCGCCTGCTCGGGGAGCGTGACAACTGGCGCGACGCCGTGCTGGAGAACATCCGCCTCCGCCGCCTGCTCGGGTTCCGGGATCGCCCGGAGTTCGACTACCTCGCGGCCGAGGTGATCGCCCGCAACCCCGCGCTCAACCTCGCCAGCCTGCTCCTCGACAAGGGTATGGAGGACGGCGTCCATGTCGGCCAGGCGGTGATCACCGCCGAGGGGCTGGCGGGGGTGGTCCACCACGCGGGGAAGGGCAGCGCCGTCGTCCAGCTCGCCACCGACCGCAATTTCGCCGCCAGTGTGAGGGTCGAGCGCAGCCGCGTGGACGGCATCCTGCGCTGGAAACAGGGCGAGACGCTGCGCGTGGACGGCGTGGCGAGGAACCTCGATGTGAAAAAAGGTGACCGTATCGTCACCAGCGGCCTTGGCGGGGTGATCCCCGGTGGGATTCCCGTCGGCCTGGTAACCCATGTCGCGCGCAGCCGCGAAGAGCTGTTCCTGCAGGTGGACGTCGATCCCTATGTCTCCTTCGCGCGCCTCGAGGAGGTGTTCGTCGTCCTGCCGGCGGCGGGGGAGAAGCAGCGCGGGGGGGCGAGGTGAAGCCGTGGGCGATCGTCATCGCTTTAGCCGCCGCCATTATTCTCCAGGCGACGCTCGTTCCCTACATGGCGGTGCGCTGGTTCCGGCCCGACCTGCCGCTGCTGGTCCTCGTGTTCGTCGCCACCCGCCGCGGGCCCCTCGCCGGGGTGGTCGCCGGGTTCCTCACCGGGATCGCGGCGGATGCCGTCGGGACGGATTTCTTCGGGCTCTCCAGCTTCGCTTACAGCCTGGCGGCCTTCGCCGCCGGGAAGCTGTACCGGTCCGACTCCCGCCTCTCCGTCTTCGCCTGGGCGAAGGCCAGCGGCCTCGCGGCGCTGCTGTATGGAACCGTCTACGCCGCGATCTACACCCTCGGGGAGGCGCCCCCCTTCCAGCGCATCCTGCTGGTCCATGCGCTGCCGACGGCGATCTACACCTGGGCGCTCGGCATGCTCTGGGCGCTCAGCCCCCTCTACGGCACCCGCCGCCGCGTGCACCTCGGGGGGTAGCGCGATGACCATCACGGGCACGAAACAGCGCTTCGACCCACGCCGCCTGCTGGCCATGGGAGCCGTCGTCGCGCTGCTCTTCGTCCTGCTCGTCGTCCGTCTGGCGCGGCTGCAACTGGTCCAGGCGGAGGCCTACCTCCGCCAGTCGGAGACCAACCGTGTCCGCGCGATCGAAATCCCCCCGCTGCGCGGGTTGATGCTCGACCGGAACGGCCGCATCCTCGTCGACAATTACCCCTCGTACACCCTTCTCGCGGTGCCCGCCGAAATCGAGGCCAACCCCGCCGTCGTCGACACGCTTCTCGCGCTCACCGGTCTCGATTCGACGGAGTTCCTGCACCGCCTGCACCGCATCCCGGGGAACCGCTACACGCCGGTGCGCATCCTGCGCGACCTGCCCTACCCTCTGCTCGCGGCGCTGGAGGAGCGCCGCGCGCGCCTGCCCGGCATCCTGTTCAGCGTCGAGCCGAAGCGCGCCTATCCGAACCCCGTGGCCCCGCACACCCTCGGTCACATCGGGGAGCTGAAGGAGGAGCAGCAGGCGAAGTATCCCGGCCTCCGGACGGGGGACATGGTGGGGCAGAGCGGCCTCGAGGAGCAGTGGAACCGGGAGCTGGTCGGCACCAAGGGAGTGCGTTACCTCGAGGTGGATGCCCTCGGGCGGCAGATCGGGCCGTTGCGCGGGGCCCCGCCGGTGCCGCCCGTTCCGGGCAGCGACCTGGTTCTCACCATCGACCTCGACCTGCAGAAGCGCGCCGAGGCGCTGCTCGGGGACTGGGCGGGTGCGATTGTGGCCATCGAACCGGCGACCGGCGAGGTGCTGGTCATCGCCTCCAAGCCGGATTACCCCCCGGAGACCTTCTCCGGCGTATTGTCCCCGGAAGAGTGGCGGCGGCTGCGGGACGACCCCTCGACCCCCCTCGTCCATCGCGCCGTCCAGGGGGTCTATCCGCCCGGCTCGGTGTTCAAGATGGCCATCCTCGCGGCGGGGCTCCAGTCCGGGGTGATCGATGCGAACTGGACCGTCACCTGCGCGGGCGGCTACCAGCTCGGCCGCCGGTGGTTCAACTGCTGGAACAAGGCCGGGCATGGGAAGGTCAACCATGTCGGCGCCATCGAGGCCTCGTGCGATGTCTACTTCTACCTCCTCGGCCTGAAACTGGGCATCGACCGCTTCCATGAGGAAATCGCCCGTTTCGGCTTCGGCCGGAAGACCGGCATCGACCTGCCCAGCGAGTCGGCCGGCCTGCTGCCTGACCGCGGCTACTTCGACCGCCGGTACGGCAAGGGACGCTGGAGCGAGGGGCACCTGTTCAACGTGGCCATCGGGCAGGGCGATGTGCTCATCACCCCCCTGCAGGCGGCGAACTACGCCGCGATCCTGGCGAACGGCGGCTGGTGGAAGACCCCTCACCTGGTGCGCCGGATACGCCGCCCCGACGGGCGGGAGATCGAGCCGGGCGGGGTGCGGCGGCATGAAACGGGCATCGATGAGCAGGTCTTCGACCTGGTCCGCAGGGACATGCTGCTCGTCACCGAGGGACCGTACGGCACGGCGGCGTGGCTGTATGACCCGAGGATGCACGTCGCCGGGAAGACCGGCACGGCGCAGAATCCGCACGGCGAGGACCATGCGCTCTTCGTCGCCTTCGCGCCGTTTGATGATCCGCAGATCGCGGTCGCGGTGATCATCGAGAACGGGGAGCACGGCTCGACCGCCGCCGCGCCCATCGCCTTCAAGCTGATCCGCCAGCGGCTGGGGCTGGATGATGCCACCTGGTTCCGCTACCGCGCGCAGATCCTCGCCGCGCGGGCCGCCGCGGACAGCACCGGGGGAGGGCCGGTGGAATGAGACTCCGCAAGCGGGAAATCGAGTGGGCCGTCCCCCTGCTGACCCTGCTGCTGGTCGCCGCCGGCCTGGTCGCGGTCGCGAGTGCTTCGAGCGCCGCGGGCGGCGCCTACTTCCTCCGTCAACTGATGTACCTCGCCATCGGCCTGCCGCTGTTCGCCGCGGCGGCGTTTCTCCCCGACCGTGTGACCCTGGCGTTCTCCTATGCTTTCTACATGGCGGTTCTGCTCCTGCTCGGGCTCGTTCTCATGGTCGGCACGGGGCCGACCGGTCGGTGGCTCGGGGTGGGCATGGTCCACATCCAGCCGTCCGAGGTGGCGAAACTCGCCTCGCTGCTCGCCTGCGCGCGCTTCCTCGCCGACAAGCGCAATGACCTGTCGAAGGCGAAGAACCTGCTCTACCTCGCGGTGATCGCGGGCGCGCCCTTCATCCTCGTCCTCATCGAGCCGGACCTCGGCACCTCGCTGGTGTTCCCGGTGGTCGCGATGACGCTGGCGATCTGGGCCGGCATCCCGATGCTCGTCCTCGCCGTGCTCGCCTCCCCCGTGCTGGTGATGATCGCCAGCACCAACCCCTATGCGCTGGTGATCGTGATCGGGCTCCTGATCGTCTTCGCCTACGCCTCGGGGGTGCGGTTGCCGCTGGGGCTGATCTGGGGCGGGGTGACCGGGGCCATCGGCGCCGCCACGCCGTGGCTGATTATGCACCTGAAGCCCTACCAGCGCCAGCGCCTCACCGCCTTCCTGCACCCGGAGGCCGACCCCCTCGGCGCCGGGTACCAGTTGATCCAGTCGAAGGTGGCCATCGGCTCCGGGCTCTTCTGGGGCAAGGGGTTTCAGCACGGAAGCCAGACCCAGGGCGGCTTCCTGCCCGAGCCGCACACCGATTTCATCTTCTCCGTGATCGGCGAGGAGTTCGGCTTCGTCGGCGCGACGCTGCTGCTGCTCCTCTTCTTCCTCCTCGTCGTCCGCCTGCTGATGCTCGCCCGCAAGGTGCACAACCCCTTCTCCAGCCTCGTGCTCACCGGGCTCGCGGCGTGGCTGGCGTTCCAGGTGGTGGTGAACGTGGGGATGACGGTGGGGATCATGCCGGTCACCGGCCTGCCCCTGCCGCTGGTGAGTTATGGGGGCTCGAGCCTCTTGACGTTCCTCATCGCGCTGGGTCTCGCCACCGGCATGGGGTCGCGCTGGAGGGGTGCCGGGTGATAGGGCGCAGCGTCGTCCGCGCGGGGGAGGTTGTGCCGGAGGCGGCGGGCGAGGCGACTCCGGGGGAGCCCGGAAAACTTCTTGGTTTGGCGCTCGTTGAATCCTAATGTTGCACTCGATCTTTCCGTCCGGGAGGGACATATGAATGTGCTGGGAAAACTGCTCGGGAAGGAGTCCCCCTTCGAGCAACTGACCGAACACCTCGAGAAGGTGATGGCCTGCGTGGACCTGGTCCACCCGATCCTCGAGGCGGCGCTGGAGGGTAACGCCGCGGAGGTGAAGCGGATCGCGCAGGAGATCTTCCTCCTCGAGCACGAGGCGGATGTGGTCAAGAACCGCATCCGCGATCACCTGCCCCGCGACCTGATGCTGCCGGTCTCGCGGATGGACTACCTCGCCTTCCTGCGCGCGCAGGATGGTGTCGCGGACAACGTGGAAGACCTGGCGATGATGCTCACCGTGCGCCAGCTCCGGCTGCCGTGCGGAGAGGCCGACGGCACCTGCCGCGATCAGCTCCTCTTCCTCGCCAACCACGCGGTCAAGGCTTCGCGCAGCGTGGCGGCGATGACCCGCCGCATCGACGAACTCAAGCGCGCGGCCTTCACCGGGCCCGTGGCCGATGAGCTGCGCGCCGCGGCCGACGAGGTGAGCCGCCAGGAATTCGAATGCGACAAGCACCAGTTCAAGCTGGTCAAGGCCATTCTCGCCGAAGAGGATCCCGAATGGCCCTTCGCCTCGAGCTACACCCTGATGGAGGTGATCCGGGCGCTCGGAAAGATGGCCAACCACGCCGAGAGCATGAGCGATTACCTGCGGCTGATGATCGCGGACTGAAATCATGGACCTGATAGCTTCCTGGCTGGGTGTGACTCATCCGGTGTACCTCGGGGTGGCCCTGGCCGCCGTGGTGTTCGGCGCATACATGGCCTGGACCATCGGGGCCAACGATGTCGCCAACGCGATGGCGACCTCCGTCGGCTCCGGCACCCTCACCTACCGGCAGGCGATCGTCGTCGCCGGGGTGATGGAGTTCGCGGGGGCGGTGCTCGCGGGAAGCCATGTGACGAACACCATCCGCAAGGGCATCGTCAACGTGGATCTCTTCCAGCAGGATCCGCAGATCCTGATGATCGGGATGCTGGCGGCGCTGCTGGCGGCGGCGCTGTGGCTGCACGCCGCGACGCTGCTCGGGCTGCCGGTCTCCACGACCCACTCCATCGTCGGGGCGGTGGTCGGCTTCGCGCTGCTGGTCTACGGGATGAACGCGGTGAACTGGGGGAAGGTGATGCAGATCATCCTCTCCTGGGTGGTCTCCCCGGTGGCCGGCGGCGCGGTCTCTTATGTCCTGTTCCGCTGGATCCGACGATGGATCCTCGCCTCGGAGGACCCCGGGCGGGCGATGCAGATTTTCGCCCCCTTCTTCGCCGCCCTGACCTCCTTCATCATCGTCCTCTCCGCGATCTACAAGGGGTTGAAGAACGTCAACCTCACGCTCGGCGGGGGAACGGCGGTTCTCCTCGCGGCGGCGGTCTTCGTCGTCGTCTTCCTCGCGGTTCTGCTCTACGTGCGCTCCCGCGGGATCGAAACCTACCGTGACCTGACCAATGTCGAGCGGGTGTTCATGGTGCTGCAGGCGATCACCGCGGCCTATGTCGCCTTCGCCCACGGGGCGAACGATGTCGCCAACGCCATCGGCCCGGTGGCGGCGGTGATCGCCACGGCGGGCCAGGGAATCGTCGCCCTGAAGGTGCAGGTCCCCATGTGGATCCTCGTCATGGGCGGCGGGGGAATCGTCATCGGCCTCGCCACCTACGGCTACAAGGTGATCCGCACGGTGGGAACGAAGATCACCGAGCTGACCCCTACACGCGGCTTCGCGGCGGAGTTCGCCGCCGCCACGGTGGTGCTCGCCGCCTCGAAGGCGGGCCTGCCGATCTCGACGACTCACACCCTCGTCGGCTCGGTGCTGGGGGTCGGACTGGCGCAGGGGATCGATGCGATCAACCTGAAGGTCGTCCGCTCGGTGATCGCCTCCTGGCTGCTCACCCTGCCCATCGCCGCCGGCCTGGCGATGATTCTCTTCTTCCTCCTGCGGGCGGTGATCCCGGTAGGGTAGCCCGCGGGGCGCCTGCCACGCCGCCTGCCACGCCGTAGCCGAAGGCGAAGGCGGGATGCATCCCGGGGAATCAGTGTATTGTATCGTGTTG
>CAYOKT010000045.1:0-22741 GCA_964404605.1 uncultured bacterium
GAACAGCAGAACCTTCCCCCGCGCATCCTCCTCGGCGAGGAGCAGTCTCCGCAGGTTCGGCCAATCCTTCGCGCTGCACGCGGCCCGGCCCAGGCTCAGGCTGCGGACCAGGTGGATCGTGTCCTCCTCCCGGTCCACGGTCAGCGTGAAGCTCCCCATCGGCGTCTGCACGCGGCTCTCCTCCGGCAGCCGGACCAGCTCGAGGCCGCCCGCATCCAGCCGCAAGTCGACCGTCTGCACCATGACTCCGGGGAGATGGACACCGCTGCCGCGTTCCGGTTCGTACAGGCGGACATGGCCGGGGAGACGGTCGAAGATCCCCTCACCGGGCTCGCCAAGTTCCAGGCGCACCCGGCCGAGGTCATCACGCTCTCCCACCGGCGCCGTGAAGTCGAACCCGGCGGTCACGGTGAAGCGGTCGAAGGTGGTTGCGTTGTAGCCGCCGACCTCGGCGCCGGGCAGCAGGCCGCCGACGATCTCCTCGATCGTCGAACGGGCCTCGTCCTCCAGTCCCGCCATGCGATCGTAGGGACACAGCCCGCCGGTCGCCTGGAGCACGCCGCGCCCTGTCCACTTCTCCGCCGCCCCGTCATACGACAGGTCGAGCCGCACGGTCATCCTGCTCGCCTCGCCGGTGCCGCTCCAGCGCACCGCGGGCGAGTCTTCCACGCCGGGCAGCCAGACCGCCCGGCCGTAGATCGGCGCGAGGCCGTTGTGCAGGTCGCTCGACGAGGGGTCATAGTAGGCTTCGACACCCCGTCCGCTGACCCACACCGCGACGCCGTCGAGGCCCTCGAGCGCAGGTACGCCGTCATTCACGTCCCCGTACCCCTCGCCCCGGAAGACGGGCCAGACCTCGAAGCCCGCTTCGCGGAACAGCGCCGCCGCGAGGACGGCGCGGTCCAGCCGGTGCCCGTAGGCGGTGGCGTAGGTACGGGCCGCCGGGCGCGGCATCGGCCACCACCAATCCTCATCGTACCGGATCAGCCGGGTGGCCTCCCCGACGAACGCGGCGACCTTTTCGGCGGAGTCGACCGGGGTCGCGGCCGTTTCCAGCCGTTCCTCCAGCGCTGCGGCCAGGGCGCTGTCGGTCTCCATCGCACCGGTGAACCGGTCACGGAGCGCCTGCCCGAGATCCCCCCACGACTCCCAGGTGGACCAGGTCACGCGGGGCACCTCCCGTATCATCTCATCCGTGCGGGGTCTCGGCAGGGCATCCACCTGGTTCATCGTGAAGGTGTAGGTATCCAACCCCCTCTCTTCGTCCGAGCCTTTCACCGGCCTGGGAATATCGCCATGAACCGCGTAATGGGGCACACTTCCCGCCGGCACGCCGAGGGTGAAGCTCACCATTACGGCAGGTTCCCCGCGGGGGAAGGTCCACACGCCCGAAGCGCCGTCACGGTACGGCTCCACGTCCTCGATCACGTAGGCGGTTTCGATGATGCAGGGCAACTCGATCCCGTCGTGCAGGAGCATCGTCTCGCGCATGTTGGTATAATCGTCGGCGCGGTCCACGGCGAAGGGAAGCGTCTCGACGACGGCCGTGGGTCCGCTGACGATCCACTTGTTGTCCCGCCAGGTGCGCAGAGCGGTCTTCCTGAACGTCTGGTGGGCGCTGTCCCAGGGGATGCGCAGGTCGGCGTACCGGTTGATCGCGTACTCCGTGCGGAGCCAGGTGATCCGGTGCATCATCGTGATCCGGCGGCCGTCCGGCGTCCAGTACTCCTTCCGGCCCTTGAAGAGGAACACGGCATCTTCGTTCTCGAGGTCGTAGATCTGTCCGGCGGTCCGCATCAAGGCCCCGATGTCCTGCTCCCCCGAGATGGACATCGGTTCCGCCTTCGACGGGGAGACCAGCGCGGCCGTCAGCAGGCCCGCGAGGAAGATCGTCGCAAGTGCCCTCTTCATCGCGCACCTCCTTTCGGTTCGGCGCGGAACAGGGTTCCGGCCCATGACTTCGCCTCCTCCATCGCGTTGTAGAACCCCTCGTACCCGGAGGGTGGGATCTGGCGGCGCCGCACCTCGGCGCGGGAGAGGATGGTCAATTTCCCGCGTTTGACTTCGCTGGTCCCCTTGAAGTACCCGTAATCGGCATCGACTTCCTCCGACTGCGGCGGTTGTTGCACGGTAAAGCCCTTCGGGAGCTTCAGGGTCTCGACCACGTCCAGAAGCTGGGTATAGTAGAGGAACACATCGGTCTTACGCTCCGGTTTCCAGTCCGTGTATCCCGCCCGGAAGAGGTAGATGTTCCCCGTCAGAACGGGCATCAGCGGGTCGTGGAACTCCAATCCCCCTGCCACCGGCAGCCCATAACCCGGCGCCCGGTAGCGGATCTCCATCCACATGTCGCCGCTGAAATCCTCCGCCTCGCGGTGAGTGATCCGGAGGTCCTCGATCCGGTCGCTGAGCGGGGCGAGCAGGGCCCGGATGTCATCCTCGAAGTCCCGCGCGGCGCTGCGGTAGACGATGCGGCGCAGCCGGCTGTCCATCGCGCCGGAGCTCTCGAGGCGGATGGTGCCGGCGAGGGTGCCATCCGCGAACAGTTCCGCGTCATGGCGGACATGAAGCGGCGACTCCTCCGGCGGGCTGTAGCGGATCTCGCTCAGGGTGTGTCCCTCCGGGGAGCCGATCAGGTACTGCTGCTCCGTCTCCAGCTTCGACCAGATATCGTTGTTGAAGGGCACCCAGGTGGGGTCGTACATCACCCAGCGCCCGGATTCGCTGTGCAGCGCGACCACGCAGTGGTTGAACTGGTCGGCGGGCAAATCTTCGATGCGGCTGCCGGCCATGGTCATCGCGGGATAGGCATCCAGGCCCGCGCCGCGGAACATGGTGACCAGCATCCCGGCGATGTCCTTGCACACACCGCTGCGCTGCTCGAAAATCATATCTCCGGGATGGAGGGTGTACCCCTCCCCCTCGCCCATGGTCTGGCCGCTGTACCGGATGTTCTGCGCGACCCAGTGGACAAGGGCGCGGGCCTTCCGCTCCTCGTCGGCGTTCAGGAGCCCCTGGTCCCGCAGAATCTCCTCGATCTTGGCCTTGATCGGGGGGGTGACGGTGAATTGGTTGTTGTTGACATCGAAGAACCAGCGGCTCTTCGCCTGCCAGCTCTCAACCGTGGCGAGGACCACCTTGGGGACGAAATCGCTGGCGGCGGGTTGGCGCGGTTCGTGGATCCGCGGCGGGAGATCCAGGCCCCACCAGGCGTAGACGGTGCTGTCCTTCGAGTAGCTCGTGCTGCTGTACAGCGGCCCGTTGTACTCCCTGGAGTGGAGGCGCTTGTCCGCCGGGAGCTGCAACTCGTAGCGCTTTTCGATGGTGGGGACGTCCGCCTGGAAGAGGACGATGTCGAAGTATTCGCCCTCCATCGGGGGGATGTAGCGTTCATCGCCCGGGGCGTTGGAACCCGGGGCGTTGGAACCCGGCGCGTTCCCGCCGGACTCCTGCGCCAGCAGCGCATAGGTGAATCCCTTGCGGAAGGTGCGCACCTCGATGCCGTCCCCCACCCTCAGGCGCGGGAGCTGAAGGGTCTTGATCCGGTTTCCCCAGTAGATCATGCTCTGGGGCGCGGGGAGGTCGTGAAGGCTTGCCAGGTCCACGGGGATCCGCTTCCCATCGCGGATCAGGTTGACCTCGCGGACCTCGACATAACTGCTCAGCGGGTCATAATCCCAGCGCAGGACGGAGAGGCGTTTCTCCCCCTCCGGGGTGAGAACCTTGTAGAGCATGTAACCGTCCACATAGGTCACCCCCGTCTCCTTCACCCGGTTCACCGAGCGATCCAGGACGATGAGATACGCCTCACCCGGATAGTCATCGGCATTCCCGGCTCGATCGATGCGTTCGAAAACCGTCTGCGGCGGCTTTTCCCCCGGCGGTGTGGGCCGGTCGGCCTCCGCCTGCGGAAAGGCCGATGGCGCACTCAAGAAAAAGAGCGCTGTCGCCAACGCCACGGCTTGCCGCCTCATGCCGCGTTCACTCCATCCCACGCTTCACCTCCTGATGCCTGATGCTGTCGCTTTTCCGCCGGATGAACCCGGCGGCGATACGCCAGGAAACCCCTCCGGACAGGCGCTGGAGTGATCAAACCACCGCTCGTCCGGGCTGCGCAAAGGAGATAGAGTATAGGTCAACAGGCCAGTCGTATCAAGGGAGAGGAACACCGCGAGGAATCCCTTCCCGGGAGGGGGCTTTCCGCTTGCGGTTTGGGATTTTTTGTGTTAGGTTCCTGAAGCTTGCTCGATTAATCATTATTCCAACACCTTTCCCTTTCTCTTAGCGGGCTTTTCATGGGACTGCTCCGAACGTTTCTTTCCTCTTTCCGGCCATTCCGTGTTGTATTGATTTGCAATGCGAATCGTACCCGCAGCCCGTACGCCGCCGCTCGCCTGAGCGCAGTCGTCGAATCAACTGTGGAACGCGCGGGAAAAAACACGCGCCGGAACAACAACGCCGCGAGGAAAATCGAGATCATCAGCGCCGGAGTGCACGCGGTTGTAGGCGAGCCGCCTCATCCGCTGATGGCCCGGGTGGCCCGTGAACGCGGTCTGAAGCTGCGGAACTGGCAGGCCGTGCCCTTCGATGTGTTCCTCGAGAAGGAAGCCGACCTTGTGCTCACCATGGACAGCGAGCAGCGTGACACTCTCATCCGCCGGTTCCCGAAACTGAAGAACCGCGTGGTCCGCCTGACCGACTTCGGCCTGGAGGAGGAATCGGTGAACGGCGGGGGGGACATCCAGGACCCGACGATGCTGGGCATCGAGGATCACCGCCGTATTGCGGACATTCTCGACCGGGAGCTGGAGCGCATCGCCCCGCTTCTCCTCGCCAGGGCGAACCAATCCGGCGGGTGAGCCTGACCCGCCCGGACTCCCGGTTGCAACCACAGACATCGGGCGGCCTCCGGAGGCCGCCCGCGCCATGCCTCCGGTGGCCGCGGGCCCCGCGACCGCCGTTGCACCCGCGCCTTCACCGTCACCATCTTCCACTCCTTCCCCACAACCACCGAAAAGGAGAACGCATGTTCTGGCGACGGCTGCTCGATCGATTCGGCGCCGAGCAGGGTCTCGTGCTCGCACTCAGCGGCGGGGGCGCGCGGGGCCTTGCGCACATCGGGGTGTTGCAGGTTCTTGAAAAACACGGTGTCCGGCCGGATCTGATCACCGGCACGAGCATGGGAGCGATCGTCGGCGGACTCTACGCCCTCCATGATGACGCCGGACGGGTACGGGACAAGGCGATGGAGGTGGTCGAATCCGAATCCTTCAAACGCTTCGGGCTGGATGACCTGCTGGAGAAGCAGAAGGGCGGCAGCCGCGCCTCGGAGGAGTTCGGCCAGCATGTCCGCCGCCTGTTCCTGCTGACACGGATGATGCGCAAGCCGGCGATCATCGAGGGACAGTTGCTGCTGGACACCCTGCGTGACGTATTCGGAGACGCCTCGTTCTCCGACCTCACCATCCCCTTCATCGCCATCGCGAGCGACCTGATCAGCGGCGAGGACATTGAACTGGCGACCGGGCCGCTCGCGCCGGCCATCGCCGCCAGCGCCTCGATCCCGGGCGTCTTCGAACCGGTCCGGATGGAGAGTTGGTACCTGGTGGATGGGGGAGTGACGAAGAACGTGCCGATCCCGGACGGCCAGAGCACCACGCGCTCCAAGGTGATCGCGGTGGATGTGCTGCCCGGTCTCACCGACAGCGGCCCCTTCCTCCACGGAGTCGATGTTCTCTCACGCGCCGACCAGATCACGATGCTGCACTTGAACCGCTTTTACCTCTCCTACGCGGATGTGGTCATCAAGCCGGAGGTGCGGAAGGTGCACTGGGCGGACTTCCACCGCATGGACGAGCTGATCGAAGCCGGGGTGAAGGCGACCGAAGAGGTGCTGGAAGAAATCATCGACTGAACGTTATGAGACCCGGGACTGAAGTCCCGGGCCACCCGTCCGACGTGGTAGGCGCTCCCGGGCTACTCGCTGCAGCAGGGGTTATACCCCCTTTCAAATCACCGTGTCGCGGGCGCCGAGGACATCATCCGGCCGGGGGTAGTCGGTGGTGAAGTGCAGGCCGCGGCTCTCCTTGCGCATCATCGCGCAGCGGATCACCAGTCGCGCCACCTGGGCGGTGTTGCGCAGCTCGACCAGCTCGGGGCTGACCACGGTGCGCCGCCAGTAGTCCTCGATCTCACGGGTGATCAGGTCCAGACGCCGCTCGGCCCGCTCGAGACGCAGGTCGCTGCGAACGATGCCGACATAGTCCTCCATCAGCTTCTGGATCTCGCCGCGGTCATGGGAGGTCAGCACCCACTCCTCGGGGTCGTAGGTTCCGGAGTCATCCCAGGGCGGGACCTCCGGCAGGGTCTCACCCTTCGTCTCCTGGAGCAGTTCGATCACCGTCTTCGCGGCGCGCGCGCCGAAGACCACCGCCTCGAGCAGGGAGTTCGAGGCGAGGCGGTTCGCACCGTGCAGGCCGGTGTGCGCCACCTCCCCCGCCGCGAAGAGGCATTCAACGGTGCTCCTCGCCCAGGCATCCACCACCACGCCGCCGCACTGGTAATGCGCCGCCGGGACCACGGGGACCGGCTCGGCGGTCATGTCGATCCCATACTGCTCCTTGAGGGTCTTGCAGATCATCGGGAACCGTTCGCGCACCTGCCCGGCGGGCCGGTGGGTGATGTCGAGCCACACGTGCTCGATCCCCCACTTCTTCCGCTCGTTGTCGATCGCGCGCGCGACGATGTCGCGCGGTGCGAGTTCGGCCAGCTCATGCTGCCCGATCATGAACCGTTCGCCCCTCTGGTTCAACAGGTGCGCGCCGAACCCGCGCACGGCCTCGCTGATGAGAAACGCGCGCTGGGTCTTGTTCGGAGTGTAGAGCGCAGTGGGGTGGAACTGCATGAACTCGAGGTTCGCCAGCCGGGCGCCCGCGCGCCAGGCCATCGCCACCCCGTCCCCGGTGGCGATCGCCGGGTTGGTCGTGTGGAGCCAGACACAGCCCATCCCCCCCGTGGCGAGCATCACCACCCGCGAGCGGATCAGGTCCACCTTGCCCGTGTCGTGGTTGAAGACGTAGGCGCCGTAACAGCGGCGGCTGCGGGGGCGGATGTCGGCGTCGAGGTGGCGGTCGGTGACGACATCCACCGCGAGGCTGTTCTCGAAGAGGGTGATGTTGTCGTGGCGGCGCACCTCCTCCAGCAGGGCGCGCTCCACCTCGTGCCCGGTGTAGTCGTCCTTGTGGACGATGCGTTCGGTGCTGTGGCCGCCTTCACGGCCGAGGTCCAGCTTGCCGCCGCTCTGGCTGAAGTGCGCCCCCCACTCCATCAACCGGGCGATCTTCTCCGGTCCCTCCTCGGCGACGATACGGACGATCTCCGGGTTGCAGAGGCCGGCCCCGGCCCGCAGCGTGTCGCGGATGTGCAGCTCCACCGAGTCCTTCGCCCCCACGGCGGCGGCGATGCCCCCCTGGGCGTAGTTCGTCGCCGACTCCGCCTTGTCCTTCTTGGTCACCACCCCCACGCTGCCGCCGGAGGCCGCCTCGAGGGCGAAGGTGAGGCCGGCGATCCCGGAGCCGATCACCAGGACATCGAAAAACGGTTCATTCATTTCGGCAGTACCATGCGAATGGTTGTCCCGTGCCCCGGCTGGCTGTCAAGAACGTACAGGCGCCCGCCGTGCATCTCCTCGACGATGCGCCGGGCGAGGCTCAGCCCGAGGCCCCAGCCCCGCTGCTTCGTCGTATAGCCCGGCCGGAAAATGGTTTGGTGGTCCCGCACCGGGATCCCCACCCCGCTGTCGGTCACATCCACGTACACGGACCCATTCAGGGTGCCGCTGTGCAGGATGACCTCCCCCTCGCCGCCCATGGCCTGCGCCGCGTTGCGGATGAGGTTCTCCAGCACCCAGCCGATCAGGTCGCGCTGCATCGGAGCCTCGCCCGCGCCCTCATCCTCGCAGAGGATCCTCACCCCGGTGCCGACACGGCCGCGCATGTAGGCGGCGGCCCCCTCGACCACCTCCGCCAGCGGCGCGGGGCTCAGCTCCTCGCGCGCGCCGATCTTGGAGAAGCGCACCGCGATGCGTTCCAGGCGCGCCACATCCTGGCGCATCTTCTCCGCCGCCTCCCCGCCCTGCTCGCCGAGCACCTCCAGCCAGCCCATCAGGGAGGAGATCGGGGTGCCGAGCTGATGCGCCGTCTCCCGCGCCATCCCGACCCACACCGAGCGCTCTTCCGCCCGGCGGATGGTGCGGAACCCGATGTATCCGACGAGGACATACAGCGCCACCGCGATCACGCTGGTGATCGTCGTCATCCGCAGCAACCGCACCAGGGCCGGATCGCCGTAATGAAAGTAATCGATCACCCCGGGCAGCGTCTCGATGGGGATCGGCTCGTTCCCCTGGCGGTCCATCTGCTCGACGAGGCGCCGGACCTTTTCCAGGGCGGCCGCGGTGGTGTCGGCCGGGTCCACGGGGAGATTCTTCCACAGCTTGGGGTTCCCCTCCCCATCGGTCAGCACGATGGGAAAGTCGATCCCCTGGACCGCGTCGTAGGCCAGCTCCGGGTTGTCGGACAGCAGGAGGCTGCGGTAATAACGCACCGAGAGGGCGAGATAGGAGCGGGAGGAATCGCGCACCTGGCGGACCAGCAGGTGGGTGGAGAAGAACACCGCCGCCGCGAGCAGCACCGCCCCGAGAAACAGGAACGCCTTGAACAGCCCCGCGCGCCGGAGCTGGTCCGGCCGCCCGCCGAGCGGGAGCCGCGGCGCCCGCCTCGGTTTCGCTTTCTCTCCGTCCGCCATGATGCTCTTTCGCCTCAAGGGCCGGCAGTGCGGGTTGACGCACCCGGGGGTCAACAGCCGCTCCGCCGGCACCGCCTCTACGGGTTTGCGAGAACGTCCCGGTAGATCCGCTCGATCCCGGCGGCGTACTCCGGCACCGTCCTCTGCGGGAGAACGTTCCCGCTCATGCGGGCGACTTCGCCGGGCTGACCGGCGAGCCTTCGCAGCACCGCCGCCAGCGCCTCCTCGTCCCCGGCGGGGAAGTGCACGCCATCGACCCCGTCCCGCACCAGCTCCGCCGGTCCGCCCACACCGCTGCAAACGACCGGCACACCGGCCGCGAACGCCTCGACCACCACGCGCCCGAAGCTCTCGAGGCAGACGCTCGGCTGCACCAGCAGGTCGAAGCGGTCGTACACCGCGGGGCGCTCCTCCCGGGCGAAGCCCCGCGGATGGAAGCGCACCGCAAGCCCGCGCGCCAGCCGCCTGGCATGAAGATAGTACGCGGCGTCCTCGAGAGCGGTCATCGTCGGGGAGCCGAACACCTCCAGCGTCGCCGCTCCCGGGGGGAGGCGGCGCAGGGCGCCCAGCAGAACGTGCAGCCCCTTCAGCCAGGCGATTTTGCCGACGTAACCGAGGCGAAGCGGCAGCGAGGCGGGTTCGCGCACCCGCGCGGTGAACCCGTTCAGCTCCACCGCCTGCGGCACGGTCTGCACGCTCCCCTCCTCCAGTCCGGCGAAGCGCTCGAAGCGCCGGGCGAGGTCTTCACTCGGGGCGAGCAGGCGATTCACCCGGCCGAGCGCTTCCCGCACCGCGCGGTTACGCAGGTGGAACTCCTCTTCGGATTCGAGGCTCAGCGGCGGCTTCACACCGAGCACCCGGCCGGCGGCGCGCGAGGCGACGAGACCCAGGTTCCTCGGCCTGGTCAGGGCGGCGGCGGCCATGTACCCCAGGGCGGCGGGCTTCGACCACCCGGGCAGGGGGAGCGACTCGCCCAGGCAGCGCAGGCAGTCCCCGGCGAGATCGGACTCGAAACAGGCGGTGCCGCCGCCGCGCAGGAGGTGGGTGCGCGCGCAGACGAGGCTGTAATCGTGCAGGGTCATCACGACGGGCAGGCCACGCTCGCGGGCGGCATGCACCAGCGAGAGCGACAGGTTCGCGAGGTGCTGCACATGCACGAGGTCGGGCCGCACGGCCGCGAGGAGATCGCCGAAGCGCTTCGCGAGGGCGGGGTGGGAGAGGAAGCCGTTGGTCCGGCGGGGATGAAAGTGAACCCGCCAAACCTCGAAACCGCCGAAGGAATCACGACGGAAGGAGAGCTCGCGGGTTTCACGCCCGCTCTCCCCGGCGATGATCACCGCGCGATGCCCCGCCGCCGCCTGCGCCCGGGCCAGCTCCCAACACGACAGCTCCACCCCGTGACGGTGGCGGGGCAGGAAGTTGTGCACCAGGTGAACGATGGTCAGGGGTTGCATCGGGTCTCTCCACGGGGACAACGGCTATCGATACCCGTAACGCGCGGGCAGCGGTCCCGCAATATAGCGGACCCAGCGGCGGGACGAGGGGGCAAGGCGCTCGCGCCATTCTTCATCCGCCCGGACAGCCACCGGGCCGGTGGCGAAACGGTTCGGGTTGCCGGAGACCATGTGGTCCCGCCCGAGGAGCACCTCGTGCTCCGTGGTGAAGGGTGTCACGGTGCTCTCCCCGAGGAAGCGCAGGATGTTCTCGACCTCGCCGCGCGGGGAGGCGGCGAAGTCCTCGTAGCGCAGGCGCCGGTAGCGCACCCTGTCCTGGCGGGCGAGGGCTTCGGTGCCGAGGTTCCACACCGTCCAGAAGAGTGTGCTGACCGCCGGGTGCACCCGGGCCATCTCCCGCCGGCCGGCGACATCGGGCTGCGGCTTTCTCCGCTGCCAGGAGTAGGCCACCGCCTCCGGGTGACGGACCAGGTGCAGGGTGAAGACCTCGATCTCCGGCAGCCGCCGCAGCAGGTGCCCGTAGGTCGGATACTTGGAGGAATCGATGATCACCCGTGCACCCGAGACCTCCGCGACGGCCCGGTAGAGGCGCTGCAGCACGGCGAGGTAGCGCTTCAGGCCCGCCTCCGGCGTTCGCAGGGAGGCCGCCGGGACCATCCACAGCAGCGAGCCGGTCTTCGTATACCGGTCGCGGAGGCGGATCATCTCGGCGGGATCGACACCACCCATGCCGCCGAAGGCGCGCTCGAAGACCTCGACCCAGAACGGGCAGTCGCGGAAAGGCGCGCCGCAGCCGCAGGTGCGGTTCTCGAGCAGGTTGCGATCCCACACGGAGCGGAACTCGCCGAGGGAGAAGAAGCCCTCACCCTGCCCGAGAATCCGGTCCAGCAGGGTCGTCCCGCTGCGGCCATACCCCGCGATGTAGACCAGTTTCAGCGGACCGTTCATCCACAAACCCCCATGCCCGCCCCCGGTGGGGCGGACTTCTCTTCCACTCGAACCACCCTGCCCCTCTCTTGAAACACTCCTCACCCCTCCCGCCGTTTCCCCCCGAAGAGGGTCGGCTGCAGGTGCAGCACGCGCACCGCGCCGAGGGCGAGCAGCAGGTTCCAGAGGACCATGCTCACCGCCATCGCCGCCGCGGCCCCCACCATGCCGTACCGGGGGATGAGCACCAGGTTGAGGGTCACGTTCACCACCGCCCCGGCGGCGAAGGCCCGCGCGGCGACCCGTTCCAGCCCGGTCATGATCAGCAGGGGCGTCACCGAGCCGAAAACCGCCACGGTGAGATGGGCGCAGGCGAGAATGACCAGCACCGGGCCGCCGCGGACGAACTCCGGCCCGAACAGGCCCAGGAAGGGGACCCGGAAGAAGATGAGCGCCGCGGCGAGGGGCAGGGAGAGGAGAAAGGTCCACCGCGCCGCGCGGGTGAGCACTCGCTGCAGCCGCTCCCGCTCGCCCCGGGCGTGCATCGCCGCCACGGCCGGGGCGACGGCGGCGTTCATCGCGAAGAGAACGTAGTTGATCAGGGTGGCGCCCCGGTTCGCCACCGTGTACACCCCCGCCTCCGAGGCGCTGCGCATCGCGCCGAGCATCAACAGGTCGATGCGGGCGTTGGTCGCCTGCATCACGCCGATGAAGACCAGGGGCGGGATGCTCGCCATCCACACCCGGGTTTCATAGGCCGGGGCGACGGTGCGCACCTCGCCGGGAAGGTAGCGCCGGAGGAGACCCATCGCCCACAAGGCCCCGGCAAGGGTCGCGCCGACCATGAGGAGAACGGCGAGGTCGGGGTTGAACCGCCGGCCGAGCAGCAGCGCCGACAAGGCCGCCGCCGCGAGAAAGAGCCCCGGTTGCACGAGGGTCTCCGGCACCTGCGCCCGCGCCACGCGCTCCAGTCCCAGCACCGCGGAGGCGCGGAGACGCAACAGGGCGAAGGCCGGAAGCATCGGGAGGGCGAACCACAGCGCCCGGCGGAGCGGGGCCTCGAGCCCGTGATAGAGGGTAATCCACGCGACGAGCAGCAGGGCGAAGAGAAGCGAGGCGGCCAGCACCGCCACGGTCGAGAAGCGGAGCAGACCGCGCAGCGTCGCCCATTTCCCTTGAGCACGGCAGGCCGCCACCTGCCGGACGGTCAGCCGTTCGAGACCGAGCAGGGAGAGGACGACGAGGAATTGCATCCAGCCGATGGCGTAGGCGTAGGCGCCGTACCCGGCGGCGCCGAGGGTGCGCGAGAGAAGCAGGCTGATGGCGAGCAGGAGAACGCTGGTGATGATGCGCAGGCCGAAGGTCCCCGCCGCTCCCCGGGCGATGGTCCCGGTGACGATGTTCGCCGCATCGGCGCCGATCAGCCGCCGCAGGAGGGCCGGCAGCCCCCGCTCCTCCGGGGCTCCGCTCCCCGGCCCGCGGGCCGCGCCGCCGGTCCCGGCCCCGCCATCGGTTCCGTTCACGCCCCGCCCGTCCCGGCCTTGCGCCGTTCACGCCAGACTCCCCAGGCGAGGAGAAGCAGGACGAGCACGAACGCCGCGCCGCTGACCCGGAACCCGGCGCGCACCTCGGGCGGGTCGAAGCGCATCGTCACCTCGTGTTCCCCCGCCGGGACCCAGACGCCGCGCAGGGCGTAATCGGTGCGGAGGATGGGCACCTCTTCCCCGTCGAGTTCCGCCGTCCACCCCTGGGGATAGTACACGTCGGAGACCACGAGCAGCGCCGGGCGGTCGGTGAAACAGCGGACCACGAGCGAGTGCGCCTGGTAGGTGTCCGCGGGCATCTTCACCCACCGCTCCCAGCGCGCGGTGTCCGGGGCGACCGGACCCGGAACCAGTCCGGAAGCGGCGACCTCGCCGTTGTCGAGCACGATCGCCACGCTGTCCACGGGGAACCCGGGCTCGGCGAGGCGGTCCATCACGCTGAGCGGGTCCTGCTGCACCTCCACCGCCGAGGCGAAGAAGGCCCGGGGGAGCGCGTAGGGGTTGTCATGGACGACCACCCGCCCCGCACGGTCGGCATGGATCGGCCGGAACGGCGGAGGCAGGCGGCCCGGGGCGACGATGTACTTCGCGTTCAGCAGCCCGGCGATCCGCCAGTCCGGCAAGGCCCCCTCGTCCGGCATCAGGGCGTAATCGAGAAGATCCTGGTAGACCCGCAGCTTGGTCGCCGCATATCCCCCGAGGCTGGGGATGAAATTGCGCATCCAGCGGTTGCTCTGGAAGAGGTTGCCCACGGCGAAGATGCGCTCCGGCTCCTCCGCCGCTGCGAGTCGTTCCCGCAGGAAGCGCGCCGTCTCGGTGGATCGCGTCACCCGCCGCAACATCTCACCCGGCACCGGGTGGAGGAAACGCTTGTCCAGCGCGACCAGCTCCAGGGCGCAGACGAACACGGTCCAGGCGACGAGCGCGCCGGCGGCCCACTTCACCCCCCGGCGCACGGTCGCGGCGGCATAGCCCACCGCGCCGAAGGAGAACAGGACCAGCGAGGTGGCCAGCAGGCTCTTGCGGAACAGCTCCCAGCGCAACTGGACGAGCACCGCCGCCTGCTGCGAACCGTACGCATCCAGTTCCCCGGCCTTGAGGAACCAGCCGGAGGAGACGCCCGGTCCCCTGCCCCCCACGGCCGCGGCGAGCAGGCCGGCGGCCGAGACGAGGAGCACGGCGAGGAAGAAGCGTTTCCACCTTCTCCGCGCGGGCGGTTCGGCCTCCCGCAGCCTCCGCCACACCTCCGCGAGGCCATAGCCCGCCAGCGCCGCCACCCCCACGGCGGTGACCGCCAGCGCCATCGAGGGGACGCGGAACTTGTTGAAATAGGGCAGCAGCTTGAACATCGGCGCGAAGAGAACGGGCAGGTACTTGCCGAAGGAGACCACCCAGGCGAGAAACGCGGCGATGGCGAGCACGCGCACCATCCTCTCCCGCCGCCAGAGGAGAACCGTCGCCATCCCCGCAAGCAGCAACGGGATGATGCCCATGTAGAGCGAACTCGTGGTGAAGGGCATCCAACCCCAGTAGAGGTTGTATTCCTGCACCGTATCGGGGTTGAGCCCGCGGTCCGGGGGCCGGCTCCCCCCGAGGCCGAAGAGGCCGGGCACGAGGAACTGGAGGCTCTCCACCGGCTGCAGCGACCAGTTGGTGGCATACTCCCAGTCGAGGCCGGGCTTCTGCTGCTGGGCCTTCAACGGCGGCGCGCCGCGGATGGAGTACTTGCTGAACACCTGCACCGGCAGGTAGACGTAAGCCGACAACAGAAAGGCGAGGGCGATTCCGCCCGCCCAGGCGCCCCCGCCCCGCAGGGCGGTCATCGCCCGGCGCGGCAGGCGGGCGAGAACCCACACCAGGGCGTACCCCCCGGAGACGAGGAGCGAGTAATAGGCGATCTGCACGTGCATCGCGAGGAGCTGCATCCCCGCGCCGAGGGCGAGCAGGGCGATGTCGATGACACGCCGCCGCTCCAGCGCCCGGTGGGTGAGCAGCAGCACCAGGGGGATGAAGATGATCGTCCAGTGCTTCGAGCCGTGCCCCGCCTCGGCCAGCGAAACGTTGTAGGGGTTGAGCAGAAAGACCACCCCGCCGAGCAGCGCGCCCCAGACCGGCACGCCCATCCCGCGCAGAAACAGGTAGAGGAAGATGCCGCCGAGGAAGTAGTAGAAGATGTGGTCGGCCATCTGGTGCGTGCCGAAAAGGAACTTCAGCCCGTTGGCGACATGGCGGGTGATGTTGTAGTAGGCATGGGGGTGATAGGCGAGGGAGCCGTAGGTGGGGAAGCCGCAGAAGACATAGGGATTCCACAGCGGGAGCGTCTCTTCCCGGGCTTCGATGGCCCGTCCCGCGGTGCCCCAGGCACGGGCGGCGACGGCGTCGCCCCCGGCGGAAAACACCGTATCACGGGTGATGAAGGGCCAGAAGAGGATCAGGGTCAACAGGTAGAGCACCGCGACCGCCGCGGCTTCGCGCAGCCACCTGGGTCGCTTTCCGCTCCGCCCCGGGGGGGACGTTTCCGTCCCGGTCCTCCGCCCTTTACCGCCCCGTGCGCCGGGGGCACCCCGCTTCTTCGCCATCTTCTCCCGCTCCCGCACCCGGTTGACCCGCTCCCCGCCGCCGAACTTCAGCGGCTCGCGGAGACGCCGTATCCTTCGGTACTCATCCCCTCGACGCCGCGCACCCGCTCGAAGATCTGCTGCAACCGCGCGCGGAGCTCATCGGCCGTCATCCCGCGATCGAGGAACTCCCCCCGGTAGGCGAGGGAGATCTGGCCGGTTTCCTCGCTGACGACGACCACCGCCGCATCGGACTCCTCGGTAATCCCGAGCCCCGCGCGGTGACGCGTGCCGAGGCTTGGGTCGATGTTCGGGTTCTGGGTCAGCGGGAGGATGCAGCGCGCCGCCTCGATGATGTTGCCGTTGATCACGATGGCGCCGTCGTGCAGCGGGGTGCGGGGGAAGAAGATGCTGACGATCAGCTCGGCGGTGGCCTCCGCTTGCAGTTTCACCCCGCTCTCGATGACCGCCCGCAGCCCCATGTCCCGCTGGAGCACGAACAACCCGCCGTAACGCCGGCGGGAGAGATCCTCCGCCGCCTTGGCGATCTCGTCGATCACCCGCGTCGTCTTCATCCGGAACAGGCGTCGCACCAGCCGCCCCTGCCCGAGCTGGATCAGCAGCCGCCGCAGTTCCGGCTGGAAGAGGATGACGAAGGCGATGACCCACACCTGCGCGATGGACTGCACCAGCCAGGTCATCTCCTTCATCCCCAGCGCCCCGACCACGAAGCTGACCACGAGGATCAGCAACAGGCCGACGAACATCTGCGAGGCGCGCGTGCCGCGCATGATGTCGTACAGCTTGTAGAAGACGTACGTGACCAGCAGAATGTCGATCAGGTCGATGAGGGTGAAGGAGAGAAACCCAAAGCGAAACAGTTCCATGATCTCCCCAGGCGGACGGGACACAAGGTAGGGTCTCCGCGCCCCGGAGGCAAAAGGGAGCGCGCGTTTGCCCGATTTCGGGACGGCGTGGCAGGGTTGTAGGGGCACGGCGCGCCGTGCCCATATTACCCCGAGAAACAGGAGTCGTGGCAGTCGCTCCCGGGTTACAGTTGCATGTCACCCCTCCGGCGGGTTTTTCTTCGGCGTGGGAAGGAACTCCGCCCCGTACTCCACGTCCACCGAGACCGGCGCGGTGGTCCTGCCCTGCATCCAGGCAGCCCAGGCGACCGCCGCCAACGCCTCGGCCGGCGGCCGGAGCGGCGAGTCCGCCGGGCCTTGCGCCGGCACGGTTTCGCCAACGGTACCGGCCTGCCCGGTTCCGGCCCCGGCATCGCCCGGCCCGGTGCCGAGAACGCGGTCCACCGCACCGCGGTGCCGCTCATACCCCTCACCGAGGGGGATCACCGCGCCGCCGGGCGCCTCGAGGGAGTCCACGGCCAGCTCCTCCGGCTCCCCGGCCGCCTCCGGCAGGTCTCCCCCGCGCATCAACCGCCCGCGCAGCATCCCCCTGCGGGCGGGCAGCAGCACCCAGACCATCCCCTCCCGCGCCCTGGCGGCCTCGACCTCCCAGGAACTCACCGCCACCACCGGCAGGTCCCGCGCGGCGGCGAAGGCGGTGGCGAAGGCGACCCCGACGCGCAGCCCCGTGTAGCCGCCGGGACCGGTGACCACGGCGACACCATCCGGCGCGCTCCAGCCGGTCTCCCGCAGCCAGCGGGCGATGCCCTCGGCGAGCACGGCGTCGTGCCGCTTGCCCGCCTCCCGCTCCACCGGGCGCACCGCGCGGCCCTCCTCCACCCCGACCCAGCGGGCGACGGGGGTGTGAGTGTCGATGGCGAGAAGCTTCATGGTCTTGTCCTCGCAGCCTCCGCGGAAGTCGAGCCCCGGGCGGCCCGGACGACTCTCCGGGCGGTCAGGTCCGCCGCCTCTCGATCGTGATCAGCCGCTCCGTTTCGCCCGCGCCGGGGAGGATCCGCACCCGCCAGTCCGCCTCGCCCCAGGCGCCTCCGAGCCGGTCGCCCCACTCGACGAGCAGCACTCCCTCCTCGCCCGCCTCCTCGAGGGCGAGGACGAGCAGTTCGGAGACATCGGCCACCCGGTAGAGATCCACGTGCAACAGGGGCGGATCGGTGGGGTAGGGATGAGCGAGGCCGAAGGAGGGACTGCGCACCCGCCCGTGGTATCCCAGCTCGCGAACGATGCCGCGGACGAAGGTGGTCTTGCCGGCGCCGAGGGGCCCGAGCAGCGCCACCGCCTCGCCCCCGGAGAGGCGCCCGGCCAGCCACGCCGCCATCGAGTTCGTTTCCTCGACGGAGCTCACCCTCTCGCGCCGCAGTTCCCGCCACGTTCCGACCGCCGCGCCCGGGTTCATGCCCGCACCCGCGCCCGCAGCGTCGCCACCGGGAGCACCATCTCCTCCAGCGAAACGCCTCCATGGAGGAAACTGTCGCGGAAGCGCTCGGCGTACCGGTTGAACTCGGTGGGGTAGATGAAATAGGCGCTCTCGGTCGCGAGGAGGACCTCCTGGTTCACCCCGCGCACGGGCATCCCCCACGTCTCCGGCCTGCGGATGCGGATCGCGTGCTTTCCGCTGACCCGCAGGTTACGGCCGACCTTGTAGCGGAGGGTGTTGGAAACCTCCCGGTCGCCGATGACCTTCAGGGGCCGGTTCACCCGGATGGAGCCATGATCGCTGGTGAGCACGATGGTCACCCCGCGCCGCCCGAACTCCCGCAGCAGGCCGAGGAGGGGGGAGTGCTCGAACCAGGCGCGCACCACGCTCCGGTAGGCCGCCTCGTCGGGGATCAGGGTCTGGATGACCTCTTCCGTGCTCCGGTGGTGGGCGACGATGTCGACGAAGTTGAACACCATGCTCACCAGCGGCAGGTCGAAGTAATCCGCGACCTTGCGCAGGATGCGCTGCGCCTCCTCCGGGTCGAGGATTTTCGCGTACTTGGGTTCCGGCCGCGGCATCGCCCCCAGCGCCGTGAGCTGGCGGTCGAGGAGCTGGCGCTCGAAACGGTTGACATTCAGCTCCTCGTCGAAGCGCAGCTTCCCCCACAAGTCCGGGTGCTTCCGTGGGTAGTCCATCGGCCAGAGGCCGCTGAAGATGCTGTTGCGCGCGTAGGGGGTGGCGGAGGGGAGAACGGAGAAGAAGGTGTCCGTCTCGATCTCGAAGTCCTCCCGGAGCATCGGCTCGACGGCGTACCAGTGGTCCAGCCGCAGGCAGTCGAGGACGAGGAAAAGCACCTGTTCGCCGCGCTGGAGACGGGGAATGACCCACTCGCGGACGACATCCTGCGACATCGGCGGCCGCGCCTCCCGCCCGGCGCCCACCCAGGCGGGGTAGTTCTCCTCGATGTACCGCGAGAAGCGGGCGTTCGCGCTCTGCTGCTGCTGGGCGAGCAACTCGAGCAGGCTCGGCTCGCGCGCCTCGCCGATCTCGAGCTGCCAGCGGGTGAGCCGCTGCTGCAGGTCGAGCCAGTCCTCCCAGTCGAACTCGCCCTGCAACTCGTCGTTGATCCGGTTGAACTCGGTGACATAGTCACGGCTGAGGCGCTGCCGGCCGATCGCCCGGGCATCGAGGAGCTTCTTCAGCGCGCTGAGAATCTGGCTCGGGTTGACCGGCTTGGTGAGGTAGTCATCGATGCGGCTGCCGATGGCCTCCTCCATCAACGACTCCTCCTCGCTCTTGGTGATCATCACCACCGGCAGGTCCGGCCGGATGCGCTTCACCTTGAGCAGGGTGGCGATGCCGTCCAGCCCCGCCATCTGCTCGTCGAGGAGGAGCGCATCGTAGTTCTCCCGCGCCACCGCGCGCACCGCATCCTCGCCGCTGGTCACGCCGGTCACCTCGTACCCGCGCTCGCCGAGGAAGAGGATGTGCGGCCGCAACAGCTCGATTTCGTCATCCGCCCAGAGGATTCGCCGCGTCTCCGCCATGGTCTTCCTTCTCCGCTCGTTACCGTTCGCCGAGGGTCTGCCGCCAGACCCGCGCCCTGTCGGGCTCCATCCGCCCCGCCTCTTCCGCCAGGTCCACGAGACGGCAGGTCAACATCCGGTACAAGCGGCGATAGGTCTCCTCCGTTTCCGACTCCAGGTGCGAGAGAACCGCTTCTAGGTCGTCGCGGGCCACCGGCCCGGTGACCGCCGCGGCGGGGCCGCTCTCCCGCATATTATCCACCATCCCGCGCACCAGCGGCAGCAGGACGCGCGCCCCCTCGCCCTCACCCTCACCCTCGCCCTTCTCCTCGACGATCCCCTCCAGCCGCCGCGCGCCCAGCGCCAGCAACAGGGGGAGGAAATTCGCGGCGAGCACGCAGGCGTGGTGGTAGCGTGGCCGGTCCTCCTCGCGAACCGTCAGCGCCCGCGCCCCCACGAGCGCGGCGAGCGCACCGGCATCGCGCCCGGCGCCCTCCCCCGCGGTGATCCCGATGGTGATCCCGGCGAACTTCTCCGGCCCGGCGCCGCGGGTGAAACTCTGCACCGGGTGCCACGCCGCCGTGCGCCACCCGGCCTCCGCAAGCGGGGCCAGGGGTGCGAGGCCGAGACGGCCGGAGAGGTGGATCGCCAGCGGATGATGCGCCTCCAAGGGTACACGCTCACCCGGCCCCTTCCGATGCTCCCCCCGCAGCCGCTCCGCGAGCCGGCCCGCCGCCGGGGCGATGGCGTCGTCCGGCACCGCGAGGACGAGAAGGTCAGGGTCAAGGGGCAGGGAACCGGCACCCGTGACGGCCATACCGTCCCGGCGGGCGTCCTCCTCGCCCCGTCCGCCGGGCGGAGCAGCGACCGCCGCCACCTCCACACCGGCCTCCCGCAACGCGAGCGCGAGGGCGCGGCCCACCGCGCCGTACCCGGAAAAGGCGGCCCTCATCCCCAGCTCTCCACCGTGATCCCATGACGCTTGAGCAGCGCGGTGGTCACTCCATCCCCTTTCACTTCCTTGCCGGCGACAACGATGCTCCCGCAACCGCAGGAAGGGCTGCGGCTCTTGAGGAAAGCCGCCCGCGCGCCGGTGAACCCGGCGATCCGCAATGTTGCCTCCGCGCCGCGGAGGAAAGCGGCGGTGACCTCATGGTCCCCCTCGAGGGTCTCCACCCGCGCCGTCCCGGAGAGCACCTCTTCGCCCGCGCCGCCGCGGATCTCGGCGGCCGGCCGCGGTGTGGAAAGCCCGCCGAGCTGCTCGGGGCAGACGGGGACCAGGTCATACTTCCCGCGCAACATCTCCACCTCCCGGTCATACTCGTGGCCGCCGTCATACCGGCAGGCCACCCCGAGCAGACAGGCGGAGACGAGGGCTTTTTCACGGTCCCGGATCATCCGGTCCTTCCTTTTCACCCATCCGCAGCCTCAATCAGAACGAAAAGCGCTTGAAGAGGCGCTCGGGGACGTGGCGCACGAGGAGCATCACCCAGCGCATGAACCACGGGGTATAGACCACCTCGGCTCCCCGTTCGATCCCGCGGAGGATGTCGCGCGCAACGTTTCCCGGGTCGGCGCTCCCCCAAGGGGGCGGGCGGAGCCCCTCGGTCATCTTCGTCGCGACGAAGCCCGGTTTCACCGTGGTGACCCTCACCCCCGCGCCCGCCAGCCTCTGGCGCAATCCCTGCAGGGCGGCATGCAGCGCGGCCTTCGAGGCGCCGTAGACATAATTCCCCGCCCGGCCGCGGTCCCCGGCGACGCTGCCGATGGCGACGATGTGCCCCCCGCGTCTCGCCTCGAACCGCGCCGCTGCGGCGTTGAGCAACGTCAGGGCAGCGAGAAAGTTCACCTCGATAATCTCGCGTGCGTGCGCCGGGTCCCGCTCCGCCCGCTCCCGGTCTCCCAGCAGGCCGACGGCCCAGAGGAGGCCGTCCAGCGGCCCGACTTCCCGTTCCACGGCATCGAGGAAGGCTTCGGGGTCTCGTCCCTGTTCATGCGCCTCCCAGGGCAGGAGGGCGACCTCGGCTCCACTGCGCGCCCGCAAGTCGTCCGCCAGGCGGCGCAAGCGTCGCTCATCGCGCCCCGCGAGGCAGAGTGTCATCCCCCTCGCAGCCATCAGTCGCACGAGAGGAATCGCAATCCCCGAAGTCGCTCCGACAACCAGCCAGGCCGGCATCCGCTCTCCTTCACCGTGAAACCGCCACACGGCGAAATATACGCCCCGGGCCCCTGTGCCGCGAGCCCGGCGCACGGGGCACCGTCCCGGGCCCTCCCCTTCCCTTGCGCCCCCGGCGCGCCCCGTGTATGTTCCCCCAATCGACGGGGAGGGCCCTCGCGAAGGCGGGAACGGCTGCGGTTCAGGAAAGGCGAAGAGGGCGTGAACGTTGGTCCGCGGACAGGGGTAATGACTCGCACCACCCGCACTCGGGAGAGGAAGCGTTCCGCCGCGCGTCTCCTCTGCGCCGCACTCCTCCTCGCCCTCCTGCCGCCCGCCGTCGCCGCGGATTCCCCGGAATCGCCGGAGAAGGAAACCGGGGAGTGGCAAATCCTCGGCGCGCCCTACATCGCCGCTGACAGCGACTTCGGGGTCACGCTCGGCTTGGCGGCGGGTGTCGCTCACGTGCCCGGTTTCACGATGATCACCTTGGGCTCGGTGAGCACCCGGGGCCTCGCCGGCGGCAAGTTCGAGGGAGAGGCGACCGCGAACAACCGCCGGCTTCCCTTCCGGCTCGCCTTCCAGCGGGCGCAGTACAACCTCTATCCACCCGGCGGCGTTTACCCCGATCCGGCGTTCCGGGCCTACCTGGACCGTTTCGAACTCCGGTTCGCGACGCTGCTGCGACATGACAGCGGACTGGAATTCGGACCGGAGGTCTACGTGCTCACCTCCCGGGGTCTTCGGCCGGAGGATATGGACGGCCATTCGGTGCCACTGGAGGCGTTCAGCCGTTTCCAGGCGGGCTATTCCGCGATGGCGGGGCCGCGAATCCGGTACCGCACGACCAGCCCCATCCGCCCCATGGATGGCGTGATCCTCGATGCCGTGCTGCGCGGAGGCCGCTCGGGCGGCGATGCGTTTTCCACCCCCCGGAACGACTGGTCGGCAGACCTCTGGGCCTCCTGGACCCGCCCGCTCTCCGGCCGCCTGCGCCTCTACACCCGGCTGTGGGGCCGGCTCCAGGGCGAGGCCCCCCCGCCGGTGCGCAACCACCTCGGCGGAGGGCTCACCGTGCGCGGGCAGCCCTTGATGCGCGACTACGGCCGCAGACAGGTCCTCGGCCGCGCCCAGATGCACTGGACCCTCGCTCGCGGGATACGCTGGCCCGGCGACCTCGCCAACCGCCTCTGGAGCGCCCTGCCCTCCTGGCCGCTGGACGCGGAGCTGGTGTTCTTCGCCGACGCCGGAGCCGCGATGGACCCGGACGAGCCCCGCTGGCGCAGGACACGCCAGGGGTACGGCGTCAGCCTGCACATCGTGCTTCCCCCGGAACTCGTGTTCCGCCTCGACATCGCGATCTCGCCCGGCGGGCCGCTTTTATTCTACACCGGGGGCGGGGAGTCGCTCTGAGTGGGGAAACGGGGCT
>CAYOKT010000046.1:0-20633 GCA_964404605.1 uncultured bacterium
GATTCCGCCAGGTCGAACCCCGCGTGCAGCGCACGCAGGTTCGCCTCACGGAACGATTCCGGGCTGTAGGCTTCCAGCGTTTCCCGCAGGATCTCCTTGTCGAAGAGGCCGGCCAGGGCGACCGCGGCGGCGGCGATCACCACGTTCGCCACCCCGCGCGCGCCGAGGTCCGTGGCGATGGCGGTGGCCGCGACCGGGACATGACGCGCCGGGCCGGACTCCTTCACCGATACCAGGTCCCCGTCGTAGAGAACCAGCCCGTCCTCCACGACGGCGGGATGGAACTTGTCGTACCCCGCCTGCGACAGGGCGATCAGCAGGTCGGGAGTCCGCACCTTGGGGTAGGAGATGGGCCGGGAGGAGAGGATCACCCCCGCATGGCAGGCCGACCCGCGCGCCTCCGCCCCGTAGGAGGCGGACTGGGCGGCTTCCAGCCCCGCATTGACGGCGGCGTTGCCGAGCAGCACCCCGGCGAAGACGACCCCCTGCCCGCCGAACCCGCAGATCAGCAGTTCAACCCGTTTCATGGCCGGACCCATTCGCCTGTGGGCACCTTGCCCTCCCGCTCGCTTTCAGGCAGCTTCTCCCACTTCCGGCGGTTGAGGTAGACGCCCTTCATCTCCCGGCGGAAATCCCCGAGGGTGGGAATCCGGTTCAACTTGCCGTAATGGGTCGGGCAGGGGCTCACCGCCTCGATGAAGCTGAACCCCTCGTGCAGCAGGGCGCGGCTGATCAGCTTGATCAGGGGGTGGATCTGGAACACCGTGTGCCGTCCGATGAACCCCGCGCCGGCGCCCTCGACCAGCCGGCAGAGGTCGAACGGGGGCTCCTCCTGCCCCCAAGGGGATGTCTGCGTGTAGCAGCCTTCGGGAGTGGTCGGGGCGGCCTGGCCGCCGGTCATCCCGTAGATGTGATTGTTGGCGCAGATCACTGTCATCGGCACATTCCGGCGGGCGGCGTGGACCAGGTGGTTGCCGCCGATCGCCGTAAGGTCGCCGTCCCCGGAGACCACGACCACTTTCAGTTCGGGATTCGCCAGCGCGACCCCGGTGGCGAAGGCGACCGGGCGGCCGTGCGTCGTGTGCAGCGTGTCCGCCTCGATGTGGGGCGAGGGGATCCAGGCGGCGCAACCGATGCCCGAAACGAAGACCAGCTTGTCCCAGTCGAGGCCGGCCTCGTTCACCCCGCGGATGAGCGCGCCGAGCAGGATGCCGTGCCCGCAGCCGGAGCAGTAGGGCGTCGGGAAGACATCCAGGCGCAGGTTGTCGTAGAGTTCCCTGCTCATGCCGTCACCCTGAGCAGTCCGCGCACCCCCTCGAGGATGGTGTCCGGCCGCATCCCCTCGCCATCGACCTGCGGGATCGGCTGCACCGGCCGGTGGAGAACCCGTTCCACCTCCCGGACCACCTGCCCCATGTTCATCTCCGGAACGGCGACCGCGCGGGCGCGGGCGGCGGTCTCCCCGAGCGCCTTTTCCGGGAAAGGCCACAGGGTGACCGGGCGGAACAGCCCCGCCCGGACCCCCCGCGACCGCAGGATGTCCACCGCCTCCAGCGAGGCCCGCGCCGAGAAGCCGTAGGCGACCAGCAGGAGGTCGGCGTCCTCCGCGCGGTAGGTCTCCCAGCGGACGATCTCCTCCGCGGCGTTCCGCACCTTGCCGACAAGACGCTGAACGAGGCGGCGGTGAATCTCCGAATCCTGCGTCTTACGGAAGCCGCGCCCGTCGTGGGTCGAGCCGGTGATCAGCAGCTTCTCCCCCTCCCCGAAGCGCGGCATGGGGGGAACGCCGTCCTCGTCCTCGGTGTGAAACGGCGGCACTCCCCTCGCACTTGGACGCCTCCACCGCTCGACCTTCTCCGGAACGACGACCTTCTCCCGCAGGTGCCCGACCGACTCGTCCGCGAGGAGGAAGGTCGGGATGCGGTAGGCCTCGGCGGCGTTGAAGGCGGCGATGGTGAGGTCGAACATCTCCTGCACGCTCCAGGGGGCATAGGCGACGATTTCGTAATCGGCATGGCTGCCGAACTTGACCTGGAAGACATCCCCCGAGCCGGGCCGGGTCGCCTGCCCGGTGGAGGGGCCGGCCCGCTGGATGTCGACGATCACCACCGGGGTTTCCGTCATCGCGGCGTAGCCGATGGTCTCCATCATCAGGCTCAGCCCGGGGCCGGAGGTGGCGGTCATGGCGCGCGACCCGGCCCAGGCGGCGCCGACCATCGCGCAGATGGAGCCGATCTCGTCCTCCATCTGGATGAAGACCCCGCCGGTCTCCCTCAGCCGGTGGACCATCCGCACCATGACTTCGCTCGCCGGGGTGATGGGATACCCGGCGTAGAAGTTGCAGCCCGCCGCGATGGCCCCGTCCGCGCACGCCTCGTCGCCCATCATGAAGCGCGTGCCCGGCTCGATGGGGGATTTCACCCGTTCAACCGTCTGTTTCATCGCCTCGCTCGACCGTTATCGCCAGGTCCGGGCAGAGCAGCTCGCAGAGCATGCACCCGGTGCAGCCCTCCGGGTCGACCCGCACCGGCTTGAAGCCCTTCGGCCCGATCTCGCCGCCGGTGGTGAAGATGCCCGCGACTGGGCAGACATCGATGCAGAGGTAGCACCCCTTGCACCAGTCCTGGCGCAGCTCGACCGTGAAAACCTTCTTCTTTCGCGCCGTTTCGGCCTTCATAGCCGGTCCCGTCTCCGCATCAGGCACCATCGCTCCCCCGTTCCGCCCGCCCGATCGTTCACCATTCGGCCGCCAGCACGCACAGCGAGAGGCCGTTGAGGATGTTCTCCGCCGATTCGCTGCGCGAGGGCATCGCGATGGGGCACCGTCCGCCGACGACCATCGGCGCCGAGGCGGCCCCGCACAGGGTCACCAGCGCCTTGTACATCGAGTTGCCGACGTGGATGTTGTTGGCGATCAGGATGTCCGCCCGCCCCGGCTCGACGCCGCCGCGCGGCTTCTTCGGGATGGCCTCCTCCTCCAGCGCGCCGTCGAGGCGCATCGGCCCCTCCACGATGACCGTGGGGTCGTCCTCCCGTGCGAAAAACTCCGCAATAATGGATTCGGCGATGGTCGTGGGCGAGGTCGGCGTCGGCCTGTCCTCGTAGGCGAGAATGGCGACCCGAACGGTCTTCTTCCCCAGGAGGCGGGCGACCTGTACGGCGTTCTTGATGATGCGGATCCCCTGCTCCACGGTGGGATCGGGCACCAGCCCCACGTCCGAGACGAGCAGCAACCCCTCGTAACTTTCGTGCTCGATGACGCCGACCAGCGAGAGGAAGTCGCCGGGCCGCCGGAACCCGCTCTCCGCGCCGAGGAGAACCCTGAAGGTGTCGGGGACGTTGCAGATATCGGTGATGTTCCCGGGAATCAGGATCGAGACCTCCCCGGTAACCGCCATCCGCGCCGCATGGAGAACGGCCTCCCGGGCGTCGGGGATGTCCACGATGTTGCAGGAGCAACTCTCCAGCCCGATGGCGGCCTGGTTTTTCCGGATCTCCTCCGCCGGACCGATCAGGACCTGGTCGATCAAACCCTCCCGGCAAGCGAGGCAGACGCCCTTCAACACCTGGAGGTCATGGGCCGGCGCCAGGGCGAGCCTCGGGGGGGACTTCGCGCGGACCTTCTCGAACGCCAACGCCCTCAGTTGCTCCAACCCCGTGACCGGGGATCCCTCATTCATCGCAAGTCACCTCTGTGCGGCTCCAGTTTCGGCTCCCGCCCCTCCCGCGCCGGGACTACCAGGCATAATCGAACAGGTCCGGGTGGGTCAGCCAGTCCAGCGGCCGGGCCACCTTCAGGTACGGGGCGATGTACAACCCCAGGGCGATGGCGAGCAGGTTGTCCGGGTCGTCCTTCCGCGCCGGGGTGATGGCCACGGGGACCCGTCCGCCCAGCAGGATTCTCGCGGCGCGTGCCCGGCCGAAGCAGGTCAACGTCAGCGCCAGGACCGACCGGGTATGGTGGCTGTCCAGGACGAGGATGTCCGCGTTCCCGGCCACCGGGCCGGCGTGCGGAAGGTGGGAAACCGTGTACTCATCGACCGCGGTATCGAAGCTCAGCGGCCCCTCCAGGTCGATGTCCCGGATCTGCCGGTTGCTCACCTGGCTGGCGATGCAACGGCAGTTGTAGGTGTGCAGATCATCCACGCCGACCATGTCCATCGCGGAGAGCAGGGCGATCTTCGGATGGTCGATGCCGACGGCGCGCGCCAGGTGCACACCGTTCTTGATGTGCAGGATCATCGAATCGAAACTGGTCTTGCCGGGGCCCGGATCGCTGATCAGGATCAGGAACTTCGGGTACCTCGGCATGAACAGGAGGACGGCCCGGCTGACTCCCTCCTCGACCGGCACCCCGTGAAAGGGGTTGGAGATGACATCATGGACCTGCTTCGGGCTGAAATCGCCCATCAGCAGGGTGTCGACCTCGCCGCCCTGACACCAGGAATGGATGAGCGACAGTTGTTTTTCCGCGGACGTCTCGCCGATGATTTCGCACTCCCCGGGTGCAATGCCGTTCTCCTCCAGGACGCCGCGGATCCGGTCCGCCTGACCGAGGAGCCTCAACTCCGCCCAGCCGAGTTTTTTCGCGGCGATGGCGGCGTCGAAGTCCCTCTCGAGGCCGGAGACCACGACGCCCAGGCGCGGTTTCGGGCCGGTTCCGGTCCTCTCGGACAGGCTGTCCGCCAGCGCTTCCAGGGTCCTGATCGGTGTCTTCATTCTCTCCACCTCGCCATCACCGGCGGCGTCCGGCCGGGCGGCCCGACCGGCCGGGCTACCCCAGGAGGGTCTTCTGAAATGCGTCCCGCATCGCCCGGAGATTACCCTCGACGACCGCCTCCGGGTAGTGCCCGGTGAACCTGTCGCGGACGATGTCGATGACCTTCTCCAGCGGGAGCAGGTCCGTCGCCGCGGAAAAGGCGCCCAGCATCGCGGTGTTGGTCACCGGCCTGCCCAGGTGCTCCACGGCGATCCGCGTGGCCGGGACCGTGGACACCGTCCCGCTCTCCCACCGGAGCGCGCGCCGCACCGCTTCCGGCGACTCGGGGCTGTTGACGATCAGCAGGCCGTCCGCCCGCAGGCCGCGTGTCACCGGGAGGAAACCTGCCAGCGACGGGTCGAGGACGATGACCACGTTCGGCTCTTCGATCGTGTTGTAGAGGGTGATCGGTTTCTCGTCGATCCGGGTGTAGGCGGCGATCGGCGCACCGCGGCGCTCCGAGCCGAACTGCGGGAAGGACTGCACCTGCCGGCCCAGCTCCAGCGCGGTCTCCGCCAGCAGCTTCGCCGCGGTCACGGCGCCCTGGCCGCCGCGGCCATGCCAGCGGATCTCGATGGGATAGTCAAGTGTGACTGTCGCTGCCATAAGCACCCGTTTCGCCGGCCGGACCGGACCGTCCGGCCGTGCCCTTTACCCTTTCCCTGATGCGGAGCGCCCCGCCCAATTTGCGAGTTTTTCCCACCGCTGCCGCACCTCGTCCTCGAATTCGCGGATGTTCTCCTCGCTGAAATGGCCGAACCGCCCCTGCAGCTGGAGGTATTCGCGGACGGGGGTCGGCTCGGGGACATCCATCAGGGTCAACCGCTGGCCGCCGGTGATCTCCAGCAGCGGAAACACCCGGCTGGTCACGGCGGTTCGCGCCACCCGGATGGTGTCCTTCTCCGCGAACCTCTGCCCGGGAGGGCAGGGGCTGAAGAGGTGCAGGAAACGGAACCCACGCGTCGATTTCGCCTTCTCGAGCTTCCGCAGGAAATCATCCGGATGCGAGGGACTGGCGGTGGCGATGTACGGGATCCGGTGCGCCGCCATGATCGAGAGAATGTCCTTCTTGGAGGTCTTCTTCGGCATCCGGCCCGGCGTGGTCGTGGTCCACGCGGCCTTCGGGGTGGCGCCGCTCTGCTGGATTCCCGTGTTCATGTACGCTTCGTTGTCATAACAGACATAGAGGAAGTCCTCGTTCCGGTCCGCGGCCGCGGAAACCGCCCCCAGCCCGATGTCGAAGGTGGCGCCGTCCCCGGCCCACCCGACGACGAGAATGTCATCCCTCCCCCGGGCGGCGAATCCCGCGCGAACCCCCGCAGCGGCGGAGGCGGTCGCGCCGAAGGCGATGTGGAACAAGGGGACCCCGAGCGATGAGATGGGGAAGGGACCGTCGATGACCGCCATGCAGCAGGCGGGGATGACGAAGACGCAGTTCTCCCCCAGCGCTTTCACAGCCATCCTCAGGCAGAGAGCGCCTCCGCACCCCTGGCAGGCGAGGTGCCCGCCGGAGGGGCCGGTCTCCCGGCCGAAGACGTCCACCGTGGAGCGTTCCGGTTCCCTCATCGCCGGACCTCCACCCAGTTGACGCCGTCGGGGTCCGCCTCGCCCGCCAGCATCCTGCGGAAGATCCCCTCGACCGAAGTGGGGCGGATCTCCCGGCCGCCGAGCCCGGCGATGAACCCGTACACCTCTTTCGCGCCCCCGGACTGGAGGACGCTCTTGACCTCCGAGCCGACCGGCCCGCCCAGCCCGAAGGAACAGGCGCGGTCGATCACCCCGATTTTCGGGATGTGGCGCAGCGCCTCCCTCAGCGGCTCCACCGGGAAGGGACGGTACTGCCAGAGGCGGATCGCCCCCGCCTTGATCCCCTCCTCCCGCAGGCGGTCGACGGCAGCTGTCATCGCCCCGGCGGCGGTCCCGAGGCAGAGGGTCACCACCTCCGCGTCCCCGGTCCGGTATTCATGCAGGGGCTTCAGCGAGCGTCCCGTCAGCTTCTCCCACCCGGCCGCCTCGTCGAGGATCACCCGGCGGGAGATCTCCATCGCCTGCTGAATCTTGACCCGCTGCTCCATGAAGCTGTCCGGGAACATCATCCCGCCGAAGGCATGGGGCTCCGCCGGGTCGAGCCTGACCGGCATTTCACGCGGAGGGAGAAACTCGTCCACGCTCTCCTGGTCCGGCATCTCAACCGCCTCCACGCAATGGGAGAGGACGAAGGCATCGAGGACGATCATCGCTGGCAGGAGCACCTGCTCGGTCACCTTGAACGCCAGCAGCGTGGTGTCCAGCACCTCCTGGTTGGAGGCGCAGTAGAACTGCATCCAGCCGGTGTCGCGCTGGGCCATCGAATCCGACTGGTCCGAGAGGATCGTCCAGGGCGCCGCGAGCGACCGGTTCACCTCGCCCATGACCACCGGGGTCCGCGCGCCGGTCGCCCAGTGAAGCATCTCGTGCATCAGCGCCAGCCCCTGGCTGGAGGTGGCGGTGAACACCCGCGCGCCGGTCATCGACGCCCCGATGCAGGTCGCCATCGAGGAGTGTTCCGATTCCGTCTGGATGAACCGGGCCTCCATCCTGCCCGAGGCGCAGAACTCGGCGATCTCCTCGACCACCGAAGTCTGGGGCGTGATCGGATAGGCCGCCACGACCTGGGTTCTCGCCAGCCGGACGGCGTGCGCCAGGGCCTGGTTGCCGGTGATCGCGACCGGTTTACTCTTCACGCCCATCGACGGGCTCCATTCTGATCGCGCAGCGCGGACACTCCTCCACGCAGATGCCGCACCCCTTGCAATGGGCATCGTAGATGAAATACTCGCCGGTCTCGGGGTCGGGCCGGACCGCTCCCTCGGGGCAGAAGATCTGGCACAACCCGCAGCGGGTGCACCGCCCGCAGGAGAAGCAGCGTGCTGCCTCTGCGCGGGCCCGGGCGGCATCAAGTCCTTCCTCGACCTCGGCGAAATCCGCGGAAGGCTCCCGGTTCAAGTGACGTTGCAGCTCGAGCCGCTCGACCTGGGGAAAGTAGGCCGGGTTCAGGTCCTCGTAGGTGACGACATGGATGTCCTCCTGCAGGATGTCGAGGCCGCCCCGCCGCAGGTAGCCGGCCAGGGAGGCGGGACCGCCGCCGACACGGAACCGGTCGAGGGTCTCCCGGTCATCGCCCTTGAGGAACCGGTCGATCGCCATCGCGGCCCGTTTCCCGCCGCCGATGGCGTGGGCCACTGTCCGCTCCCCGCCCGCGAAATCCCCCCCGGCGAATAGGTTCGGCAGCGGCGAACGCCCCCACTCGCTGATCTCATGCAGGGCCGCCTGCATTTCGGGCTCCCCTGCGAGATGGCCCGCATCGACCTGCTCCCCGAGGGCGTTGATCACCGCGGTCGCCGGGAGGGTGAACTCGCTGTCCGGGATGGGCACGGGCGAGCGCCGGCCGGAGGCGTCGGGCTCTCCCAGCCTCGTCCGCAGGCAGACGAGCGCTTCCAGCCGGCCGTTCCTGACTTTCAACTCCTTCGGAATGGCGAGTTCTACCAGGATGACGCCCTCGGCGAGGGCGTCGTCGATCTCTGCCCCGAAGGCCGGCATTTCGGCTCGTGTCCTGCGATAGAGGATGGTCACCTCCGCGCCGAGCCGCCTCGCGCTGCGGGCGGCGTCGACGGCGCTGTTGCCCCCGCCGACGACCACGCAGTGTTTCCCCGGATCGATGGGCCGCTTCTGCTGCAGGGCCGTGAGGAAATCGAGGGAGTTGATGCACAGCCCCCCCGTGTCGCCGTCCAACGGGAGGCTCCGGCTCGTGCTCGCGCCGGTCGCCACGAAGACGGCGTCGTAACGCTCCAGGAGCGAGGAGAGGGAGCGGGCTTCTCCAACATCTACGCCGTATTCAAATCGGACACCGAGGTCCGACATTCGCCCGATTTCCCTGTCGAGGACCTCCTTCGGCAGGCGGTAGGCCGGGATTCCGTAGCGCAGCAGGCCGCCCGGCAGCGGACGCCGCTCGTGAACCGTGACCGGATACCCGAGGAGGGCCAGCACCCAGGCGCAGGAGAGCCCGCCCGGCCCCGAACCGACCACCGCGATCCGCTTGTCGCGGGAGGGTGCGTCCGGCTGCCAGAGGCTCGCATCATCGAAGAGGGGTAGGTCGCCGAGGTAGCGCTCGATGGCCCGGATCCCGACGCTCCCGTCCAGTTTCACCCGGTTGCACCCGGTCTCGCAGGGATGGTAGCAGACACGCCCGCAGGTGGCGGGGAGGGGATTTTCCGCCGCCAGCAACCGCGCCGCGCCCTCTTCGTCGCCGTCCCGCAACCGGCTGATGAAGCCCTCGACATCGTTTCCGACCGGGCAGTGAGTGAGGCAGGGCGACAGGCCGCGGACGTACCGCGGACGCCGGTCCTTCCACGCTCCGACCGGGACCTTCTCCGTGCTCGCCCAGCTCGCCGCCATGGGGGGGAGCTCCGCGGCGGTCATCTCGCCCGGGGGACGGTCCGCGCCCCGGCGCACATGACGCAGGGCGGCATCGCTGAAGATGTCAGGGTGAATCGGAGCCATGGGGCCTGCCGGTTAGACCAGCGCCAAGAAAGCTTCCCGATCGAGAATGCACCGCTCGAGTCGCCCGCGGTGCAACCTCGGTTGCCCGGACCTTACCCGCCCGGGCTGCCCTTCCTCAAACCCTGTCATCAAAGCTGACAGGGCCACCCACCGGGAGGAGTTTTTCACTTCTCGCACGCGCGCTAAAACTTCTGCGACTTGAGCAGGTCGCGCGCGATGACAAGTCGCTGTATCTCGTTGGTGCCTTCGAAGATCCTCGTGATCCGCGCATCCCGGTAGAACCGTTCGATGGGATAGTCCGACATGTACCCCATCCCGCCGTGGACCTGGACGGCCTTGTCCACGACACGGCCGAGCGCCTCGCTGCAGAACAGCTTCACCATCGCCGATTCGCGGCTGAAGGGCAGCTTCCGGTCGCACTTCCAGGCGGTGCGATAGGTGATGCTCTCGATGGCGTAAACATCCATCGCCATCTCGGCCAACATGAACTGGATCGCCTGGAGACGTGCGATCGGCCCGCCGAACTGCTCCCGCTGGCTCGCATGCTTGATGGACAGGTCCAGCGCCTCCCTGGCCGCCCCGAGGCACTGCGCGCCGAGGGAGAGACGCCCGACATCGAGGGTCTGCATCGCCACCCGGAAGCCCTGGCCCCGCTCGCCGAGCAGGTTCTGCTTCGGCACGCGGACGTTCTCGAAGAAGATGTCCGTCGTGTGCGAACCGCGGATCCCCATCTTCTTCTCCGGCGGCCCGGCATGAAAGCCCGGGTAGTCCTTCTCCACGATGAAGGTGGAGATTCCGTGCACCCCCTTCCCCTCGTCGGTGCGGGCGAACACGCTGTAAACGTCCGCAATCCCGCCGTTGGTGATGAAGGTCTTCTGCCCGTTCAGAACCCAGCAATCCTCCTCCTCGACGGCGCGGGTGCGGATCGCGGCGGCGTCCGAGCCGGCTCCGGGTTCGGTGAGGGCGAAGGCCGCGATCTTTTTGCCCGAGGCGAGGTCGGGGAGGAACATCGCCTTCTGCTCGTCCGTCCCGGCGAGGTAGATCGCCATCGCCCCGATGGATTCGTGCCCCCCGAGCACCACGGCCGTCGAGGCGCACGCCCGCGACAGCTCCTCGAGGACGATGCAATATCCCACTTCGCCGAACCCCGAGCCGCCGTACTCCTCCGGAAACAGCAGCCCCATGAACCCCAGCTCGGCCATCTTGTCGATGCTTTCGCGCGGGACATCGGCCTCTTCATCCACCCTGGCGGCGATCGGTCTCAACTCCTCGTCGGCGAACCGGCGCGCCATGCCGCGGAGCATCTCCTGTTCTTCGCTGAAGGAAAAATCCATCTCCTTTCCCCTCCTCCGTGAGCAGCCGGTTTCAGGGTACCGCGATGGAGCGGAGGGAATGCGGATCGCCTTCGCGCATCAGGTCGAACCCCTTGTTGATCTCCTCGAGGGAGAAGCGGGCGGTCACCAGCTCCTTGACCTTGATCTTCCCGATTCGCGCCATCTCCACGATGCGGGGGTAATCCACCGGCCGGCACCCCAGGGAACCGATGATCTCCTGCTCGAAGAACATGATTTTCGAGGCGGGCAGCTCGACGGTCTTGTTGGTGTAGCCGATGACGACCGTCCGGCCGCCCTTCCGGATACAGGAGAACGCCTGCTGGATCGTCTCCGGATTGCCGATCGCCTCGAAGGAGACATCCACGCCGCCGCCGGTCATCTTCTTGATCACCTTGTCGATGCGCTCGACTTCCCGGGCGTTGACCACGGCCGTGGCGCCCAGTTTCTTCGCCCATTCGAGCTTCTCGGGGATGACATCCACCGCGATCACCGAGGCCCCCACCGCCGCGGCGACCTGCACGGTGTTGATCCCGACCCCGCCGCAGCCGAACACGGCGACATTCCAGCCCGCCTTCACCTCCCCGCGGTTGACCACCGCATGGAAGGGGGTGCTGATCGCATCGGCGATGATCGAGCTCTCCTCCAGGGGCAGCTCGTCGGGCAGCGGGATGGCGTCCTTCGCCGGCGCGAGAACGTACTCGGCATAGGCGCCGTCGACATGGTTGCCGAACATCACCATGTTGTCGCAGATGTTCTCCCTCCCGGTCCGGCAGTTGTAGCAGGTGCCGCAGGTGAGCACCGCGGGCAGCAGCACCCGGTCGCCCTCCTTCCAGCCGGTCACGCCCTGCCCGAGCGCGGCGACGGTGCCGGAGGGCTCATGCCCGAGAATCATCGGCGGCTGCTTGAACGTCGGCACCCCGTGGTCGATGTAATGGAGGTCGGTGTGGCAGATCCCGCACGCCGCCACCTTGACCAGGATCTCCCCCTCCTTCGGCTCGGGCGTGGGCACCTCCTGCACGACGAGCGGGCTGTTCGGTCCGGTAAAAACGGCTGCCTTCATTGTTGTCTCCCCCCTTGTGTTGAGACCTTCGCTTCATCCGCTTCTCACCCCCTGCGGCGCACCCAGATCGTCTTGTCGAACAGCCGGAAGCAGGTCTTGCAGCTCTCGTCGGGAGCATCTTCTGGCGCTTCGGCCTGTTCAAGGCGGACCTCGAAGCCGAGTTCCTTGTACATCTCGACCGCCTCCTTCAGGCGCTCCCCGAACGCCGTGAAGCACTCCTCCCAGCCGTCCCGGATCAGCTCTTCGCGTGTCGCCAAGGGCCACCCTCACTCAGGTCCGGAGTTCGAGGAACACCATCTTCCCCGGCTCGAACCCCTTGGTCGCGAAGAAGTGAATCAGCTCCTGGTCCTTCCAGTCGACGAGGGTCTGGAGCCGGGTGATTCCCAGCTTCTTCAACTGGTCCAGCGTCCGGTCGAACAGTTCCGTCGCCAGCCCCTTGCCGCGGTGCTCCGGGGCGATTCCGATGGTGTTCAGGGTCGCGCGGTCCTCCGGCAGGCCGAACTCCCCGCTGACGACCTCCACCATCAGGAACCCGGCGACCTCGCCCTTGTACTCGATCACGTTGGAGGCGATCGTCCGCCACTTCTCGTCCAGCGCCTCCTCGAGCTTCCGCTCGAGGTAACTCTCCCGGTTCTCGCCGGTGGACTGCTCGTCGATGGCGACGATCGCCGCGAGATCCCCGCGGCGGACCGGGCGAATCACAACATCATCTGGCTGCAGGATCATATTCACCCCTGAGTGTCGACGTCAGAAGAGGTCATCCAGCTCGTCACCGGCGCCTCCCGGCATCTCGCCGTGCTGCTGCAGGTGCTGCTGGATGAGTTCGCTTTCGCGCTTGGTGTACATGGGATCCTCTTCCCATTTCACCTTCCTCAGCGCCGGTGGCTCACCCCCCGCCGCTTCCCCCAGCCACTCCTCGATGAGGCCGCGGATGCTGTCCGTCCCCTTGATTCTCAGCACCTTCCCGGAAGCATCCGCCATCTGGACGACCCCGGGGGCGTCCGGCGCCTCCCCGGCGACGCCGGAGGTGAGGATGGACCAGCTTTCGGGCGGGAGGACGGGGGGAAGAATCAACCGCCGGATGTCGCACCGCAGGCAGCGGTTGGCCGCCGCCTCGGCTTCGAGGGGATCCAGGGCGCCGCGGATCGGTTCGAAGTTGGTCTTCCGCACCAAGGGATCCGCCCTTGGCGGGTCCCGGCGTTCCCCGAGGCTGACCGCGGCGGCATCGAAGGCCCCGCCGTCCTCGACCTCGAGTTCGAACGCGCCGTCCCCCCCGAGGAAACTGTCGATAGAGGCAGCCGCCCGCTTGCCGGAGGCGATGGCCTCGACGATGGAGGTGGGGCCATGAACGAGGTCGCCCGCGCCGAAGAACCCCGGCAGCCAGGTCTCGACGGATTCCGCCTCCGGCGGCAACAGGCCGCGGTCATCGAGCACCCGCCCCGCTTCGGACCCGAAGGCGTCCCGGTCGGAGACCTGCCCCACCGCGAGGATCACCCACCGGGCCGGCCGCGTGATCCGGTCGCCCTCCGCGAATTCCGGTGCGAACCGCCCGTTGGAGTCGTAGACCCGCGTGCAGCGCACGAACTCCGCGCCCGCGACCCGGCCATCTCCGGCGAGGAACCTCGCGGGGCCCCAGCCATGCGTCAGGGTGATCCCCTCCTCCCTCGCCAGCTCGACCTCTTCCTCGTGGGCCGGCAGCTCCCCGGCCGACTCGAGGGAGATCACCTCCACGTGCTCCGCGCCGCACCGCAGGGCGGTCATCGCGGTGTCCATCGCGACACCTCCCCCGCCGACGACAATCACCTCGCCATCGAGTACGATGGGTTCATCGGAGACGACGGAACGCAGGAACTCGATCCCCCAGAGCACGCCCTCCAGCTCGACCCCCTCCACCTCGATGTGCTTGCTGCGCGGCGTGCCGAGGGCCAGCAGAACCGCATCGTAGCCGAACTCCCGGAGGGTGCGCGGGTCGAGGTCGTCCCCGAGTCGCCTGTTCCCCTGGAACTCGATCCCGAGATCCCGCAGGAACTTGAGATCCATCTCGAGGGCCTCCCGCGGCAGGCGGAAGGGCGGAATCGCCGACCGGAGGAAGCCCCCCGGTTCGCTCCCGGCGTCGAACAGCGTAATCTTGTGCCCCTTGATCCCGAGCATCCAGGCGGCGGCGAGCCCGGCGGGACCCGCCCCGATGATCGCGACCCGTTTCCCCGTGTCCGGCAGGCGCGGAAGCGCCGGGTAGTCTTCCTCCTCCTGGAACACGAACCGCTTCAGGTCGCAGATGGCGACCGGCCTGTCGAGAACGCCGCGGCGGCAGTGGTCCTCGCAGGGGTGGAAACAGGCGTACCCGAGGGTCGCGGGGAGCGGCACGCTCGCGGCGATGACCCTGCGCGCGCCGTCCAGGTCCCCCTCGGCGATCCTGCGGACGTACCGCGGGACGTCCACCCCGGCCGGGCAGGCATGAATACAGGGGAGCGGCGCCCCTCCGGCGGGCGTCTCCACCCCCTCGCGGTCCCGCAGGGCCCCGGTCGGGCAAATCTCGACACAGGCACCGCAGAAACGGCATTCCGCCTCCGGCATGTCGCCCGGTTTCTTCGTTCCGACGACGAACCGGCCGCCGAGCAGGACCGCGCCGAGGACATCCGCCCCGGCGATTTCACGGCAGGCGCGGACACATTTCAAACAGCCGATGCAGAGCGAATAGTCCCGGATGAAGAGAGGGTCCTTGAGGATGATCTTCTCTTCGGGGGCGCGGTAGGGCGGGAGGTCCGGGGCATAGCCGACATAGTCCGCCACCTTCCCGATCTCGCAATGGCCGAGGAGCACGCAGCAGCGCTCCTCCTCGGGAACATTCATCGAGCATTCCGTCCGGCTGCACCCCTCGCGCTGTTCGCATAACAGGCAGGCATGGGGGTGTTCGGCGAGAATCCGGCTCAGTGCCGCCTGACGGACCTTGGTGAGGTCATCGCCCGTCGTGCGGACGACCATGCCCTCGGTGACCGCGATGCGGCAGGCGGCGACGGGATGGTCGTACCCCTCGACATGGACCTTGCACAGCCCGCACCCCTTCGCCTCCGCCTCCAGGACGGTTTCGCCGGCGTGCTCGCCGATGAACTCGCGCGTCCCCTGGTAAACCCGTTCGTCGAGAACGATGTTCTTCAGCTCCGACACCGACGGATGGGTGCAGAGGTGGGGGATGTAGGTGTCGGCGGCCAGGGCGGCGAAGAGAATCGATGTGCCTTCGTCGGCCTCAACGGTCCTGCCGTCAATCTGCAACGTTACCTTCGACATACGCCTACCACGAGTGTTCGATGGCGCCGGGCGTGCAGGCGGCGACGCAGGGCAATGGGGGGCGGTCTGTCACCGGCTTGCACGGCGCGCATTCGTATTTTATCGCCTTCCTCTTCGATTCTACGATGGACGCGACAAGGTCCTCCCAGTCATCCTCGATGATCTCGAAGAGACCCGCGGGGCAGCTCCCCACGCACGGATGCGCATCGCATTCGACGCACTTGTCCGTGTCGATGGTGATGTAGTACTCCCCGGACCCGTCCATGTACCCGTAGTTCGCCTTCATCCGCCGCGATGCTCCCTGTTTCGGAAGACTCCCTCGCCGCACTCCGCCCCCAGTGGACCGGTTCACTCAGGAGGCGGCGACCTTTTTCCTGCCCTTCCCCTTCTCGACGAGGGCCTTGGCGAAGAGCGCCGCCCCGATGGCGCCCGCGATCTGGGTGTCGTGCTTCGGCTTCAGGGCGGTCAGGCCGAGTTCCTTCTCGATGCGGGAGACGACACCCACGTTTTTCGCGATCCCACCGGTAATCGCGAAATCCTTCTGCACCCCGATCCGCGCGAGCAGGGTGAAGACCCGGTGGGCCATCGCGGAGCAGTAGGCGGCCAGCACCTTGCTCTGGGGCCAGCCCTGGCGCAGCAGGCCGGCGGCTTCCGATTTCGCGAAGACGACGCAGGTGGAGGACACCGGCGGCGGCTCCTCCTCCACCTGCAGCGACAGCTCCCCCACCTCCTCGATGGGCACGCCCAGCAGGTCGGCGAAGACCTCCATCCCGCGCCCGGTGCCCGCGGCGCACTTGTCGTTCATCAGGAAGTTGGTAACCTTGCCGCGCTCGTCGCAGAGGATCGCCTTGCAATCCTGGCCGCCCATGTCGAGGATCGTGCGCACCGTCGGTCCGTACATGAAATTGCCGCCCCGCGCATGACAGGCGATCTCCGTGATCGCCTTGTCGGCGAAGGGGACATTGACCCGCCCGTACCCGGTGCCGACGATGTAGTCGAAGTCGTCCAGGGTCAGCCCGGTATCCTCGAGGGCCCAGTTCATCGCTTTCCGCGCACTGTCGGGGCTGTCGGAGCCGGTGCGCATGTTGGAGAAGGCGTAGAGCTCCCCATCCACCATGACGACGGCCTGGGAACTGACCGATCCGACATCCACGCCGCCGGTGATGATCTTGCCGCCGCGCCAATCGCGGTTCTCGTCGTGCCAGTTGTATTCTTTCCAACGCCAGAATTCTTTCGCCATCTGTCCACCCCGTATCTACGCCTGTTCCAGGTCGCTCCGCTGTTGTCGCACTACTGTATTCCTACCTCTGCGTCATGAAACCCGGGGCAAGCCCCGGGCCACCCTGTCGCCTCCACGGGAGGGGGAAACCGCCGCCCTCACCCGGACCGTTCCGCCGCGATCAGGGCCGCACCGAACGCCGTTATAAACGCCGGATCCTCGGGAATCAGGACCTCCTGCCCGAGCGCCCGGTTCAGCGAGTCGATGAAGCCGACGTTTTTCGCCATCCCGCCGATCACGGCGACGGCCGGGTTGATTCCGACGCGGCGCGCCATGGAGACGATCCGGCTCGCGATCGCATCGTGAATCGCCTTGGCGATGTCCTGCTTGGGGGTCTTCGCGTGCAGCAGGCTGACCACCTCGCTCTCGGCGAAGACGGCGCACTGGGCGTTCATCGGCACGGACGCGCTGGATTGCAGCGAGAGCCTGCCCAGCTCCTCGACGGTGACCTCGAGGGCTCTCGCCATCGCCTCGGTAAAGGCGCCCGAGCCGGCGGCGCACTTCTCGTTGATCGCGAAATCCTCCACCTTGCCGTCCGGGTTGCACTTGATCGCCCGCCCCTCCTCCGCGCCGACGTCGATCACGGTCTTGACATCGGGGAAGAGGTGGGTGCAGGCGCGGGCGTCCGCGGAGACCTCGGTGACGGTGTGCTGCGCCCGGGTGACCACTTTTCTGCCGGCTCCCGTCGAGCAGATCGGGATGTCTTCCTCCCCGTCGATCCCCGCCTTCTGCAGGACTTCGGCGAGCAACTCGCCGGTGACCTTCGCCTGCTCGAAGCCGCCCTCGCGGATGCCCGTGGCGATCACCTCGCCCTCGCGCAGGACGATGATCTTCACGTTCTTCGCACCGATATCGATGCCGACGGTATCCATCACACTCCTCAGGCTGTGGTTAGGGGTTGCAGGTTGAGCGTCTCCATGAAGGAGTCGATCCGGGCGGTGGTGCGGGCCGGGTCGAACTCGCGTTCATCGCCCATGTTTCCCTCGAATGTCATCACCGGGATTCCCGCCTTCGCGATGCCAAGCCGGTTCTCCATGATGCCGCAGGAGAGGCCCTCACACCCGCGGTTGAGATGCAGCATCACGCCGTCCACCTTCCATTCGCGGATGATCCGCAGCATCATCTCCGTCTTCAGGGTGTGGTCGTAGAAATGCTGCCACTCCGGGCGGGAGAGCGTCCACTCGGCGAGGACCTCGAGCGCCTTGTCGCGGCTGTCGATTTCGACGCCCAGCTCCATCGGCGTGGTTCTCGGGCCCCAGGTGCCGTCCGGCTTGACCTCCCAGTTGCCGATCAGGCCGAAGGTGTAGAGCGAACCGACGGACAGGGCTCCGAAGGTCTGGAGGTAGCGGAAGACCTTGAGAAACCCCCACGGCGGCTGGGTGTCACTCATCAACCGGCAGCGCTCGTTCTCGACCGCCGCGATGCCGCGATCCACCCGGTCGGCGACCTCGTCGTACAACTCATCGTAGAAATCGGCGAACTCCTTCTTCGCCTTCGAAAGGGTCCCGAACACGTAGAGGGAATACATCGTCTTCTCGTCGAGCGGCGCCGGCACGTTCTTGTTCAGGCAGCAGATCGCCGCCCACTTCGAGGTGGAGCGGCAATCCGTTTTCACCGCCTCGATCAGCTTCTCATCATCGTACGTCCGGCCGGTGACCTTCTCCATGAACTCGATCGCTTCGTGCATCTGGTCGACGATGTAGCGGATCTTGTGCGGGTTGCCCTTCACCTCCCCGTAGGGGCCGACGCTGACATCGATGTTGAAATAGGGAAACTTCTCGTGCTCGGAGACCACCTGGTACCACTTCGCATGGCTGCAGCAGATGTGGTCCTGGAACCCGAAATCAGGCTTGGGATAGGGGCCGCCGAAGAGGAATTCGTTCAGGTACATCGAACCCCAGTAGTTGCGCATGTAGCTGCACAGGTCCCTCGCCCACCCCTTGGCCTCGGTGGCTTCGAGACACTTCAGGGAGAATTCGTGGTTGAACGCGATCGAGGCGGCATAGGGCTCGCCGGTGAGGGGATAGACATCGTCACCCAACCCGTAGGGGATGGCGTCGAACGACCACGCCCCGCCCGTCCAGCGGATCCCGCCCCGTTCATGCGCCGTGGCGTAGTCCCGGTAGTACTTCTCACGCAGCTCCTTCGCCTTCTTCCAACACTTCAAGGGTTCCGTCTTGTATGTCGCCATCGGTCACTCCCACCATGTAGATCTGTCGGCAGACGTTGATCACCGCTGTCCGCGCACCTCAGAACAACTCCTCCTCGGCGATCATCTCGAGGAAAGCTTCGGTCCGGATCCTGAACTGCCCCATGGGAACGGTGACATCGAACTCCAGGAACAGGCAGGGGAAACCGTTTTCCTCGAGGTAGGAGCGCAGGACGGGGATGTCCGCCTCGTGCGGATCGCAGAACTTCTGCTGGATCAGGATCACCCCCTGCGCGTCGTAGTCTTTCGCCAGTTGCAGGATGTGCGGGAAGCGTGACCGCTCCACGTGGTCCTTCGCGGGGCAGGCGGGGCGCTCGACGTAGCGTTTCGCCATCGCCTCCAGCCGGTCCGGCATCCGGGGCGTCTCGTTCCAGAAATACCGGGTGCCGGTGCAGTGATCGTCCACCACCACCATCGCCCCAACCGATTCGACCATCTTGATGAACTCGGTGTCATCGTTCTCGGACCCGACGAACATCAGGCGTACGCCGGTGTCTCGGTCCAGGGAGCGCCTCGCTTCGAGCTGCTGCAGCACCTTCCGGATCTCGGCGGTGTGCTCCTCCTTGTCCACCCAGGTGCTGGTCACGGTTACGTACATCGCCTCGAGACCGGTTACCGGGGGCTCGGGACGCTTGCGGTACTCGTACAGCTCGTGCATCGCGGCGCGGTTCTCGTTGAGGATGCGGATTCCGCGGTCCAGGTCCTCGTCCGTCAACTCCCTGCCGGTGAACTCCTCGACGGCTTTCTTGAAGGCCTTCAGCTCCTCGTGGAGATAGGGCACCGCGGCCGGGGACTGCACGTGCATGGGGTGCGGGAGGTAGTAAGAAAAGGACTGGTTAACATGCTCTTCCCAGCTCCGGTACGCCTGGCGAAGGTGGATGCAGGACTGGGCGATGGTGATCCCGTCCAGGTAGTCGTACCGTCCCTTCAGTCCCTGGGCGAGCACATCCCGGCAGAACGGGCAGAACATGCCGAAGAGGTGCTGCTCGGTCACATCCTGGGGCTGATGGCTGCCCAGCACGCGCACGGGCAGGATATCCGCGGCCACCAGGATCTCCTCCGGCACGTAGCTGCAGAAACAGCCGAACACCTTTCCGCCCGTCTTTTCCTTCCAGGCGCGAGCGTACTGGTGACGCTCGTCATACCATTTCTTGAACTGTGAAAACATGCTTTCCCCTTGCGTTCCGGGTAATCGCCCCGTGTCGTTCAGGAGGTCGAAGCGAACCGCCGCCCCCAGGGGCCGCCGACCCGTCGAATTACTTGTGCTTCCACACCGGTTTCCGCTTTGCGAGGAACGCCGCGAGGCCCTCGTGCGCGTCCTCCGTTTTCATCAACGTGTCCAGGTAGATGTCGTCCGCGATTTCCGCACCCTCGGCGAAAGGTTTGTCCCACGTCTCGTCGATCGCGCGCCTGGTCAGGGCGATGACCGCCGCGCTCTGCGCGGTGAACCCCTCCACGAACCGGTCCACCTTCTCCTCGAAGCCCTCCACCGGAAAAACCCTGTTGACGAGGTGAATCCGCGCCGCCTCCCCGGCGGTCATGATGTTCCCGTTGCACAACCATTCGACGGCGTGATTCCGCCCGATGAGCCGGGGCAGCAGGGCGACGGCAACGGGGGCGAAGACCCCCACCTGGATCTCGGGCTGCCCGAGCTTGGCCTTTTCCGAGGCGACCACGATGTCGCAGCCGATCGCCAGCTCGCAGCCGCCTCCCAGGGCGGCGCCGTTCACCGCGGCGATGGTCACCGCCCGGACCGACCACAACCGCTTGAACATCGTCTCGAACCCCCGGATCATCTCGTCCACCTTCTCCGCCGTGTGCTCGCCGACATCCACACCGGCGGAAAAGACCTTCAGGTTCGAGCGAAGAACCAGCGCCCGCAGCTCATCGTCGGCGGCGAGCGTACCCAGCGCGCCGGCGATCTCGCTCATCATTTCGATGTTGAGGATATTGACCGGCTCGCGGTTCAGGATGATGTCCGCGCGCCCATCCCGCTTTTCGACGCGGATGTGTTTGTATTCAGCCATGCCTCTCTCCCTCGCCCTCATTCACGAAGCGCTCCCGAGCTACCCTTCTTCAATCCCTGTCATCGAAGCTGACAGGGCCACCCACCGTGTGGGCACGGCACGCCGTGCCCCTACAACAAAAGGACACACCGCCGCTCCCGG
>CAYOKT010000046.1:20733-22487 GCA_964404605.1 uncultured bacterium
CGCTCCCGGCTACGCCGAGGAATCCTGCGAAGAGACCTCCCCTTCGGCTTCCATGCTGAACGGCAGGCAGGAGTCCTTCAGGAACTCCCTCGCCCGGCTGATGAACTCCTCGTCGGTGATTCTCCGCTCGCGCCACTCCCGTTCGTCCCCGGTGGCGAAACCCATCATCACGTTGGACGACATGCGCACGGCTTCCACCGTCAGCTCGTACAGATGGGTGCACCCCGACGGACCGCTGAGCAGCGGGCGCATCTTCCGGGTAATGCCCCGCTCGATTTTCATCCCGATCACGGTCTTGATCTTGTGACCCGTAGCGACACAGACCTGGAACGGGGTCTTGACCATCTGGCAGCGGGCGTCGAGGATGGTCCGGTCCGTAACACGGACCACCAGGTCGACCCGCATGTTGTGGTTCAGGTCCAACAGGGAAGCCTTCGTGCGAACCAGCTCTTCATCGATCCGCGTTACGGCCACGTTGATGTTTCGCTCGTAGATCTCCTCCTGGTTCAGCGTGCCGAGATCCTTGAGCTTTTCCAGTCCCTTGATCGCCAAGTGCACTTCCCTTCAGCTTGCCGGCAGGCCCCGGCCGGCGCGGCGCGCTCCGCCGGATGTCAGCTCTCGCGCCGGATGACCATCGCCATGGTGACCCCGCCGCCGCCGCAGATGGAGGCGACGCCGAGCTCCCCCCCGTGCGTCTTCAGCGCGTGGTAGAGGGTGACGACGATCCTCGCGCCGGAAATCCCCGTGGGGTGGCCCAGCGCGATCGCGCCGCCGTTCACGTTCAACTTGTCCCGGTCCCATCCGAGGACCCGCTCGTTCGCCAGGATCTGGATGGCGAAGGCCTCGTTCACCTCGATCAGGTCCATGTCCTCGAGCTTCATCCCCGCCCGTTCCAGCGCCACCGGGATCACCAGCCCCGGCCCCTCGCCGAAGAGATCGGGAGCCACCGCCGCCTTGGCGTAACTGACAAGGGAAAAGAGGGGAGGAGCGCCGAGCTCCACCGCCTTTTCGCGGCTGGTGATGACCAGGCCCGTCGCGCCGTCGGACATCCCGCAGGCGTTCCCGGCGGTCACCGTCCCGTCCTTGCGGAACACCGTGGGCAGTTTCGCCATCTTCTCGCGGTTGACCGGGTAGCGGATGGTCTCGTCCCGGGAAAAAGTGACCTCCTGCTCCCTCTTCGAAGCGGGCGGCACGGTGATCGGGACGGTCTCCTCGTCGAACCAGCCGTTTTCCCAGGCCCTGTGGGCCTTCTCATGGGACTGGGCGGCGAACTCATCCTGCTCCTCGCGCGGAATCTTGTACTTGTCGTACAGGTTCTCCGCCGCGGGCCCCATCCCCTGCCCGGTGAGCGGATCAATGGAATCCGACCAACCGTCCTCGAGGGTCTTGTTCCCCATCTTCATCCCCTGCCAACGGGTGTTCTTCAGCAGGTAGGGGATGGTGGACATGGAGTCGAACCCGCCGACCAGCACGGTTTCCGCCTCGCCGAGCAGGATCTGCTGGGCGGCGAAGGCGATGGCGCGCATCCCGGAGGGGCAGGCCATGTTCAGGGTGATCACCGGCACCGCCTCGGGCACGCCGCCGCGGACGGAGGCGGTTCTCGCCGGGTTGGGCCCGTTGCCCGCCTGGCGGCAGGAGCCGAGGATCACGTCATCGATCTGCTCCGGCCGCAGACCGGCCCGCTCCCAGGCCGCCCGCACGGCGACGGCGCCGATGTCATAGGCGGCCATGTTCCTCAAGGTTCCGCCGAAGGC
>CAYOKT010000047.1:0-11694 GCA_964404605.1 uncultured bacterium
GCGAGGCCTGCGCCGATCATGATCGAGTACGCGAGGAGGTAGTTCAGCAGGGCGCGCCAGGCGGTCATCCCCTGCACCTCGGCGAGGCATTTCACCCCGATGATGACCGGCGCAACGAGGAAAAGGAACAGCCAGACAGGGGTGAGCAGCACGATCACGATCACCATCGCCCAGGAAAGAACACCAAGGTCCGTCCGCGCGGAGGTGAAAGCATCCCCCCCGAACAGCAGGACGAGGAGCAGGGTCAACGCGCCGATCCAGAGCATCGGGATCCCGCCGAAGGCGACGGCCTGCCTGATCCGGCCCGGCGACGCCCCGCCGCCGAGCCAACGCCCCGTCCAGTGGAGCAGACCGCCCATCAGGTAGACCCAGAACACGCCGAACGGCGGCCCGCCCGCCACGATGATCAACACGATCCAACCGGTCGCCAGCGTTTCTCCCCAGCGATCATCCACCGCGGAAACCAGGAGCAGGGCGACCCCGAGCAGCGCCGCGAGGAGCAGCATCTCCCGCCGGGAATCCCTCTCCAGCGCCGCGCGCATCGTCCCGCGCGGGTGCAGCCAGATGCTCAGCAGCGATCGTACCATTCCCCCTCCCTGTTGACCGACCGGCCGCCGATAAGCGGCCATACCCCGCTGAAACTCCCTCCGCGAATGTACTCTCGATGCGCCCCCATCTCCCACAACGCCGCGCCGTGATGGTATCAAGAAGCGATGGCAACGGACTCCACCCCGTCCGGGAAATCATCGATCCATGCCACTCGCACCCGACGCGTGGTGAAGTAGCATCCCGCTACTCGCTCCGGTTGCATAAGGTTGCTTCGCGCACCTTTCCATGACGGTGCCGGTTCTTGTAGACTGCCTCTATCTCTTGGAATATCACGAGTTTGTGTTACGTTTTACGGATTGGCATGCGCCTTGCTGAATAAAATGCCGAAGGCCAACGACGGAAAGGAGCCGAAAATGAGGAAGCTGATGCTGATCGCCGGGCTGTTCGCCCTGACACTGAGCGGGACCGCATTCGCGGGCCAGAGGGACTATTCAACCGTGAAGAGTTCGGAACTGAAAGACGGTTTCGTCGCCGCGAAGCCGGTGAAGATGATCCGTCCGGAACGCGTGTTCTATATGAACGAACGCGAGATCAAGGGCTATGTCACTCTCGAGATGACGGTGAGTGAGAAGGGTGTCGTCGAAAACGCCCATGTGCTCTACCGCACCAGCCAGCTCGCGGTGATGAAGGCCGTGGAAGCGGCTGAGAAGTGGAGCTTCGAGCCCGCCACACTCGACGGCGTGCCGGTGAGGTCAACGGTCACTTACAACCTTCCCTTCGGCCTCGAACTGAACGCTTTTGCCGAAGAGAAGGCGGACAACAAGGTGTTTCTTCAAGACGACCAGCTCGCGCTGGTGAAGTAGAACGAGAACCGCCCTCCGCAGTGAGACCGGCGCGCCGTCAAGGGTACGGCGCGCCGGTCTTTGTTGCCACCTCCGGGAAATACCGTTTCAGGTTCTTGCAGCAAGAGGCGTTCGTCGAGGAAACCCTTATGAAACCCGGGACTGAAGTCTCCGGGCCACCCATCGATGCAGGATTCCATGAAGCAGTAACCACCCCAAGGGAAATCGTAGTTCTGATTCCAGGGACCGCCGAACCAAGTGTAGGAGAAATACCCGTCGGGCACATCAGCCGCGAGAGGCTGCGGAAGACCGTCATCCTGGGTCTTGACGAAGCCGACGACGAACAGCGAGTCGCCCCACTCCACACCGCCGCCGGGGAGGTCATCCGAGGTGAACAGGTCCTCGAAGTCCTGGCTCCCGATGCAGGTAGTGTCGAACGGGCCGAAGACGATGTCCCCGAGGGGGCTCACCGGCGAGGCGCCGCGGTCGACCGCACGGCCGTCCGGATACATCGCCTCGGCCGCTTCGCTGTAGTCCCACAGGAAGGACTGGTAGGAACCGGGTGTGTTCCACTGGAGCTGCGCATAGAGGATCGAGCACTGCGCGATCGGCTCGAACACCACGCATATCGTGTCGTCCAGCGACCCGGAACCGAGATAGTACGCCGACGGGCCAATAAAGCGCTGCAGGAAGAACACGTCATCCGTCTCATCGGTTCCGGCGACGGGGCCGGGGCGGGGATTCATGCGGGGATGAAGCAGGGTGGTCTGAGCAGCGATCACCGGGGCGAGCACGAGCAGGAGAACCGGGATCGGGAGAAGCCGCTTCCGCATGGTGCGCCCTCCCGTGTTGAATGGTGCGTCCACCAGCAAACTGCGCGCGTGGGATGCACCATGTCAAACAAGTGCGAGAGCCGATACAATAACAAACGGCCGGGCCCACGAGGGACCCGGCCGTCATCCCTTCTGTGCGGAAGGGGTCGATCGCGGTTCAGGTTACTTCAGCAGCACCATCTTGCGGGTGGCGTTGAAGGAACCGGAGTTCATGCTGACGAAGTAGACGCCGCTGGACAGCGCATTGCCGTCAAACTCGACGACCTTGCTGCCGGGAACCATGTAACCGTTGAACAGCGTGGCGACCTCGCGGCCGTTCACGTTGTACACCTTCACCAGCGTCTTGCCCGCCGTCGGCACCGTGAAACGAATGTGCGTCGTCGGGTTGAACGGGTTCGGGTAGTTCTGGCTCAGGCTGTAGGACAGGGGCAGCACTTCGGTCGCGCCATCCTCGACGCTGGTGATGCCATACCAGTTGACCAGGTTGTCCATCAGGGTGGTGAACTGGTCGGTCGGAATGTCCATGCCCTCTGAAGTATCGGCAGCGCTCGTGATGTCGAAGGAGAAGAAGGCGATCTTCTGGTCGCCGTCTTCTTGACGAATCGCGGCATCCAGACCGAGGTCCACGCCGGAGAAGAAGGCTTCACCGTCGGCTGTCGGGGCCGCGAAGTCCGCCCAGTCACCGGAGACGAGGCTCGGATAGGTGACGTACGGATCATCGGCGAAGTCGCCGGAGAGGATATCGTCCGCCTCGCCGAAGAACGTGCTGTCCGTCGGCACCGGGTCGTTCGTACCGCTCTCGATGGCGAAGAAGTCGTAGGCAAAGTCACCCTCGGCGAAGATCGGCTCTTCCGGCTCTCCGTTGGCATAGAAGTAATCCATGTCGGAGAAGAGGAAGTTGCCGCCGGCATCGAGGTAAGCCGAATAGGCATCGTCGCCATAGGCGCGGGTCGGCACCGAGGCGGCGCCCCAGCCAATGACGAAGACCGTACCGAAGCCGGCATTCACGGTGTACTCGTCGATGCCCTTGTTCTCGCCGGTGTCCCACCACTCGTAGTCGACGCCGGCACCATCGAGGTAGGTCAGCAGCACGTTCGCGCGATCACTCATGCCGTCATCGACGACGAGCAACGGCGCCTCCGGGTTCTCGAGTTCGACGATGTAGAACCAGAGCTGGTCGTCGGCGTTCGAGTTCTCGGCGCCTTCATCGTCCACCGCGTGGACATAGTAGGCCACCTGGTCGCCCGCCACGACGCCATAGTCGGAGAGGTCGAAGCTGGCGGTGAACACGCCGTCCGCATCCGGGTCTTCCATGTCGATCTGGTCGACCTGGTCGCCGTTGACCAGCACGCGCAGGTGGGCGACGTCGGTGGTCCAGCCGTTGTCATCGGCGACCGGTACATTCACCGTGCACACCTTCTCCGTGTTGATCGTGTTCGGGAGCTGGTTCATCGAGCCGATGATGGGCGGAGCGCCGGCATAGTAGCTGACCGCGACGCGCATCATCATGTCGATGACGGTGCCGCCGGCGATGTCGCCGGAGTACGCGCCCCACGGATAGTCATAGGTATCCATCCAGGGACCGCCGAACCAGGTGTAGGTGAAGCGGCGGCCGGAGACATCGTCCGCCAGGGGGTTCGGAGCGCCGTCATCCTGCGTCTTGACGAAGCCGACGACGAACATCGAGTCGCCCCATTCCACGCCGCCACCGGGGAGGTCATCCGAGGTGAAGAGATCCTCGAAGTCCTGGCTCGCGGTGCAGGAGTTGTTGAACGGGCCGAAGACGATGTCGCCCAGGGGGCTCACCGGCGAAGTGCCGCGGTCCACGGAACGACCATCCGGATACATCGCCTCGGCCTCTTCGCTGTAGTCCCACATGAAGGACTGGAAGGAACCCGCGATGTACCACTGGAGCTGTGCATAAAGGATCGAGCACTGCGCGATCGGCTGGAACACGACGCACATCGTGTCTCCCAGCGACCCGGAACCGAGATAATACTCGGCCGAGCTCGTAAATCGCTGGAGATAGAAGATGTCATCGGTCTGGTCCACCCCGGCAACCGGGCCGGACCGACCGTTGGTCTGCGGCTCGAGGAATTCGATGTCCGAAGCCCAGACCGTGCCCATGACGAGCAACAGGGCCACCAACAACAAGAACGACTTGCGCAACATACGCCCTCCTGACTTTAAACAGCTTTCCCCTACTCTCTCTGAACTTCCTGTTTGCATACTGCCTACTCTACTTCAGGACCAAAGATCACTGTTTTCGGCGGAGGATGCAAGTGCTCCTCCCCGATTCTTCAACGAAAACCGTTACGCCACCACGGCTCCGGCGCTCCCGATCACAGAGAATCGAGGGCGTCCCTCAGCTCGATCAGGAATTCTCCGAAATCGGTGGCATACAGGTACTGCACATCGTACTGGTCGCCAAAGACCGGCACAGGGTTCGCGCGGAAAGTAATCGTGGAACCGCCGGTCTCATAGGAGACCACCTCGCAACTCACGCCGCCGGCGTCAGTTACGCTCGACGGATAGATCAGGTTGGGAGTGGAGAGATGAAGCTCCGCCACACCGGAAGCGGGCGTATCCGCGAGGATCGTCACCGCAATGGTCTCCGTCGTATTAACAATCTGGGTGGAGCCGGAAATGAAGCCCCCGGTCAGCTCATCGACGACGAACATGCACTCGGCATACTCCTCGGCGCCGTAGTACGCCTCCGCCTGAATGCGTTTCACCTCCAGGATGCCGAAGTCGTCAATCCAGCGGTGGGCGAACTCCGGGTCTTTCTCGATGACACTATCCGCCCACGCCACCGCATCGTCGTAAGCGCGATCCCCGAGGTAGGTCGCCGCCTTCCCGGCGGAAGCTTCTACCTTGAGCGTGGTGTAGTACTCGGGCGTGATAAACTCGTCGGCTACAAGCACCGCGCCCAAGGCGATCACGTTTCCGAGGTTCTGAATCGCGCGCGAGAATTCCCGCTGCTGGGCGAAGGTGTACCCCATGCCGAGGTACGCCTCGAGGTTGTTCGCCTCGGCGTTCGCCGCATCTGAGAAGTTGGTGAGCGCCTGATCATACTCACCCTGCGCATAGGCGGTCCACCCGTCGCTGATGAGTCGGTCCACGGTGATCGCCGGACCGGTCGGGATATCCTCGCTTTCGGTTGCACACCCCGCCAGCAACAGGAGCAACAGCAGTAAGCTGAGAGCCCCCGCCAATGCGCGTTTCGACCACATCTTCCTGCTATGCATGGCTTTTTCCCCGGTCCGTTACTTCACCAACACCATTTTCTTCGTCGCATTCCAGCCATCCGCCTGCATCCGGACGAAATAGACACCGGACCCGGCCGGAATCCCCTGTTCGCTCAAACCGTTCCAAGTCACCTGGTGCCGCCCGAAGCGAAGATGACCATCGAGCAACCTTGCGACTTCACGGCCCAGCAGATCGTAGACGATGAGACTGACCCGGCCGCTGTGAGGCGTCTGGAAAGCGATCGTCGTGCTCGGGTTGAACGGGTTCGGGTAGTTCTGCCCCAGTGCGTACTCCTGCGGTACCAGCAGCCCGGCGACCGTCTCACCCTTCGGTCCCGCCTGGACCTGGTAAGTGCCCATGCGCGCCACGGGAACGTGGATGACTCCATTCTCCGGATCCGCGGTGCCGCCGACATACACCCAGCGGCCGTCCAGCAGGTAGTACACACCGAGTTCGCGTCCGGCGACCTCATCGATGTCGTACTGGATGGTCAACATCGCGGGATCATCGAATTCGAGATCGACCGGGGCGAGGCGGTACGCCGGGCTGACGGCCTGTCGCTCCCCATTCGCCGGCAGCGCGGCTTTCAACACATCCTCCTGCGCCGCTTCGCTCATCGGGAGCTGAACCGCACTCGCCCAGGTATTCTGCCGTACCGCTGTCGCGGGGACATGCAACCGCAGCTTCTCACCCAGTGCCAGGTCACCGCCGGTGCCGCCTTCGAAGCGGCTCGTGCCGACCACGCGCGTGCTGAAGGTCGCCTCGCCGCCGTTGTCGAAGTATGCTTCCACATGCCAGTAGTAGGTCCCCTGCTCGCTCAGCCAGCCGCCGCAGAGGTACTGGGTATACTTCGACAGTTCGTTGCTGACCTGGGTGACCTCGAAGTTCTCCTCGTTCGAGAACGCCAGAGCGGTCTCCCCCGTCTCCGATCCCACTGTGGCATACACATAGGGAATAGGTTCGCCCGCCTTGTTGTAAAGAGGCTTCTCACTTAGCAGGTAGACCTCCATCTTGCGGGCGAAGACCGGATTGGGGACAACGTAAATGTCGTTGTATTCGGCGGAACCGTCATCGTTGGTCGCGAGGAAATCGCCGCCGCCCACCGCGATCAGGATCCAGGTCGGGAAATCGGTGCTGTCGGCGTAGTCGGGACCGAAGGTCCAACCGTCACCGGGGCTCATCGGCACCGAACCCTTCCTCGTCTCGGGATCGAGCTCGAATTCCTGAATCGTGTACTGATCCCCGAGGTTTCCGGCCGTGTTAACGGCGCGGATGTTGACTTTGCGGAACTTGATGTTCGTCGAATTCTCCCCGGCGAAGATGTTCAGGTTGTCATTCACCGGGTCGAGCACCGGGTTCGGGTTGAACGGGTCATACCCGGAGAAGTAGTAGTTGAAGCCCCAGTCCGGACAGGTTCCGTTGTAGGGCGGGCTGTCCTTCGGCGGGCTGGCCTTCCACTTCCACGCCGTGCCCGACACGCCGCGCTGGCCGATGATGTTGGTGAAAGCGTACAGCCGGTGGTCATCGCCGTAGGTGGTGTCGATCAGGTTCGCCGTGGCGAAGTCGGTGTAGATATCGAGCAGCGTCTTGTCCCGCAGCCATTCGTCGAACTGGTCCCGCCGCGCGATGATCGACTTGTTCACGCCGTCGATTCCCTTGCGGGGCGATTCCGCGATCTCACGGATCATGTCCACTCCGCCGTACTTCTCGTACAAGTACAGGAAGAACATGTAGGTATGGACATAATCGGCGCGGCTCTTCAGATCGCTGCCGATGAAGGTGAGGCTGTTGTTGCCGCCGAATCCCTTCGCCTCACCGCCGCCGTAGAAAGCCGGAGGCGAGTCGACGATGAACTCGGACAGATACGCCATCCCCTTCCGCACCCAGTCATCCTCGAACGGGTCCACCTTGTAGGTGACGTATTCCGTGAAGACATTGGCCAGCGCCGGCAGACCATGATTGACCTTGCTCGTGTCCGCAAGATCCCACTCCTCATTGCCCTCGTCCCACGTGTAGGCAACCTCGCCGGGCATGAAACTCTGCGGGTGCGAATCGATGATGATCAGCTCGGCCTGGTTGCTGATGTCGCTGTGGGTCGGACTCGGCAGGTCCGCCGGGTCGAAGTACCCGTGCTTCCAGAACGAGGCATTCGAATCGTTCCGGCCGAGGGAATACTCATCGTAGATGTCGGTGAAGAGGATATCGATCCGTTCCGGGATCTTGGAGGCCTCCTCCCCGGCGAACACATCCACAACCTGGTCGTACACACCGCGGTCGGCATCCTTCGGGGTCTTCTGCTCCCAGTAGGCGATGGCCGAATCGAGTTCCGCCGGTTTCAACGGCGTGAGGTCCTGGTTGTCTTCGTACGGCGTCCACTGGTCGTTGGCGACATACCAGACCGCGTGATCGCTGATGGAACGGATGGACGCATGCACGACGCGGGCAGTGGTTGGGAACGCCTCGTAGCTCTTGATGTAGAAGTCCCGGCCGTAGCCGACGAGCATCTCGACCCCTTCGACATCGTTGGTGAGGCTGTCCTTGTCTCCGACCTCCAGGAACTCCTCGGAAGCGAGATCGTCCGGGCTGGTGATGAAGCCCGCAGCCATGTCGAGGCTCGGGTGTACCTTCACATCGTCAGAGAGCTCTGCGAGGGCCGAGACCGCCGCATCCGCGAGCGGGATGACGAGACGGCCGTTCTCCACCGTGATATCCCCTTCGCCCGCCGCCAGGGAGACTCCCGAGTAGGTCAGTTTGCCGAGATCCACCATGCTGGTGCCGAGAGCCATGTTGGCGCCGACAATGATGAGTCCGTCGTTCGCGTTGTACCAGACATAGTTCGGCAGCGGGGGATTCAGGTCCGCCGAGTAGGTGACCGCGAGCCCCTCGATCTTCCGGTTGCCGTTCAGCTCGCGCTGCTGGAGGACGCTGTACGGTGCGATGGAGAGGGTGTAGGAATCCTTTCCGGGGTTGGACTCTACGGCGACCTGGTCTTCCGGTTCCAACGTGATCTCGATGACCTTGTTTCCGCCGGAACGCACGACCGTCCCGCCGCTCAACGTCAGCGTATCCGCCGTGGTGACGAAACTGAACCCGGTGGGATCAACTTCGGCGTCGAGGCGGACATCGAACTCCACGGAGAGGACGTTTGTGTAAGCGTCGTACGCCGCACTCACCGGTTCGGGCGCCTTCCGGCTCGAGCTTTCCTCGACGAAGGAGAGGGAAACCGTCCCCGGAATGTTGCCGTTGCCGGCGTCATTGAGCACCGCATTCACCCCGACATGGGTGGTGAAGTCCGCGCCCAGCTCGCGGTAGTAATCGAGCGAATCCTCGAGAGTGTGAGCGTCGGCGACCAGCAGCGTGACGCGGACGCCGGTGTTGCCGTCGACGAGACCCGGCGCACCGCCCGCCAGCGGGATCGTCGCCGTGTACTCGCCGAACGTCGCCAGTACACTGAATTTGGGAAGAATGATGTAATCGTTGATATCCGAATCCAACGGCTGGTTGAACCAGACGAAGAGCTGGTTCTTGCCGAAGTCGTACGCGGCCGAATCCGCCACGGGCGGATCATCATCGAGCGTCACCGTGACGGGGAAATCGCTGACCGGAACCGCGGGGTTGTAATCCACATCCAGGAATGTGTACGTGGAGAAGGAGACGGTCAGCGAACTCAGGTCGAGGGCCTCCAGCGAGAAACGGTTCTGACGGGAGGGCTGCAGCGAAATCGCCGTGGAATCCATCCTCGTCATGTCCAACGCGCTGTTCGGAGAGAACGTCCCCCCCTCGCCGTCCTTGAAGGTGATGTTGGTGATGACGACATCCTGTTCCATGTCCAGGACGCCGTTTTCGTTCCGGTCCTCGCCGTCGGCCACGTCCAACGTCCCGTTGCCCGGCCCGAGAATGCGGGTGTCGGGATCTCTCTCCGCCACGTCCTCGGCGACCTGGTCGTACTGCATGGTCGCGTTGAAGACGAAGCGGAGAACGTTGGTCTTGGCGTCGTAATACGCTTCCTGGAGCTGAACTTTGTCGCCGTCCGCCGTCGGCCGGTACTCGACATCCGTCCAGCCGCCGGGGAACGAGCTGCCGTCAGCCGCCTTGATCGCACCCTCGGGGACGTAGAGGCGGAGATTATCGTGGTTCAAGGCGGTTTCAATCTGCTTCACATCCCCGTAATCGTTGCCCCAACAATTACGCGGAATCTCGTTCCCCTCGGCATCCGTGTAGGTATACGAGTCAATGATACCCCCGAAGATGGGGCGGATTTTCACCATCGCCTCTTCCCCGTCACCACGCGACACCATCGTACCGCCGCGTAATGCGTAATCGGGCAACGGCCCACCCGCATCATCATCAAGGAGCATCCCCGCCACGAGGACATCACGCTGGCCACCGAGAACAGCAGTGTCGAATTCAATCCCGAGGATATTTGCATGTTCATCGTACCAGGCGCTGACAATCGCAGGCTGGGCGGCCGCCGTCGCTCCGACCGCCATCAGGGCGATCATGACAACAGCGCCGACCCATCGCTTCCGGGACATGCGGCCCTCCCCTTCCGAATTCAAACCAAAGCCTTTCAGAAACTCCCTCTCGTCCAGGCTTCAGCTAAAATGTGAAATGCACGTTAAACCGGTGCACCTGATCGAGTACGCTGAAATCGCTGAAGGCGTAATCGATCCCGAATCCGTTCCACATCGCGCCGATGCCCGCGGACAGACCGAGCGTGTCATGGCGGAAAACATACCCGCCACGCAGGAAGAACAACTGCTGGAAGCCGAATTCGGCCCCGATGTTGTACCGCTCGAGATTGTCGTTGGGATGCTCAAGCTCACCGACGAGGGTAAGGGTTTGAGTCGCCGTCTTGATCGGTTCGGCGGAAAACCCGAGCTTGAAGATCATCGGGAATTGATACGGCAGGAATTCCTTCTCCGCGTACGGCTGGCCACGGTCATAGTCCACGTAGGTTCCGGCGAGCTGAATCTCCGGGCCGAAGTTGCGGATGGACATGCTCAGCTTGATCGTATGCCAGCGCGTGTCGTAGTTGGTCCCGACGTCCACGGCATAGGCCGATGCGATCTCGCCGTCCAGGTCCTCGCGCACGTACTTCAAGTTTGCGCCGAACGAGAACCTGTCGGTGAGCATCGCGGCGACGGTTACGCCCGCCATCATGTCGGTGACCGCGTAATAGGTCCCGGTCCCCGACTGGAACTCCACCGTGGTGCGCTCGATGTCTCCGCTGTTCAACGTCGCGGCGAAAACACCCACAGCCCAGGCGTTGTTCAGCTTGCGCGCCGCACCGACCGCGTCAAAGCTCATGTCCGCCAGCCAGTTGACATGCTCCAGCAATACCGTACTGCCCTCGATGGAGGTCAAGCCGGCCGGATTCCAGAACATGGCCGTGGCATCGTTGCTGAGGGCGGAAAACGCGTGCCCCATGGCGACGCCTCTCGCGCCGATGGGAATCTTCAGGAACTGGGTTCCCACCGTTCCCACCTTGGCGAATTCCCCGGCCTGCGCGGGATGAAGTGCGAAAAGCACCACCACGGCAGCCGTTAACCCCCAGGTGAAAGGCTTTCTGAACGACTTCATGATCCGACTCCCGTTGGCGGTCCTATCGGACAATCAACATCTTGCCGATTTTCTTCTCACTTTCCGTCTCAACCACGTAGATGTAGAGGCCGGAAACGACCTTCTGGTTGTTGCGGCTGATCAGGTTCCAGATCGCGACGCCGGAGGTGGCGTCACGGTGCTTGTAATCCCAGACGAGGTCACCGGTCATGGTGAAAACGCTGATCTTCGAGAGCGCCGGGAGATTGGTGAACATCACCTGGTCTTCGTAGGCCGCCTCGAACTGGGCGCTGCCCTTGTAAGGGTTGGGAACCACGCGGACATTGTCGAGGACGTTATCGGGCGCTGCGTCCGTCCGCGGGACCACGGCATCCGGAGCGCCGTCAAGGGTCTTGCGGTAGTTCGCCTTGGAAGACTCGGACGAAGTGAGGCCCCTGTCCGGCTTGTCCGGGTCGTACGCAACCACGACGTAGTAATACTTCAACCCGTTGATGGGACGCTCGATGCCGCGGAACAGCGGCAGGCCGTCGGCACCCACGAAGGAACCGCCGTTGTCGGTGTAAGCGTGAACGATATCCGGCAGATCCACGGGCAGGTACTGGAAGTTCCCCGCAGCCTTCGCTTCCTCATAGCCCGGTTCATGGAAAGTGATCGTATCA
>CAYOKT010000047.1:11794-22145 GCA_964404605.1 uncultured bacterium
ACGATCACCGGGTTGAGCGTATCACCCTCGCTGTCGCGGATGAACACCGGCTCGGAACGGTTGTCCCAGGCGGCGATCATCTCCCAGTCCTGCGCGTTGAACTTCGATCGGTAGATCTTGTACCCCTCGAAATCCGTCCGCCCGATGAAGCTGTCGATGGCGCGCTCAGCGTAGTCGTCCCAGACCAGGTCGACGCTCTCATCGCCGGCACTGTAATGGAGGTCCGGGATCGGCGGCGGAATCGGCAGCAGGAAGTGGCCATCCTGGCGGATGTCGCTGTGGAAGCCCACCTGCTCCGGCAAGCCGGGGTGAACCGGGTCGCCGATAACCGCGAGAGCTTCCTCGCCGCCCTTGTAATATGCCACGACGGCGTTGTCGAGGATCTCCCTCATACCCTGAAGGCCCCAGCCGACACCGGTGACCATCACGAACTTCTTGGTTTCGCCGTCGGCCCAGCCATTGAACGGGCCGATGGTGTGCATGTAACGGTAGTCAAACACCGGAGCGCCGGCGCCGTAATCGAAGGGGTGCGGCATGAATTTCCTGCCCTGGGACAGGGTGTGCGTCCCCTCCATGTACTCGTACTTCTCCTTGTCCGACCCGGGATCCGACTCCCAGTTCCACCACTGGTGTGAATAGGGGCGGGGAATCGTGTCCTCAGGCGTCTCGTAGAACGGGTCCATCGGGATGTAAATCATCCGCGTCCCGATGAAGCCGGCCACCGGTGTCGTCAGGGTGCGCTCTCCGGTGTCGTTCTCACCGCTCTGCGGGTAATCGCCGTCGAACATGTAGCTCGTGTTGCGGGAGATGAGATAGCCGTGCAGTACGTTGCCATCCGCATCCGTGATCGGTTCGCCTTCCTTGATCGTTCCCGGCTGCCCGTAAATCACCGGACCGTTGGGATCGAGGTAGATCTGGTACTCGTCGTAAATCCCATCGGGTTCGGGTTCGTTGGTCTCGGGCACATGCTCGTCGACATAGGCGGGAATCTGCCAGTACGGGTTCCGCGGGTCGGCCACCGGCCAGCCCCAGTAATCGTACCCGGTGATCCCGTCGCCGTCGAGGTCGAGCGGGTCCACCCAGTCCTCGCGGAACGGCTGGCCATCCTCTTCGTTCGGCGGCACCCAACCGTCATAATCGACGAGGTCGTCGATGTGCGGTTGGTCCGGGTCGCCGCCGGGACCACTCCCGACGTCGTTGTCGAAGACCCAGACGACCATGGCGCCGTTGAGCGTCCCGCCGCTGACGTTGGTCACCTCGACGTTGAACACGAGGTAATCATCGTACTCCGGCAGGGACCAGGCCATACTCCGCTGGCGGACCTTGATCCCGATCGGGGTATGGCCCTGGTAATCGGTCATGTCGTCGAACTCGACGACGCCGTCCTGGATCGACTTGCCCCCACTCCCGAAGAAGAAGCTGCTGCCTTCGGAAGGATCGAGTTCATAGTTGCCGTAATCAGCATGGCTTACCAGCGGCACACCGCCGACGATGGCACCGAACCAGAAACGACCTTCCCAGATGTAATAGACTCCGGAGCCGCCGGGCCATTCGCCCGAGGGGAGAGTCGTGTTCGGTTCGCCGTAGTTCCCGAAGTTCGAGACCGCACTCCAGAATGCGCCGACATCATGGACACGGTACTCCGGGCTCGGCCGCGCCGCCGTCTGCTGCCCTCCATCCTTGATACCGGAGGATTTGATACTTCTTGCATGGCTTGGACTGGCTGCGAAAACGAGGGTCAAGCTCAACGCAGCCAGGAATCCAAAACGAAACCCTTTCACGAGGTCCTCCTTCCGCGCTGGGTTAGAATTCCAGCTTGAGACCGACCTGGAATACACGTTCCCGCTGCCAGTACCTGGGATCGTTGTGCTTGCCGTCCACATCCTTGTCCGGCACGCCGTCCCCGTCGCTGTCCTGGTTCATGTACCAGTCGGTGTCCGCGTTGGCCTGGAAGAAACGCTGGTCGATGTTGACCTGATTGAAGATGTTGTATACCTGCAGGTAAGCCACCAACGCCATGTTGTCCGAGAACCAGGTCCGTTTCTGCAAACGGCCGTCGAAGGACATCGTGTACGGGAGACGCTGGTCGTTGATGGGCGGATCCTTGTCGCGCGACGGGCTGGAGAAAGGCAGCCCGCTGCCATACCGGCCGATGAGACTCAGCATCACGCCATCGAGCGATTTCGTGCCGAACAGGTTCGTCCCACGGGGAATCATGAACTGGAGATTGGCGTACACCGTGTGGCGCTGATCCCAATCCAGGTAGTTCTCCGTGGTCTTGATGACGTTGTTCGCCCAGGCGTTGATATAGTTCTGACGCGCGTTGGAGGCCTTGCCCTTGGCCACGGAATAGGTGTAGCTGACCGTGCCGCTGTAGAAGTGGCTGAACCGCTTCTCGAGGCTCACCTCGAAGCCGCGGACATTGCCGTAGTCGAGGTTGATGTAAAGACCATACCAGTTCCGGGCGTCGTAGAACACCTGGCGGGTATCGGTCAGTCCGGAGATATCCTTGTAGAAGCCGGTGCCGACGACCGCCATGTCCGTCGTGAACTGGTGACGCAGGGTCATCTCATACGCCGTCGTCCTCTCCGGCTCGAGGTTCGGGTTGCCGACGATCGGGAAGGCGCCGGAGAAGTCCCAGTTCACGTTGGTGTAGGCGTACCGGAGAATCGGCACCTGGAAGTTACGGCTGTAGCTGAAACTCAAGAGGTCGCGCTCGGTAATCGGGAATGCGACGCCGAGGCGGGGACCCCAGTAGGTCTTCGGCTTGATGGAAACCGGGTTCTTCACCTGGCCGCCGATGCTCGGGTCGACCACGGGGTCGGTGATGTCCGCCGGGTAGTCATCCCAGTTGATGTCGAAGACATCGAGGCGCAGGCCGGCGTTCAACACCATCCCCTCGAATTCCATCTTGTCCTCAGCCCAGACGCCGTACAGGCGGGGGAACGCTTTGAAGTTCTGGCCGTACACGTTCCCGCCGGATGCCATATCGACATCGTGGTCGAAGATCTCCATGAACTTCAGTTCGATGCCCGAGTTGATCTGGTGGTACTGGTGCACCTGGCTGGTGATGCTGGCGCGGCCCGTCCAGATGATCTTGTAGTCCTTGTTCCAGCGGGCACGATTGTAGGTCTTCCCATCACCATACAGGTAGAAATCGTCGTTATCCCTGGTGTTGGAGTTGAAGACGAGATCCTCCCAGCGGATCTGGCTGTTCCAGGGGCCATCACCCCAGGAGGCCCACTGGCTGCCGGGGGCGTTCTCGGAAGCATCGACGATGCCGTTGTCGTTCTCATCGATGAAGAGGTCGTGGCCGGAGCCGTAGACCTGCCAGTCCCAGATCTCGTTCCCGTTCAAATCCTCCCACTCCTGGGCGCCGTTGCCGTTGAAATCGAACCAGTAGTACGAAGGATCATCCGGGTTGTCCGCCTTCAGGTAATCCCGGTACTGCTCGAGGATTTCATCCGGGATCTCCTCGAGGGTCCCGTACCGCGGTTCGAGGTCGAGCATGCCGTTGCCGTTGGCATCCTCGTTGTACCTCTCGCGCGTGTTGTAGGTCATCTTCGTGTTGTAACGGGAGAGGCTGATCTCGTAGAACGTCTTGCTGCTGATGGTGTGGTTCCACTTGACCGCGAACTGGTCCGTGTGCTGGAAGTAGTAAGGGAGATGATCCAGTAAGCTGTACTCGTCAAGCTTGAAGTTGTGGTTCAGGTCTTCAGTGTCGACCGTGCCGTCGCCATCGAGATCCTCGCCGGGATCGATCACACCGTTGTGGTTCAGGTCCTCGGTGTCCACCTGGCCGTTGCCGAACCACGGATTGCCGTTTGCATCGACGAACACGTTCGCCGGGTCAAGCGTGCCGTCCGGGAGGTACGGGCTGTACTGGTCCAGGCGATCCTCAACCGTCGTCCGGCTCCACAGGTGGCTGTACATCGTGAAATACGAGTTTGACAGCGTGCCGCTGACGGTCAGCTTGTGCCGGGGAGTGATGGAGTAGGTCAGCTTCCCGAAACCGCTGGTCAACGTGCTGTCATCATGGACGAACCGGCCGCGCGTGCTGAAATACTGCCCCGCGAGGAACAACCGAAGATCTCCCAGTCCACTGATGAACGGCAGCGGTCCGGAGACGCTCGCCTGCATGTCCTTCAACTGGTCACGCTCACCGATGGGGGTGCTGGCCATGTCGTTCGTGCGGAAGAGTATGCTGCCCCGGTAGTGGTCGCCCCCCTCCTTCGTCACCTGGGACACCACGCCGGAGAGCATGTTGCCGTACTCGGCGGACTGCCCGCCGGTGATGACATTGACCTCTTCGACGGCGATCTGGGGGATGAAGCCCTCATAGGTGCCGTTCATCGGGTCGACGAACGAGGCGCCGTCGATCAGGTAGTTGACCTCGGTCGCACGCCCGCCGCGGAAGTTGCCCCCGACCGTACCCGCCGTGAGCCGGACGACATCCTGGATGTTCTCGACCGGCATCATGTCCATCTCGTCGGCGGTACGGGTCGTCCGGCTGTCCGTGGCGTCCCGGCGAATCATCGGACGACGCACGACAAGGACGACCTCTTCAGCCGCCTCCATCACCGCTTCCTGCATCCTCGCATCGAGGGTCGTCGTACGGTCCGAACTGACCTTGACGTTCTTGAACACCGCTTCCTTGTACCCGAGGATCGAGATCTTCACCACATAGGTCCCCGGCGGTACATTGAGGATATAGTAGAACCCCTCCAGATCCGTGGAGGCACCGAGGTGTGTCCCCTGGATCGTGACGTTTGCCCCGATCAGCGGATCCCCTGTGTCCGCTGATTGGACGCGCCCGACAATCTTGCCCGTTTCAGCGGCGAAACCGCCAGCCGCCATGAGCAGGACCGCGAGCAATACCAAAATGGTCCGCGCTTTGCCTTTCATGGTACACCCCACGCTCAACGGAATCGTGAACTCGATTTTTCCGGGTCTGCGGAATTACAACCTTTCAAAGTTACAACCCTCGCCGGAATGACTGCAATCCTGCGAGGGAATTCTATTGACAATGAAGACACGAGTCGCTACATCCATGATCCTTTGTGAAGCAGAACGCTACACGTTCCCCACAAAGTTCACCCACGATTTTCGGACTCTGGAGCATGATTCAGGAAGGAGTAAAGGTATGGAAACCCTTGACATGGCTGCATACTGCAACGCCCTCCCGCATGACCAAAACATTTCGTGGCATAGAAGTGGCATATTTTGTTTAGCGGGGTATGAGATTTTTTCAACTCAAAGGCCGGCAGTCTCTGCAATAGTCTGGAAACTATGTTGCCCGAAGGTACTTGTCAAGACTCATCGCACCCCAACAGGCGAAATCGTTTTTCTTTTCCCCGCGTCACATCCCTCCCCGACCCGCTCTCACCGCCCTGGATCTTGTGATCCGGATCACACATAAGCGCTTCGTTTCCATCGCTCTGTAAACATCTTCAACCGCGGGAAACGATGGGCCGACACCCCACTTCCTCCCCGGTCTCCAATGGAGCCTCTCAACGTTTGAGGAGCCTGTCGTACCCGGTGTGTGGAGGGAGAAACCGCCTTCCATCATGAACACCGGTCCGGTGAGACCGCGATTCCAGCCCCGGCGGATATCCGAAAATACGCTTCGGCGACTTGTGCGGAGGGGTGCAATCCCCATTCTCCCATGCCACCGCGCCTCTTGTCGCGACCCGCTTTCTTTGTGCATCTTCCACTTTCCCGATCCTGATGATCCGGGAGGTTCCCGACCGGACGAACAAGGCGAAACATCAAGGGATAGAAAGCCATGAAGCGGGTACGCAATGCCGCGGGCAGACTGGTGCCGACCGTGGTGAACGGAAAGGAACAGACGCCGTTTCAGGGGGTGGGTGCCTACAAGCCCAGCGGATTCAAGGCTTCTCCACCCATCGCCACCTGCGCCGAGTATCCCGCGGACGGCGATAAAACCGTCGGGTCTCTGCACGAAGCACTGGAAAAAGTGGGGCTACGCGACGGGATGACCCTCTCCAGCCATCACCATTTCCGCAACGGCGACCTGGTGATGAACCGCGTGTTCGACGCGGCGAAGGAGATGGGAGTAAAGGACCTGATGTGGTTCCCTTCCGCCGCCTTTCCCTGCCACGCCCCCCTGATCGACCGTCTCGAGGATGGCACCATCCACCACATCGAGGGTTCGCTGAACGGTCCCCTCGGCGACTACGCGAGCCGGGGAAAAATGCGCGGCATGGGGGTTCTCCGCAGCCATGGGGGCCGCTGGCAGGCGGTCCAGGACGGCGAGGTGCACATCGACATCGCGATCATCGCCGCCCCGGCCGCCGACGCCTTCGGGAACGCCACCGGGGACCGCGGTCCCTCGGCCTGCGGGCTGCTCGGCTTCGCCCTCGTGGACAGCCTGTACGCGGACAGGGTCATCGTGGTGACGGACAACCTCGTCCCATTCCCTTGCGTCCCCTGGCAGATCCAGGGGCAGAACGTGGATGCCGTGGTCGTCCTCGACAAGGTGGGGGACCCGGAGAAAATCATCAGCGGCACCACCCGGATCACGCGTTCCCCCGACCGGCTGCGCATCGCGGAGTTGACCGCGAAATTCGTCCATGCCGCCGGGATTCTGCGGGACGGCTGGTCCTTCCAGGCCGGGGCCGGGGGAACCGCCCTCGCCTTCGCCCACTTCGCCGCCGGGATCATGCGCCGGGAAGGGATCAAGGCCCGCTTCATCCGCGGCGGATCGACACAGTACCTCGTCGAGATGCTCGAGGAGGGGCTGACCGACTACCTCCTCGACGGGCAGACCTTCGACCTGGAGGGCGTGCGCAGCATGCGCGAAAACCCCGGGCACGTCAACACCAGCCCGTTCACCAGCTACAACTACCACGGGAAGGGAAACTTCGCCGGCATCGTCGATGCGGTGGTGCTGGGCGCCACCGAGGTCGATGTCCACTTCAACGCCAACGTGGTCACCCATTCGGACGGGATGATGCTGCACGGCATCGGCGGATGGCAGAACTGCCTGTTCAGCAAGTGCACCATCCTCCCCATCCCCAGCCTCCGCGACCGTGTCCCGGTGATCGTGGACGAGGTCACGACCCTCGTCGGGCCGGGAGAACTGATCGACGTCGTGGTAACCGAACGCGGGATCGCGATCAACCCGAGGCGGGAGGACCTGATCGAAGCGACGAAGGATTCCGGTTTGCCGATCGTCCCCATCGAGCGGATCAAGGAGGAGGTCGAACGCCTCTGCGGCGGCCCGCCGGAGAGGCCGAAACTCGGCGAGAAGGACATCGCGGTGGTCAAGTGGGTGGACGGGACGGTGCTGGACTCAATCAAGCAGGTTGTCGATTGACCATGCCGGGTTCCCTTTCTCCCCCTGCGCGCCCCGCGGCCGGCCTTCCTTTTCCCTTCCAGGGAATCGACCCCAACCGGGCTGTCGGATGAAACTCGCGGTCATCGCCGTCGGGCACCATGATAACAACTTCCCCGTGATGAAACGCATCGCGGGCGAGGTGGACCTCACGCTGGTGATGCATGTCGCGAAGAACCCCTACCGCGAGAGCTTCCTCGAAATCTCTCTCGACGATGTACCCTTCGGTTTCACCGACCTGCGCAACGAGCGCCCCGACCTGCTGCCCGGCAGGTTCTGGGAATACCTGGCCGATGCGCCGCCTTTCCCTCTCTACCTGTTCCGCAGCCCGTCCCACAGGATTCTCGATCTCCGCAACCAGTTCTACAACCAGCTTTTCGCCCGCTGGCTGCGGCGCGGGCGCTTCGACCTGATCCACTTCAACGGCGTCTCCGGGCACCAGGTTCCCCTGTACATGGGCACCCCCCGCATCCCGAAAATCCACACGATCCACGATTACGACGAGCATTTCGGCGTCCGGCCCCGCCTCTCGCACAGTCTCTTCCGCACCTATGTCACACGGCACGCCCGAATTATCGTGCAGCACGGGGAAGCATTGAGACGCAGGGTCATCGAGCTGTCGGGGAGGCCGGAGGAGAGCGTCGTCTCCCTCCTCAACGGGGCGAACGAGACCTTCCGTCTGTTCGAGCCGGAGAACCCTCCCGGCGAGGAGTTCCCCACGGTGCTGCAGTGGGGCCGTGTCGACCGCTACAAGGGGGTCGAGCTGCTGCTGGACGCCATCCCGGGGGTCCTGCGCGAGGTGCCGGAGGCGCGGTTCATCATCGGGGGCGCAGGCAGGATCGACCGCGACCTGTCGCGCTGGGAAAAACACCCGAACGTCGAAATACACAACCGCTACCTGGGCAACGAGGAGATCATCACCTTTCTCCATCGCAGCTCCCTCGTCGCGGCGCCGTACCTGGACGCCACGCAAAGCGCCGTGGCCCTCACCGCGTTCGAGTTCGGCAAACCGCTGGTCGCGAGCCGGGTGGGGACGTTCCCGGAGCTGGTCCGGGACGGGTACAACGGGCGGCTGATCCCCCCGGGGGATGGACAGGCACTGAGGAAAGCAATAATCGAGATCCTGAAGGACCGTGACGGGCTGCGCAGGATGCAAGCGAACGTCGCTAAACGCTGCCGGGAAGATGACATGAATTGGGATTCGGTCGCGGAGCGCAACCTGCAAATGTATCGGCGGGCAATCGAATCGTAGCCTATCCCAGGAGCGCCGGCTCCCCCACAAGCTCGATGCCCCCGGGGGTGACATCGATGCTCTCCCAGGTGACGAACCGGTCCAGCGCGTCGGGGAGTTTCAGGGAGAGCCGGCCGCCGCTGAGTTGAATCCTCCCCCCTCCACCACGTTTCAGAAGATACCCGGCGAGCGGACGAACCCATGCGGGATAGAGCTTCGCTTCGAGAGAACCGTTTCGCAATTGGAACTCCCGCAGAAACAATGAGAACCTGACCGGCCGGGTGACAATCAGCTCGATCTCGTCCTGCCGGAGGGATGCGAGGCGCAGGGGGGCGTTTTCACCCAGGAAGCGGTGGAAGAACCGTTCACATTCCCCCGGCGGAATGGAGAGGCGCATGGCGGTCCCGGCCGGGTTTAGTCGCCGAGGAGAAGCTGGGCGGCGGGGTCGCTGCGGCGGATCTTGTACATGACCTGCTCGATGCCGTAATAGATCCCGATCCCCGTTTCCCGCATCCCGCATTTTTCCGCCAGCCGGCGCGAGGCGAGGTTTTCCGGAACGATCACCGCCACGATCTCATCCAGCTCCAGCGCGGTGAAGCCGTACCGCAGGCAGGCCTTCGACGCCTCGGTGGCATACCCCTGGCCCCACCAGTCCTTCCGGATGTGGCAGCCCAGCTCCACATCGGGCCCCTTCCGCTCGAGGGGGATCAACCCGCAATCCCCGATCACCTCGCCGCTCTCCTTCAACACCACCGCCCAGAGGCTGTACCCGAGCCACCTCTGGAAATCCATCATCTTCCGGATGCGCTCGCGGGTGACCTCGATATCGGGCTGGGGTCCGGAAGCGATATAACGCATCGCATCCGGATCGCTGCGGATGGCATGGATCGCCTTCACATCATCCAGGGTCAGCGAGCGGAGGAACAGACGAGGCGTATCGAGGAACAGGCTCATGGCGATGCCATTCCGTTCGGCGGTGACAGGTCAGGGGCGGCCGCCCGCGTGCAACCTCTGGTCCCGGGAAAGGCGGCGACCCTTGCGCTCTTTCTCACACGGTGCTAAATATGGGGTCGGGAGATTCACGATTCCAAGATGAGAGCAGGATGCAACCGCATTACACCCTCATGGAAGATACGCCCGTCGGACGCGTGCTCGCCGTCCTCGAGGACGGCGAGCTGCTTGCGATCCGGCTGAACCTCCCGGCGGATGATCTCACCGGGATGCTGGAGAAGATCGCCCCCCTCGCGGAGCCGGGCGGAGAAGAGGCCGGGGCGCTCGAGAAGGCTCTCCGGGCCTACTTCACGGGGGAAGACCGTCGGGCCATTGCGCGGTGGCCGGTTTCACGCAAGGCGCTCGGCGGTGCGTTCCGCCGGGAGGTGTACGAAGCCCTGCGACAGGTTCCGGCCGGGTCCACGGTGAGTTACGGCGAACTGGCGGCCCGGGTGGGCAGGCCGAAGGCGGCGAGGGCGGTCGGCCGCGCCATGGCAACCAACCAGGTGCCCATCGCCATCCCCTGCCACCGGGTGCTCGCGGCCAATGGTGCGCTCGGCGGGTTCACCGGCGGCCTGCACCTGAAACGGGCCCTCCTCGCCCTCGAAGGGGTACCCACCAAAGGTTGATCTCCTGCTCCCGGAACCTGCCTGCCCACCCGCCACGGCGAGCTGATTTCCGAGATATTTACCGACGTCGCAGGGGCACGGCGCGCCGTGCCCCAACCTCCCGGGACTTGCCCGCCGCGGCGGGTAAATCGCTCCCGGGCTGCC
>CAYOKT010000048.1:0-4711 GCA_964404605.1 uncultured bacterium
GTGCGGCCCTGCTGGCTCTGACAGCAGGGTTTCTTTGTTATTATGTCCTGTGTTTGCAGATTAACACTGAAAGATTCTATCAGACCCTGTTATCAAAGCTGACAGGGCCACCCGACGGCTACGCCTGCTGACCGCAAGACAAGCTGTTCACCCGTTCGGGAGGACGCCGAGGGCGGTCAGCTCCTCCTCCAGCCGGCCGACGAGGCGGTCGAGGCGCTCGCCGACGGCGCGGAAGGGTTCCGGGCGGCTGAGGTCCACCCCGGCGCGCCGGAGCAGCTCCATCGGGTAATCGCTCCCCCCGGCGCGCAGCAGGCCGTGAATCCTCCGTACAACCTCACCGCGCTCGCTCTCCCCCGCCCGCCGGATCTCCCGCGCCAGTTCCGCCGAGGCGGCGAGGCTGGTGGCGTACTGGTAGACATAGAACGGGCTGCCGTAAAAGTGCGGAATGCGCGCCCAGGTGATCCGGTAGAGGTCATCGAGGTCCACCGCATCGCCGTAGTAGGCCTGAAGCAGGCCGGAATAGAGCTCGTTGAGCGCCTCGGCGGTGATCGGTTTTCCTTCCTCGGCGAGCCGGTGCGCTTTCCACTCGAACTCGGCGAAGAGCACCTGGGAGTAGTAGGTCCCGAGGATGGTGTCGATCGCATGCTGCAGGAGGACAGCCCGCTCGCGGGGGTCCTCGCTATGGGCGAGGAGGGTGTCGAGGAGCAGCGCCTCGTTCAGCGTCGAGGCGACCTCGGCGACGAAGATCGAGTAGTCCGCGTAGACGAAGGGCTGGGACTCGTAGGCGAGCAGGGTGTGCATCGTGTGGCCCAGCTCGTGCGCGAGGGTGAAGAGATCATCGAGGGTGTCGTTGTAGTTGAGCAGCATGTAGGGATGCACGCCGTACACGCCCGCCGAATAGGCCCCGGAGCGTTTCCCCTCGTTCTCGTAGACGTCGATCCAGCGGCCGGTGAACGCCCGGCTCATCTTCTCCCGGTACTCCCCGCCGAGCGGAGCGACCGAATCGAGAATCCACGTTGAGACCTTGTCGTAAGGGTAGAGGCGCTCCAGCTCGACGAGGGGGATGGACCCGTCATAGAGGTGGTAGCTCTCCAGCCCCAGGGCGCGCTTGCGCAGCCGGTGGTACCGGCGCAGGGGCTCGGTGTTCCCGCGCGTGACCGCGATCAGGGTCTCGACCACCTCCCGGGGGATGTTGTCTCCGAAGAGGGCCGCCTCGAGGGTTCCGGGGTGCTTGCGCGCGCGGGCATAGAACCAGCTCCGCTGGCAGACGCCGTTGTACAGCGCGGCGTAGGTGTTCAACGCGGCCTCGAAGGTGGTGTACAGCGCCTCGAAGGCGGCGGCGCGGTCCTTCTGCTCGCGGCGGGTGGCGAGGATGGCGCGGTAGCGGCCATAGGTCACCGTCACCTCCTCGCCGTCGCTGAGGACGATCGTCGGGTAACGGATGTCCGCCGTGGAGAGCGCCTGGTATGCCTCCGAAGGCGTGGCGCGGAACCGGGCGGCGTAACTGAGAAGCTGCTCGCCCGCCTCGTCGAGGACATGCTCCTGTTTGCGGAAGAGGTCCTCGAGGGCGAAACGGTAGAGGGCAAGGTCCTCGCTGCCCGCCAGCCAGGCGCGGAGGGTCTCCCGGCCGATGGCGAGGATCTCCGGGTTCACCCACGCGGTGGCGGTGGACCACTTCGCCATCAACGCCTGCACCTGCTGGCGGAGGGCGCCGATCCCGTTGTCCCGCTGGTCCTCGTCATAGCGCAGCGCCGCCCAGTACCACACGCGGTGGGCGAGCTGACCGAGTTCATCGCTGAGGCGGAACAGGTCGAGCAGGCGCGCGGCACTTTGCGAGAGCGTGCCCTTCAGCGCGACAACCTCCTCGATCCGGCGCTCCAGCTCCCCGCAGGCGGCCTCCCAGGCGGCGCGATCGGGGAAGATGTCCGCCAGCTCCCAGCGGTAGCGCTCGTCGATCTCCTCCCGCGCGCGGAGGGTCGCCTTCCCCTTCCCACCGGCCCCGGGGGCCCTCAACCGCCGCGGCGGGAAAAGGTGGGATGCCATCGGTAACGTGCCCATTTCCTCATCCGGTTGGTCTCACCGGCAGGTATTCCGGGATGCTGCCCGGCACGCCGAAGCGTTGCAAAGGCGGCTATGAAACCCGGGGCACCCCCCTTCGTCCGTCAGCCGACGGACTACGGATGGCAGGCGCCCCGGGCCACCCGGCATAAAGGTAGCCTCCGCCGCGCCCGCCGTCAGCTGCGAGGCGGCCTTTCCATCCCTTCTCCCGGCCGGGAGAGCGAGACACGGCAGAAACACCGGCCCGGACCCGCATGGGACCGGACCGGTGGAAACTCCCGCGGATGCGCGGTGTTCACGGCGAAAAGGCGGCCACCGCCGGCGCACCGCCGCCACGATCAGCTCTTGACCTTTGCCAGTTCTTTCTCGAGCTGGCCGATGAGGCTGTCGAGCTGGTCGATGACCGCCTGCACGGTTTCCCGCTTGCTCAGGTCGACCCCGGCCTTCTTCAACTGGTTCATCGGATGGTCGTTCCCGCCGCTGCGGAGGAGATCCAGGTAGCGTTCCGTCGCCGCCTTGCGCTCCTTCCTGCTCCCCGTGGTGACCGCATCGTGCAGCACGGCCGAGGAGGCGAAGCAGGTGGCATACTGGTACACGTAGTACGGGCTGTTGTAGAAATGGGGGATGCGCGACCAGGTGATGCCGGCGATGTCATCGATCGTGGCCGAATCGCCGTAGTAATCGCGGATCACCTCGAGGTAGACCTGGCTCAGGGCGTCCGCGGTGATCGGCCGGCCCTCCTCGACCATCCGGTGCGCCCGCAGCTCGAAGTCGGCGAAGAGCACCTGGGTGTAGAAGGTTCCGATGATGCTGTTGATCTGGTACTGGAGCAGCGCCGCCCGCTCCAGCGGGTCCTTGGTCCGGGAGAGCAGGTAGTCGAGGAAGAGCCGCTCGTTCATCGTCGAGGCGACTTCGGCGACGAAGATGGTGTACTGCGCGGTGGCGAAGGGCTGGGTGCCGTAGGCGAGCATGGTGTGCATCGTGTGGCCCAGCTCGTGCGCCATCGTGAAGGCATCGTCGAGTTCGTCATTGTAGTTCATCAACATGTACGGGTGGACGCCGTACACGCCGAAGGAGTACGCCCCCGAGCGCTTGCCCTCGTTCTCGTACACGTCGATCCAGCGCTCCTTGAAGGCCCGGCGCATCGTCTCCTGGTAGTCCTTGCCCAGGGGCTTGACCGAGGCGACGATCTCGTCCTGCACCTCCTCGTAATCGTACTTCTTGTCGAACTCGAACAGCGGCGCGGAGGTGTCGTAGAGGTGGTACTCATCCAGCTTGAGCATCTTCTTGCGCAGTTCGTGGTAGCGCTGCAGAACGCCGGAGCCCTCGCGCGCGGTGTTGATCAGGGTCTCGACGACCCCGGTGGGGATGTCATTGCCGTCGAGGGCGGCGGCGAGGGTGCTCTCGTAGTTCCGCGCCTGGGCGAGGAACCAGTCGCGCTGCAGGATACCGTTGTAGATCGCCGCGTAGGTGTTCAGGTTGTCCTCGTAAGCGCCGTAGAAGGCATCGAAGACCGCCTTACGGTCCGCCTGCACGGAGGAGTTCTGCAGGATGGAGATGTAGGTGCCGTACGAGGCGGTCACCTCCTCGCCGGTGGAGAGGGTCACCTTCGCGAAGTCGATGTCCGAGGTGGAAAGCTCCTGGAAAGCCGACTTGGGAACCTGGTTGAACGGCGAGGCATAGGCGAGCAGCTTCTCGCCCTCCTCATCGAGGACGTGTTCCTGCTGGCGGTAGAGGTCCATCAGGGGGAAACGGTAGGGCTGGAGTTCCGGGGTGGAGTCGATCCACCCGCGCATGGTCTCCTCGCCGATGGCGAGTTGCTCCGGGTTGAACCACGCGGTGGCCGCGCCGAACCGGGCGAAGGCGATCATCACCTGCTGGAGATTGGCGGCGATCTCGTTGTTGCGGGTGTCGCTGTCGCGCATCAGGGCCGGGTAGGCATAGACCTTGTACGCGAGCATCCCGAGTTCATCACCCAGTTTCATCGCGTGGAGCACCGCCTGCGGCCCCTCCGACAGGGTTCCCTTCAGGCCGGCGTACTCCTCCATCAACTGCTGCAGGCGTTGCAGGTCGGCCTGCCAGGCATCCCAGTCCGGGTAGATCTGCGACAGGTCCCACTTGTACTCGTTGGGGATCTCATCACGGTTCCGCGTGGCGGGCTTGGCGAACGCGAGCCCGGCGATCAGTGCGAGCATCAGGCCGGCGGCGACAGAGCGCACACCAAGCCGCATGCTGGTGCGGGTCGTAAGCTTCACGGGGTTTCCTCCTTCTGGCGGGGATTTTCGGCTCCCTGTGCGGTCTCCCGGTGCTAAAGGCGAGGCAACGGTTCCGCTACCGGCAGAATACGCCCCGGATTGCCGCGGAGACAAGTGTTACTGGGGAGTTTGCCGAGCGGCGGGGTGCGGGGAAGCGGTGTAGGGGCAGGGAGGCGGCGGCCGGGCGGCACGGGAGCGATGTACCCCAGATGACACTTCGCGCCCGTATCAACCGGGGTGCAAAGACGGCCGCTCACTTGAAGCAACCCGGCGGGCGCCGTATACTGCGCCACGGAAAGGTGTCGGGAGACCGGATGGTTCATCCGCTTCAGGTTCAACCCGTTCGGCTGGGTCGGCGCATCGGCTTTACCCTGTCCGGGTGGTGGGTCCTCGCGGCG
>CAYOKT010000048.1:4811-7429 GCA_964404605.1 uncultured bacterium
CGGGGCGCGCGCCTCCGGGGTGCACCCCGCCGGGCCGGTGGTCGATCTCGCGCTCGAGGGGCGGGTGGACTCCCTCCGCGCCGGGCTGGAGAGCGGCGCCTGGAGCGGCGCGGAAGAAGCGCTGGCGCGCGCGCTGCTCGAGCCCGACGGCCTCGAAGCGGCGACCCGCTTCGAACGCCTCACCCGTTCCGGCGGCGCCTCGCCAGAACAGGCCGCCCTCGCCTGGTTCCACCTGTACGGCTACCGCCGCCTGATCGGCGACGGACCCGGGGCCGAGGCGGCGCTGGAGAAGCTGCGCGCGCAGCCCGGCCTGGCGAGCCGGCTGTTCCGCGGCACGGTCCCAGAACCCGCCCCGCCCCCGCCTCCGCCTGTCAAACGCTACGCCGTGCAGATCGGGGCCTTCGGCGCGCGGGCGAACGCCGAGCGGCTGGCGGCCCGCCAGCGGGCGGCGGGCCGCAGGGTCGAGATTACCCCCCTGAAACGGGGCGGCAAGACACTGTACGCGGTGTGGGTCGGGGCGTTCGCCACCCGTAAGGAAGCCCGGGCCTATGGCCGGAAACGCTTCGGCGCGGAGGGGAAGGACTTCAAGGTGGTCGAGCGCGAGTAGCCGGTTCGGTTACTCCCCACCCTCCCCCGCGGGCCCGGCCGGGAGCACGCCCGCCTCGCGCGCGATCGGCTCCAGCTCTTCCCAGCTCACCGGCTGCTGCCTGCCCTCGTGGAACTGCCTCTCGAACTCCTCGCTGATCGCCAGGATGCGGGGATCCCCGGTCTCGAAATGGTGCGCGGGGTAATGCCGGTGGAGGAGGTGGAGCACCCCGGCATGGCCGGAGAGGTCGGTCAGCAGCGGCTCGGGACGCACCCCCAGCACGGGTTCGGGATCGAAGGGGATATGCTCGGCGAGCCTGCCGCCCAGGTCTTCCGGGGTGGTGCCGGCCGGGACCTGCCAGGCCCGCCCGGAGGCGAGGGGACGGCCCCCGTCGCGGCGGCGGCCGCCCGGGTCGAGGAGGGGCTTCAGGCGGACCAGCGCACGCAGGTCGGTTTTCAGCCCGAACCGGTGCAGGAGGGCCGCCTCGCTCGCCGCCCAGCCGGCGCCGTGCCCGAGACCGAAGAGGCTCGCCGCCGGTGAAGCGCCGGCGCGGCACCCGGCCAGCAGGTTCGCCAGGCCGAGGCCGAGGGTGTCGGCGGCCTGCACGGCGATTTCGCCCGGCTCCGCTCCCCCCTGCTTCCGCAACAGACGCACCCAGCCCGCGAGGGAGCGCGGCAGGCGTGCGCCGCCCGGCGGACCGGCGAGGCCGAGGCCATCCACCACCCGCCAGCGGGGACGCACACCACGAGAAGTAAGGTCTCTCGCCACACTTCGCAGGACCTGCACGACATCCTCCGGCTCTGCACGGGTGATGTCGGCGAGGGCGATCTCCGGGCGCAGCCCGGCGAGCGCCGCCTCCCGCGCCGCCCAAGAGGCGTACACCGGGGACGCATCAACATCGAAGGGTTGAAGCCGCCGCCATGCCCGCTCGAAGCTGACCGGCGCCTCGAAGACCACCTCGCGCACCCCGGCCCGCGCCGCCGCCTCGAAGCGGTCGCTGCGCGGCTCCAGCCGGAGCACCGGCTCGAGGGGCGCCCCGCTCTCCCGCAACCGTACCGCCTCGGCCAGCGCTTCACGGTCCTCGTTGCGGTCCCCGTACAGCTCGACCCGCACCCGGGCCCGCGCGGCGCGGGCGGCCTCCGCGAGCCCCTCGAGCACCCGCACCTGAAGCTCCGCGCCGGGCGGGGGCGCTCCCCAGGTGCCGAGGGTGAGCGCCAGTTCGGTCCATTCCCTCATCGCTCCCGGTCCTGTCGTTATCCCTGCCGTAAAGGTACCGAACCGGGCGGCGGATCACCTATCTTTCGCCGAGGAGAGGACTGGTGGACCGATCCACGAGGGGAGACCGGATGGACTACCGGGTGGAAATCGAGCGCCGGCTGCAGGCGCACCTCGAGGCCGCGCGCCGGATGGACGAGGTGACCGGCCAGGCGGCGGAGGCGGTTAGCCTCGTGGTGGAGACCTTCCGCGGCGGGGGGAAGGTGCTGCTCGCGGGCAATGGCGGCAGCGCGGCGGACGCCCAGCACTGGGCCGCCGAATGGGTCATCCGCCTGGTGCATCACCTGAAGCGGCCCGCCATGCCCGCCATCGCCCTGACCACCGACAGCTCGCTGCTCACCGCGGGGGCGAACGACATCGGCTATGAGAACGTCTTCGCCCGTCAGGTGGAGGGCCTCGCCGCGCCCGGCGACCTGCTGATCCTGATCAGCACCACGGGGAACTCCGGGAATCTCGCCCGTGCGGCGGAAGCCGCGCGGGAAAAACAGGCCCGGGTGCTGGGGATTCTCGGCAGCGGCGGGGGTCTGCTGCGGGAGGCCTGCGACCTGAGTGTCGTGGTGCCCTCGGAGGACGTGCAGCGCATCCAGGAGATGCACGCCTTCCTCGGGCACATGCTCTGCGAGCTGAGCGAACTGGCCCTGTACGGCGACCCTGAGTAGGGCTCCCCACACCGCCGGCAACCCCGAGCGGCGCTTCCCGGCAAGAAACCGTGCGGCGGCGGGGTGGGAGACCATCCGGCGGCCGGGGGCCCGGTTCC
>CAYOKT010000048.1:7529-15717 GCA_964404605.1 uncultured bacterium
AGAAACCGTGCGGCGGCGGGGTGGGAGACCATCCGGCGGCCGGGGGCCCGGTTCCTACGAAGCGCTCTCCTTGTCCAGTCCCAGCCGCTTGCGGGTGTAGGGGATCAGCCCGCCCGCCTCCATGATGCCGAAGACGAAGTCGCTGTACGGAGGGAAGCGCACCGACCCGCGTTCCCCGCGGATCTCGCCCGCCTCGAAGTCGATCTCGATGCTATCGCCGTGCTCGAACAGGCCGCCCGCCTCGGCGCTGGTGATCAGCGGCAGGCCGGTGTTGACGCCGTTGCGGAAGTAGATGCGGCTGAAGCTGGGCGCGATGACCGCGCCGACACCGCGGACCTTCAGGCAGACCGCCGCCTGTTCACGGCTGCTGCCGCAACCGAAGTTCTTCCCCGCGATGACCACATCGCCCGGCTGCACCTTTTCGGTGAACTCGCCGTCCAGGTCCTCCATCGCGTGACGGCCCATCTCCTCCGGGTCGTTCACCGTGTAGGTGTACTTGCCGGGGAAGATGACATCGGTGTTGATGTCGTCGCCGTACTTCCACACACGCCCGCGCACGAGTTTTTCCATGCCCTGTTCTCCCCCTCACCGGATTAGTGGACCAATTCACCGGGTTCGCCTCGTTCGGCGGAAGATAGCACCCCGCCGCCCGGGGGCGAAACATGGAGCTTCCCGCGGGAGAGGGGAAAGCGCGGCGGGATGCAGGAATACGGGATCGCTTGCCGGGCCACCCGTCGCGGAAATTCTTATGAAACCCGGCCCCCCCTTCTCCCGAAGTGTCGGGATACCCGTCTACGCAAGGGCTACGCCGAGGCAGGTGGCGTGGCAAGAGCCACGGGCCACCCATCGCCCCGCCCCGCCGCCACGAAACACGGGGACCCTGCTGCAGGCAGGCGGGGTCCCCAGCGTTCCGGTCCGTGGGAAGCGGAGGGTCACTTCAGCAGCACGACCTTGCGCGCGTCGGACCAGGAGCCGGCGGAGAGGCGCAACAGGTAGATGCCGGACGCGACAGTGGGTTCCGGCCGCCAGGTGAGCACCCGCCGGCCCGGCCCCGCGGAACCGCGGAAGACCTGCGCCACCCGCCGCCCGGCGAGGTCGTACACCTCCGCCCGCAGCAGCCCGGCGGCCGGCAAAGTCACGGTGAACCGCACCTGCGCGTTGAACGGGTTCGGGTACGGGGGCGCGAGCCGGTACCGCGCGGGCACCGCTCCGGCGCTTCCCTCCGCCACATCATCCGTCATCGACACATCGAAGATCTCGAAATGGTACTGGTCCGCGAGATACACCAACCCGTCCCGCCCGACGAGACCGCGTGCCTTGCCCGGGGTCTCGTAGTACCCGATCTCCACCGGGTTCTCCGGGTCCGAGACATCCACCATCCGGAGACCGCGGTTATAGGTTGCGACGTACAACGTATCCCCGGAGGCGGAAACGCCCTTCGCCCCGCCCGGCATCGGCAGCGAGGAGACTTCTGCCATGTTGGCGGGATCAGAGACATCCACGATGTTGATCCCATACTGTTCGCTCGCCACGTAAGCATACGGCGGCCGGACCTCGACATCATGTACCCTGAGGAGCGAGGTCAGCGTCCCCGCCTCCACCGGGTCGGAGGGATCCGAGACGTCGTAAATAGCCAGCCCGTTCTGACCATAGGCGACATAGAGATAGTCGCCGGATATCTTTATCTCCTGGTAGTCGCCATCGAGCGGGACCATGCCGATCTCCCACAGGTTGGTCGGGTCGACAACCTGGTAGATGTGTACGGCGAAATCCCATAGCACATAGACACGGGAGCCCTGCGCCTCGACGAGTCGCGTGTACCAGGGCAGATTCAGCCGGTCCAGTTCGACGGTCGCGGCCGGGTCGGAGACATCGAGAATCGCGAGGCCGTCGCTCCCGAGGGCCGCATACGCATATCCATCGAGGAGCGCCACATCCAGCACCCCCCCGTACTCATTGTAGAATTCTACTTCGTGGGCGTTCTCCGGATCGGAGATGTCGACGATGTGCAGCCCGGCGCTCGTCTCCGGCAGGTAGGCGTACGACCCGTCGAGAACCACCCGTTCGAGCCACCCGGAGTGGTAGTCGCCGATCAGCTCGGGCATTTGCAGGTTCGACACGTCCATCGCGTAGAAACCGTGGTACAAATCGGTGAGGAAGGCGACGTCCCCCTGAACCCCCACGTCGTAAAAGACACCCATCTCGTTGAAGCTACCCGCCTCCACGGGGTCGGACGGGTCGGAGACATCGACGATCTGCATCCCCCCGTAACCCGGTGTGAGATAGACCAGGTTCCCCCGGAGGTCGAACCTGCGTATGTCGTTCGCTCCGGAGGAATAGTGTCCGAGAAACACCGGTTCCGACGGATGGGAGACATCCAGGATGCGGAAACCGCCCACATCGTCCCTGACATACGCGTAGGGAAAGGAAAGCTCTACGCCGGCGGCGTGCGCGGGGACCTCTTCATAGCCGAGAATAACAGGTTCCGAAGGCTCGGAAACATCGACTATGAAAAGCCCGCTGTCGCCATCCGCGACGTATGCCAGGGAACCCTCGACCGCGAGATCCCATGCATGGTCCGGCAGCTCGAGCAACCCGACGCTGACCGGCGCCGAAGGGTCCTCGACGGCGACCACGCGGAGACTCTGCGACTCCGCGAGATAGGCATACATCCCTTCGACCGCCACCGCCCAGGGAGAGCCCGAGGTCTCCAGGGTCCCGGTCTCCACCGGCCGCTCCGGGTCGGAGACATCGATCAGGTGCAGCGCCCCCGCCCAGTCCGCCAGGTAGACGAGATCGCCCGACAGCGCGATCCCCTCGGCGAACCCGGAGGTCGGGCAGTACCCCGCCTCGCGGATGTTCGCCGGATCGGAGATGTTCAGGATGTAGAGCCCGGTCCTGGAGGTGGAGATGTAGGCGTAGTTGTCCGACAGGACGACCCGTACCGGCATATCCCAGGCGTGGTACAGGCTGTTCAGCAGGGAGATATTCAGGCTGTCCTGGGCGTTGACTTGGGCTGCGGGCAAGAGGAGGAAGAACCAGAAGGGCAGAAAGGGCCGGAAGAAGCGAACCCGTCTCATAAGCGCCTCCGTGCCAGTCTGCGGGGATGCTTCAACATAGGGGGTGCATTCTTCCCGCGCAAGACGAATGGCTCATTCCGCGATATTCCCGCGATAACCTCATTGCGCTATTGATAAACAGGGGTTTAGCAGTGACAGGATGGTGCTCGATCATCCAGTAACCCAAGAGTGCTATGCCATTTCTGGAAGATGACGTTTCAGGTGGTGATTGAGATCGCGGTTTCAGGTTCTCGCAACAAGTTGAGTTTATCACGGATACCATTATGAAACCCGGGATTGAAATCCCGGGCCACCCTCCGTTTGCGCCTCAGAACCGCGCGATCACGCGGAGATGGACCACCGCGGCGCTGAACCCCTCGCCGGCGGGCAGGGCGACAGCGACCATGAGCAGGCCGGCGCCGGCCGCCACCTGCGCGCCCGCGCCGTAGGAACCCTTCCAGGTCGTGCCCGCCGGGCCGTCGAGCACGGCGAGGTCGGCGAGCAGGCCCACCCGCCCGTCCCCGCCCGTCAGGTAGCGCACCTCGAGGTTCAGCCAGCCGGCGCGCGGGGCGAGCAGGCTGCGCTCGGCATAGCCGCGCACGGTCTTCGCGCCGCCGATCCGCGGCCACTCGGCGACCGGCGCCCGGCCGTTCTCCGCGCGGACATCCCGCAGGTGCAGCCCGCCGAAGGCCACCCAGCCGGGGCGGAGCGGCACCGCCTGCTCGAAGTCGAGACCGCTGCGGCCCAACCTGAGTCCCTCCTCGCCGCCCACCGGCCACTGGCGGCTGCCGCGCACCCGGTACCAGCCGCCGCGCGAGGGGTTCAGGGGACGGTCACGCGTCTCCCGCTCGACGGACACAACCGCCCCCAGCAGGGTGTAGCTCGTCGTGTCCGGGCCGGAGGCGAGGCTGTCGGGGCTCACCGAGCGTCCGGCCAGGCGCGCGGCGGCGCTCCAGGCCTCCCCCACCGCCGCGCGGCCGCCCACCGCCCAGCTCGCCGCCACGTACTGGGTGTCCGCCACCTCCTGCGCGAGGGAGAGTTCGAGGTCCACCGGGCCGCCGAGGAGGTAGGGTTCGAGGTAGGAGAGCGAGAAGGCGCCGAGGGCATCGCTGTCGCGCCGCCAGTGGAGGGAGAACTCCCGCCCGGAGCCGAGCAGGTTGGCGAGGCGGGCATCCAGGCTGCCCATCAGGCCCCCGCCGCCCCCCGGCACCTCCGGCGCATACCCCAGCGCCCCCTCGGCGAGGCTGGTCGGCTGCTCCTCGACACGGTAGAGCAGGCCGTACCGGCCCCGGTGGTCGCGGAACAGCTCGGGCCCCAGCACCTCGGCGAACCAGCCGGTGCGCAGCAGGCGGCGGCGGGCGGCCTCCGCCCGCCAGGCGTCGTACAGCGCGCCGGTTTCGAGGCGCAGGCGCCGCCGGACCACCCGCGGGTCGGTGCGGGTCAGGCCGGCGACCTCGATCCGCTCCACCCGCACCGCGATCCCGGGGATGACCTCGAGCCCGGCCTCCACCCCCACCTCGCCACCGCGGAAGGAGGGCACCAGCGGGCGGGTGACTATCCGCGCGAAGGGGTACCCGCCCCGTTCGAGGTGCTCGGCGATGCGGGCGATATCACGGTTCCAGCGCTCCGGGTCGAATGGTCGCCCCGGCCGGGTGGAGATGAGCGCGCGGATCTCCTCCTCCCGCCCGGCGAGGGGGCCGGCCAGGAGCACCGTGTCGACCACCGCCGCGGGGCCCTCGTCCACCTCGACGGTCAGATCGACGGCATCCCCGGCGGCGGCGGTTCTCCGCCACTCGTAGCGCACCACCCGCGCGAAGGGGCGCCCGGCCCGGCCGGCGAGCCCGCTCGCCAGGGAGTCGCGGGCGGCGGCGAGCTGCTCCACGTGGACCTGGTCCCCCTCCCGCAGGCCGAGCAGGGAGAGCACCTCCGCCCGCGGGAGCGTCCGCACCCCCTCGATGCGCACGCGGTGCAGCCGCACTTCGCCGCCCTCCCCCGCGCCCGGTGCCGCCTCCGCGCTTTGCGCCGCGGCGGACGACGACGCCCACGGCGCGGCCGCCATCAGCAGGGCGAAAAGCGCCGCCACACGGGCTTGCCGACGGTGCGGGCGGGTTTTCACCGCCGGCCCCCTCGGTGACCGGCTTCCCATGAACCATCCATGCGCGTATCGTACCGCCGCCTTCCCACCCCCCGCAAGTGCGGGTTTTGAATGAGATGCGAGAGGGGTGGGGTTTGCGAGGTTCCTGCTCCTCGGTTATCTTCTCCCAAAGCTGTCGTCGAGCTATACGATCCGGCTGCGAGAACACTCGGCGGGGCGTCACAGTCTTGCAGAGGCGGGGGAGATGATGAGGATCGGAATCACCACCGGCGGAGGGGATGCTCCCGGCCTGAACGCCGTGATCCGCGCCGTGGTGAAGACGGCGCGCATCCGGTACAACTGGGAGATCATCGGCATCGAGGACGGCTTCGAGGGGCTGATCGACACCCGGAACATCACCCCATTGACCCTCGACACGGTGCGGGGCATCCTGCCGAAGGGCGGGACCATTCTCGGCACGACCAACCGCGGTAACCCCTTCGACTACGAGTACCGCGACATCGACGGCACCGTGAAGCGGATGGATCTCTCCGACAGGTGCATGGAGAACTTCACGGCGCTGGGGCTGGATGCCCTGGTGGTCATCGGCGGGGACGGGACGATGACCATCGCGCAGCAGTTCTTCGAGAAGGGCATGCCGGTGGTCGGGGTGCCGAAGACGATCGACAACGACCTGCTGGCGACGGACCTGACGTTCGGGTTCAACACGGCGGTCAACACCGCCACCGACGCCATCGACAAGCTGCACACCACCGCCGAGTCGCACCGCCGGACGATGGTCCTCGAGGTGATGGGGCGCGATGCCGGCTGGATCGCCATGGAGTCGGGGATCGCCGGCGGGGCGGACCTCATCCTGATCCCCGAAATCCCTTACGACCTGGAAGCGGCGTTGATGTTCATCAAGCAGCGGTACGCCCGCGGCAGCACCTTCTCCATCGCCGTGGTCGCCGAGGCGGCGGTGCCGAAGCCCAACAAGCTGGGCGTCTATGAGAAGCGCCGCCATTCGGATTCCCCGGGCCTCTGGTTCGCCGAGATGGTGAGCAAGCACCTGAAGGTCGACACGCGCAGCATCGTACTCGGCCACCTGCAGCGCGGCGGCACCCCCTCCTCCTTCGACCGCACCCTCGGCACCCGTTTCGGCGTGCACGCCGTGGAGCTCATCGCGGAGAAGAAATTCGGCCGCATGGTCACCCTCAAGGGCCGCAGCATCAAGGACACCCCGATCAAGGAAGCCGCGGGCAAGCAGAAGAAGGTGAACCCCAACGGTGAGCGCATCCGGGTCGCCGAATCCCTCGGTATTTTCGTCGGAAGGCCGCTGGACCTGTAAGGGAGAGAAGCGGCCCGGCAGGCGTTTTCCCCCCCGGCCGCCGGGAGCAGGTTTTATTCGGCCGCTGGAGGGGGGCGGGTGCATGAACCTCGCCATCCCCGCGGCATGGGGGGCGGCGGAGAGCCCCCCTTTGCGGCACCCCCGCGCCGCTCGCTACCTTTCCCGCGAGACTGTGCAGGGCGAACCTTCATCCAACGGGTAGACGGCCGACCGCATGAAACCGCCGCAGGCTCCCCCCCACATTCAGCGCCTCACCCCGTACCAACCCGGCAGAACGGTTGAAGAGATCCGCGCACGACTGGGTCTGGAGCGGATCATCAAGCTGGCGAGCAATGAGAACCCCCTGGGTCCCTCACCGAAGGCGCTCGCGCGGATGCGGGAAGTACAGGCGGACCTGTCCCTCTATCCCACCGGCGGGCTCGCCCTGCGGAAGGCGCTGGCGGCGCGGCTCGGGGTGGGGGTGGAAAAGATCGCCGCGGGGTCGGGCAGCGAAGGCATCCTCGCCGCCGCCATGCGGGCCTACCTGCAGCCGGGCGACGAGGTGATCACGGCGGAAGGGACCTTCATCGGCTTCTATGTCCTCTCCCACGCCCAGAACCTGTCGCTGAAGACCGTCCCGCTGAAAGACTACACCTTCGACCTGGAGGCGATCCTCGAGGCCGCCGGGCCGCGGACGAAGCTGATTTACCTCGCCAACCCGAACAACCCCACCGGGACCGCGTTCGGTCGCGAGGAGTACGCCCGTTTCCTCGCCGCGCTCCCCGGCGGGGTGCTGGTGGTCATGGACGAAGCCTATTACGAGTACGCCTGCGAATGGGAGGACTATCCGGACAGCCTCGAGGCGCCCCATGACCAGGTGCTCACCCTGCGCACCTTCTCGAAGGCGTACGGCCTCGCCGGGGTGCGGATCGGGTACGGGGTGGCGCACGAGGAGATCATCAGCAACATCCTGAAGGTGAAGCTCCCCTTCGAGCCCTCGAGTTCCGCGGAGGCGGCGGGGCTCGGCGCGCTGGAGGACAGCCGGTTCCTCGCCCTCACGCGGGAGACCAACCGCCGCGGGATGCAGCGCCTCTGCGACGCCCTCGACCGCCTCGGGCTGCCCCACCCGCCCAGCCGGGCGAATTTCATCCTCGTGCCGATGGAGAGCCCCGAGCGGGCCGAGTGGTTCTCCCATGAGCTGCTCGTGCGGGGGATCATCGCGCGCCCGATGGTACCCTTCCGCCTGCCGCACGCTGTGCGCATCACCGTCGGGGACGAGGAGCAGACGACCACCCTGATCGAGGCGCTCGAGGAGATCTTCCCGGCACACCCGGCGTCGTAGGGGCACGGCGCAACGCTCCCAGGCTGCCTGCTGACATTTCCCGGGGTCGGCGACTTCGGGATGCTTGCTTATGAAACCCGGGACTGAAGTCCCGGGCCACCCTTCGCACGCTGTGCGCATCACCGTCGGGGACGAGGAGCAGACGACCACCCTGATCGAGGCGCTCGAGGAGATCTTCCCGGCACACCCGGCGTCGTAGGGGCACGGCGCAACGCTCCCAGGCTGCCTGCTGACGTTTCCCGGGGTCGGCGACCCCGGGCTGCCTGCTGACAAGGCCACCCTGCCGCCCATCGTCGTAGGGGCACGGCGCGCCGTGCCCTTACAGTACTCCTCAGCCGGGGATGGCGCCCGTGTCGAGGTTGACCCGCATCCGCTCCGCGCGGCTT
>CAYOKT010000048.1:15817-21869 GCA_964404605.1 uncultured bacterium
TCAGCCGGGGATGGCGCCCGTGTCGAGGTTGACCCGCATCCGCTCCGCGCGGCTTACGGTCTGCGCATCGGGGACGAGGGCGAAGCGGTGGAGCACGCCGAGCTCGGCGAGCATCGTGCGGGCAAACCAGGGCACTTCCGCGAGCACGAGGTCGCCCCCGAGCTCCCTCAGGCGGCGCTCCACCGAGAGCAGGCCGCTGAAGAGGGTGGAGTGCAGGAAACGCATCCCGCGCAGGGTGAGCACCACGCGGCGCACCCCGCTGTCGATGAGCGTTTCGAGGCACTCCTCCAGCCCGCCCTGCAGATCCTGGTCGAGGGCCGGTCCGCCGAACACGTAGGCGGTGCGGCCGAGGATATAGGTGGGATAGGCGGTGAATTTCATGCTCACTTCTCCGGGTAGGGAACAAACGCTGCTTTCCCTTTTCCGCAAGCCGTGTGCCCGCCGTAACCCCTTGGTTCCGCGGAGGATGGTGTCGGCGACCGGCGCCCTCTTGGGCAAGCGATGCCGCACCCCCGGCAGCCTGTGCCCGTGGGGAACCGCACGACGGCTGCCGAGGGCCGGAAAAAGAAAAACCCCGCCGGGGCGGGGCCGCTTGATTCACGGAGAGGGGCGATGCAGACCCTGGTACGGGGCTGCTTCAGACCATCAGCTTCAGGCGCAGCCGCTGGTCACGGCTGAAGTCGATCGTCTTCGGTTTCACCCGGTTGCCGTCCGGGTCCGCGTAGAGGATCACCTGCGGCCGGGCGGTGTCCTCGGTCTGCTCGCTGACCACCGCGAAGTACCCGACCAGTCCGAAGGCATCCGTGTCAACGATCTGCACCATGCTGCCGGTGGGATAGAGGCAGATGATCTTCGTCATCGCGTGACAGGCGGCCTGGTTGAAGCGCTTGTGGCAGAAGGACATGATCGTCCCGAGGGCATCCGCGGGGGCGAGGGGGCGGGGGATGATGCCGTTGCCGTTGACAAGGTTGTCATAGGCCTCCGCGATGGAGACGATCTCGGCATACCGGAAGATGCGGTTGGACTCCAGCGGCCCGGTGTGCGTCGGCGGCTGGTTGTCCCCCGTCAACCCCTGCGGGTACCCCTTACCGTTCTGCCACTCGTGATGGTGCCAGATGGTGAGCCGCTCGGTGAACAGCGTCTCATCGGCGTTCTCGAGCAGCATCGCGCCGAACGTGGGGTGTTCCTTGAACCGCTCGAGCGCATCGTTCGCCAGGCTGTGCTTCGGATGGCCGAAAACGCCCGGGATGCATAGCTTGCCGAAATCATGGAGGAGCGCGCCGAGTCCGAGTTCGCGCAGTTGACGGCTGCTGTAGCCGAACTCCCGCCCGAGAAGCACGGAGATGACCGCCACGTTCACAGCATGGCGATAATGGTACGTGGAGTGGGCGACCTCCGCGAAGACATCGATCAACGGGACCTGGCTGTCGATGATGTCGCGCAGGATGGTTGATACGGCCTGGGTGAGATCCGGTAGGTTGGGCACCCGGAACACATCCGGGTGTTCCTCGAGCAGCTCGCGGGTGATCTCGCTCGCTTCCGACTTGAGGTGGACGGCATGGGCGAGGGACTCGACCCCTTCGGACACCGCGGCTTCGGAAACCCGGCGCGTCGTCTCCTCGATGATCTCCTGCGGCTGGACTTCATCGAAATCATCATCCTCGACAAACAGGGCGGAATAGCCGAGTTCGCCGATGCGCTTGATATACTCATCGTCGAGCCGCTCGCCGGCCGCCAGCAACAGCAGGTTCGCGCCGGCGTAGAGTGAACGGCCCAGAATCATCCCTTCAGTCAGTTGATCCAATGGGATCTTGCGCACGTAGTGGTCCCCCTGAGCAGGCGCTTGAAAATAATACAGAAAAGAGCATGCGGACAATTGTTATCGCCAAGCCGTCTCATTATCTCGCACGTCTCCTTTCCCCGGCGGTGGATGGTGTTTTCCCGCCGCAACCGTGAGTACCTTTTCCGCAGGGGGGTAATTACACCGGGCGATTCGAACGTTTCTCGGGGTTTTTCCCTCGCGACGTACGATTCACGGTCGATTCGCCCGGCACCACCAGCGAGAGACGACCATGGCTGAAACGGCACTGTTCGGAAAACCCTCCGCTCCCGCCGAGGAGACGGCCGTCGTCGTGGAGGCGTTCGGCGACACGGTGCGTGTCCGTCCGCAGGTGAGCGCCGCCTGCGACTCCTGCGGCGCCCACTCGCTCTGCTTTCCGGCCTCCGGTTCCCAACCGTTGATCGAGGCGCGCAACGTCGCCGGGGCACGCACCGGGGATGTGGTCATTCTCCAGCGTGCAGAGGCGCCCCGCATCGGCGCGGCGTTGATCCTCTTCGGCGTGCCGGTGGTCTGCCTCGCCGGGGGAGCGGCGCTCGGCAGCGCCGGCGGCGGGGGGCAGGGCTCCTCGGTGGCCGGGGCGATCGCCGGGCTGGCCCTCGGCCTGCTGCTCCTGCGCCTGCTGAACCGGCTCCTGAAGCGAAAGGCCGGTTTCCGGCCGGTGGTGGAGAAGATCGTCGGCCAATCGCCGCCGGAGATGTTCATCCCCGGACCTCACACCGGTTAGCCGTCCTCCCCGGCCGCCACGATGACCCTCGCCCCCCGCATCAAGCAGGCCGCCCTCGAATCCGGGTTCGATTTCGCCGCCGTCGCGCCGTTCGCTCCGCCAGGGGGTGCGGGGGACCTGGACCATTACCTCGCCCGCGGGTACGCCGCCGGGATGCCATGGCTCGCCCGCGACCCCGAGCGCCGCAAGGACCCGCGCTTGCTGTGGCCGGAGGGACGCAGCATCCTCGTGGTCGGCATTAACTATCGCCAACAGCCGCTCCCGCCCGAAACCCTCGCCGACCCCTCACGCGGCAGGATCGCCTCCTACGCCTGGGGGCGGGACTACCACGATATCCTCCTCCCCCGGCTCCGCGCCCTGGGCGGGGAGATCGACCGGATCGCGGGCCGGCGGGTAGCCGGCCGCGCCTACGTGGACACCGGACCGCTCCTCGAAAAGCCGATCGCCGCCGCCGCCCATGCGGGGTTCCTCGGGAAAAACACGCTCCTCATCCGGCCCCGCTTCGGCTCCTTCCACTTCCTCGGGGAGTTGCTGCTGGCGCTGGAGCTGCCCGTCGACCCGCCGCCGCGAGTCGAGTCCGGCTGCGGCGACTGCGCCCTGTGCGAGGCCGCCTGCCCCACGGGGGCGCTGGAGGAGGCCTACCGCCTGAACGCTCCGCGCTGCATCAGTTACCTGACCATCGAGCATCGCGGACCGATCCCCCGGGAGCTGCGCCCGAAGATGGGCAACTGGATTTTCGGCTGCGACGCCTGCCAGACCTGCTGCCCGTACAACGCCCACCCGGCCGGAACGACACGCGAGGAAGCCCTCCGGCCCACCGATCCCGAGCAGGCGGCGCCGAAGCTGCTCGAGCTGATCGCGCTGGACGAGGAAGGGTTCCGCGCGCGGTTCCGCGGGAGCGCGGTGAAACGGGTGAAGCGGAGTGGCCTGCTGCGGAACGTGGCGGTCGCTCTCGGAAACTGGGGCGGCGAGGCGGGGGTGGAGCCGCTGGGGCGGGCGCTCGACGACCCGGAGCCCCTCGTTCGGGGACACGCCGCCTGGGCGCTGGGGCGCATCGGAACCCCGGAGGCCCGCGCACACCTCGCGCGCTCCCTGGCGCGGGAGGCGGACCCGCTTGTCCGGGGGGAACTGACAGAGGCGCTGGCGGGCCGGCTGGGTGGCCCTGTCAGCTTCGATGACAGGGTTTCATAGATGCAATACCCCGGTTCCCCGGGATGCATCCCGGGAGACTCTATTTTCCCTTCCGCTTGACTATCCTGTCAAATCCTGTCACCCCGACACTTCGGGACAGTGCCCCTCGCCGTTCATCGCGTACATCCCTATGAAACCTGGGACTTCAGTCTGGGCCACACGCCCATTTCTAGATTCTTCACTGCGTTCAGAACGACATTCCTGCGGGTCTGGCTGGATAACCGAAGCCCCCGGGGGGCGGCCGGCCGGCCCGGGGAGGGCCGGGGCGCATGCCATGCGCCGCCCGAATTACTTCTTCTCGGATTTCCTGGCGGCGTGCTCCTCGGAATCGAACGTGCGCAGTTTCTCTTCCAGCTCGCGGGCGATGTCGAACATCGTGTTCTTGATGCCGACATAATCGGTGGTCGCCAACTCGTGCCGGGACGCCATCTCCTCGAGGCTCTCGACCACCATCCGGATGCGGCGGCTCTGCCGCAAGACCGTCTCCTTGAGCTTCTTCACCTGCTTGACATCGGTCTCCGATGTCAACTCCGTCCGGCCGTCAATCACCGCGAGAGCGTTGTTGATGTAATGGGCGAGGGTGACGATCAACTGTCCGAGGGTCTCCACACGGGCCGCCTCGCGGTCCAGGAGGACCTGGCGGCTCTTGTTGAGCCGCGAGGAGACCCGCGCCAGCAGCTCCTCGGTGTCGAAGGGTTTCACAATGTAGTCATCGGCGCCGAGCTGAAAGCCCAGCCGCTTGTCGTCGCTCTGGTCCTTCGCCGTGAGGAAGACGATCGGGATGCGGGAGCACTCCTCGACGGAACGGATCTGGCGGGCCGCCTCGAAACCGTTCATCCGGGGCATCATCACATCCATCAGGATCAGGTCGGGGCGGAGTTCGCCGGCCCGCTTCACCGCGTCGAAGCCGTTCTCCACGCTGGTCACCTTGAATCCCTCCCGCGAGAGAATCAGGGTGACCAGTTTACGCATGTAGGCGTCGTCGTCCGCAATCAGAATGTGTCCGCTCATGGGCGGCGCACTCCCGGCCGGTTCGGTTTCCCGCGCCGGACCTTCGTGTCCGGCTTGTGAACCTGAACCACGAATTCCCTCTTCCGGGAATATGGACTCCAACAAGGCGTGTTGGGAACACTATCATCCCGCGGAAGGAAAAATCCGGAGCGTGGGAATTCAGCCCCCCTCGCAGCCCGCTGGAGGAGCGGTGCGAGTTGGCCGCCGGCCGCTTTTCTGGCCATATTCCCTGCGCGATGCGGCGACAGGGCCGCCGCGCTCCGACAAACCGATGGAGACAGGGGGAGGAGAATGAGCTACGAAAAGCTGCACGTCGAGGTGGCGGATTCCATCGCCACGGTGACCATCGACAACCCGAAGGTGAACGCCCTCAACCGTCAGGTGCTGGGCGAACTGGACCAGGCTTTCGCTTCGTTCAGGAATGACGACGCCATCGGGGCGGTGATCCTCACCGGTGCGGGCAAGGCCTTCGTCGCCGGGGCGGACATCGGGGAACTGAGCCGTCTGGACGCCCTCGGCGCGCTGGAATACGCGAGAAGCGGTCAGCATCTGATGATCCGCATCGAAACGCTGCCGAAACCGGTGATCGCGGCGGTGAACGGGTTCGCCCTCGGCGGGGGCTGCGAGCTGGCGATGGCCTGCACCCTGCGGGTCGCCTCGGAAAAAGCCCTCTTCGGGCAGCCGGAGGTGAAACTGGGCCTGATCCCCGGCTTCGGGGGCACCCAGCGCCTGCCGCGCCTGGTCGGCCTCGGGCGGGCGCTCGAACTGCTGCTGAACGGGGAATCCATCGGCGCCGAGGAAGCGCACCGCATCGGCCTGGTCAACCGTATCGTCCCCGCCGAGTCCCTGCTCGACGAGGCGAAGGCCCTCGCGAAACAGATCCTCGCCGTGGGGCCGGTCGCGGCCCGGTTCGCAAAGGAGGCGGCGCTGCGCGGGGTCTCCCTGTCCATCTCCGAGGGGCAGCGGCTGGAGTCCGACCTGTTCGGCGCCTGCTTCGCCACCGAGGATGCGAAGGAGGGAACCGCCGCCTTCCTCGAGCGGCGCGAAGCGCAGTTCAAGGGCAGGTGACCGCGTCCGGCGGCGGGCGAACGAACCGCCGCCCCGGTGAAACGCTGGACTCCGGCCGCCCCGGGCGGCGCGTGACGCGGTTCGCTCATCCGCCCTCGAGGGGCGCGGGCGGTCCCGCCCGTTGGGTGACCCGGGACTTCTCGTCGCGGCGCCTGCCACGCCGCCTGCCTCGGCGTAGCCTTTGGCGTAGCCGGGTAGCTGAAGGCGAAGGCGGGCAG
>CAYOKT010000049.1:0-5243 GCA_964404605.1 uncultured bacterium
CTGGCAGAGCGGCTTCCCCACCCGTAGATTGCCCCGTCAACTTGGACCGCCCGCCGATGACCCTGCGCAAGCTGTTTCAGACACGTGACCTGACCCTGCTCTGGGCGGGGCAGGTGATCAGCCAGAGCGGCGACTCCATCTACCTGATCGGGCTGCTCTGGCTGGCGTTGGAGCTCTCCGCCTCGAAGACGGTCACCGGCCTGGTGGCGATGTCCGCCTACCTCCCGGCGATGCTCTTCGCCCTCGCCGCCGGGGTGGCCGCCGACCGCCATGACCGCCGGCGGGTGATGCTCGCCGCGGACGCCGTCCGCGCCGTCGCCGTCCTCGGCATCCCGTTGGCGGCGCTGCTCGGCCGGTTGAGCCCGGCCCTCCTCGCGGCGGATGCCTTCGCCATCGCCATCGCGGCCACCTTCTTCAACCCCGCGCGCGATGCGGTAATCCCGCAGATCGTACCCCGCGAGGGGCTGCTCCGCGCCAACTCCCTGGTCCAGACCTCGTGGCAGCTAGCGATGCTCCTCGGCCCCGCCGCGGCGGGGGTTCTCCTCCACCGGGTGGGCAACATCCACCTCTTCACCGCCGATGCCGGGGCCTATGTCTTCTCCTTCCTCTGCATTCTCCTTCTCCGTCCCCGGTCGCAACCCGCGCCGACCGAAGAGCGGAAGCCGGGGCTGCACGAGGTCCTCGAGGGGCTGCGCTATGTCCTCCGCCAGCCGGTGATCCTGCCCCTGCTGCTGATCACCGTCGCCGACAACCTGTTCATCATGGGCCCGGCGATCGTCGGCACCCCGGTCTTCATCAAGGATGTGCTCTCCGGACGGGCGCAGGACTACGCCCTCATCCAGGCCTGTTACGCGGTGGGGATGCTGGCCGGCACCGCCTGGCTGGTCACCTTCGGCGGCAGGATACGAAAGGGAAAGCTGCTCCTGGTCGGGATGTTCCTCGACGGCATCACTTTCGTGCCCTTCTTCTTCATCCGCAGCCTGCCGGTGCTCGCCGCGGCGACCATCGTGCACGCGATGGCGATCCCCCTGCTCACCGTGCCGCGCGCCTCGCTGATCCAGGGCATCGTGCCGCAGCGGATGACCGGCCGGGTGTTCGCCCTGGTCAGCCTCGCGGTGACCGGCATGTCGGCGGTCTCTTCCGGGATCACCGGCGTGGTGCTGGAGTGGGTCCCCGCACCGACCCTGTTCCTCGCCATCGGGCTCTCCGGCGCCCTCTGCGGCGTGCTCGGACTGGCGCTGATGAAAGACCTCCGCCGGGCGGGGTGAGGAGGCGAAGGCACGGTGCAGCGAGTTATCTTTCCTGACCGCCCGGCGGCCGGGCGGTCGAACGCAACGTAGGGGGGTTCATGTTTCAGACGCGTGTATGGTCCTGCATCCGGGGGCTTCTGCTCTCCCTGACACTGCTTTTCCTCACCGGGTGCAGCGAGGAGGAGAACCCGGCCGGCGAATCCACGCCGACGGACCCCGCCGCCGGCTTGATCGCGTACGGGGAGGTCGCCGGCGACGGCTTCACCGCGAAGCTGTTCGCCGCCGACAGCCTCAAGGTCGGGATGAACGATGTAGTGGTCATGTTCATCGATGCAGGCGGCGAATCCCTCCTGCCCGACAGCATCGCCTACCTGCCGATGATGCACATGATGGAGATGGACCATAGCTGCCCGCACGGCTCCTTCGTCCCGATGGAATCCAGGTACTCGTTCTACGCCGCGGAGACGATGTTCATCATGCCCAGCGGGATGATGGGCACCTGGGACCTCGAGTTGACGGTCACCGCCGCTCCGGGCGGGGAGGCCGACACGGTGGTCTTTGAGGATGTCCTCGTCCTCGACTCCCCCTGGATGCAGCGGTTCACCTACGAACCCGGGGAGGGCGACCCGGTCTATTACTTCACCGCGCTGGAGGGGCTGGAAGACCCTATCGTCGGCCTGAACCCGGTGCGTCTGTCCATCGCCCGGCGCGAGACGTTGACCGACTTCCCCTTCGTCGAGGACCTCACGGTGACCGTGGAGACCTACATGCCCTCCATGGGGCACGGCTCCACCGGTAACGTCGACCCGTCGGGCAGCGGCGGCGGGCATTACGAGGGCGTGGTCGCCTTCAACATGACCGGCGACTGGGAGGTCACCTTCGCGGTCACGGACACCAGCGGCACGGAACTGGGGCAAGTCGTCTATGCGCTGGTCTTCTGACTCCCGCCCCACGACGCTTCTCCTCGCCGCGCTGCTCTGCCTGGCCGCGCGCGCGACCCCGGCGCCGGGCGCGAAGCCCGGCGGCTCAATCCGGGGCATCGTGACCGATGAGGTCACCCGCGCCCCCCTGGAAGGCGCCCATGTCTGGATCGAGGGCACCTCGCTCGGCACCGCCACCGACGCCTCGGGCCGCTTCCTGCTGACCGGCGCCATTCCCGCCTCGGGCACCCTGCGCATCACGATGCTCGGCTACCAGGCGAAGAACATCGAGTACTCGGCCGGCGGGCCGCGACCGCTCACCATCGCGCTGCGCCCGGTCGTTCTCGACATGGGGCGTGTGCTGGTGTTCTCCGCGCCCCGCGAGGAGGAGGCGCCCGGTCTCGCCTGGGGGCGGGAGGCTTCCCCGAACACCGAGGAGGCCCTCGCCTCGCTGGAAGGGGTGGACCTGCTCCGCCGGGGCGCTTTCGGGCAGGAACCGGTCCTGCGCGGTCTCTCCGGCGGGCGGGTGACGATGCTGGTGGACGGCATGCGGGTGTTCGGCGCCTGCACCGACCGGATGGACCCCGCGACCAGCTATGTCGATCTCGACGCCCTCGGCCGGGCCTCCATCCACCAGGGCGCCTTCGCCCCGCAGCACAGCGGCGCGATCGGCGGCACGGTGGCGTTGGAACACCGCAAACCCGCGTTCGCCGGGAGTCCCGCCTTCAGCTACGGGTTCGGCTCCGGGTACCGATGGGGGGAGAACGCCGGAAAGCTCCAGGGCCGCCTCGCCTGGTCCGCGCCGGGAGACGCCGTGCAGCTCCAGGGGGTCTATCGAAAGGCGGAGGACTACCGGGCCCCGGACGGCGTGGTGAGCTACAGCGGCTATGAGAAGCTGAACGGTTCGCTGGTGTGGCTGCATCGAACCGGCCGCGGCCAGCGGGTCGCCCTCGAACTCCTCTCCGACGACGCCTGGAATATCGGCTATGCGGCCCTGCCGATGGATGTCGGCTACGCCCGGTTCCGCAGCGCCTCGCTCGCCTGGTCCGGCTCGCGGATCGCCCGGCGGGTGCCCGGTGCACGGGTGATGGTCTACCACAACCGCGTCGACCACTGGATGGACGACAGCAAGCGGCGTGACCTGCTGATGGGGATGCGGATGGACATGCCCGGCCGGACCCGCACCACGGGGGTGACCTCCGCCCTCCGCTTCCTCCCCGGCGGGGACTGGACCGGCACGGCGGGTTTCGAGGCTTTCAGCACCTCCTTCTTCGCCGACATGACCATGTACCCCGCCGGCGGCGCGCCGATGTACCTGGTCACCTGGCCGGACGTGCTGACCACCTCCCTGGCCCCCACCCTCGCGCTCCGGGGCGTCCTCGGACCGTTGAACGCCGCCCTCTCCCTGCGGTACGAACTGCACGCCAGCGAGGCGCGCGACCCGCAGGGCGTCCGGCAACTCGAGACGGAGTACCCGCGTGTGGACAACCGCCGCCGCGATTCGCTCCCGGGCGCTTCCCTCTCGCTGGCGTGGAACCTCCTCCCCGGCTGGACCAGCACGATCGCCTACGCCTACGGCACGCGCCCGCCGACGGTTACCGAGGCTTACGGTTATTACCTCTACGACGCCTCCGACGGGTATCTCTACGTGGGCAACCCCGCCCTCCGCCCGGAGCGCTCCCACCAGGTCGAGTGGCGCAACCGCTTCCACGCCGGAAGGGCGACGCTGGAGGTCACCGCCTACCATTACCTCATCCGGGACGCGGTCTATGGTGCGGTGTCCGAATCCGGCGTTCCCCTCCCCTTCGCCGCCGGGTGGAAACACTATGAGAACGCGGCGGAAGCCACGCTCGACGGCGTGGAGCTGTCCGCCCTGGTGCCGGTAGGATCCGGGCTGGCCTTCTACGGCGGGCTGAACGCCCAGGTCGGGGTGCTGCGCGACGAACAGGACTACCTGCCGATGATGCCGCCCCCCGAGGGGCACGCGGCGTTGAGATGGCGGCATGGCGAGTCGGTGAGCGAGGTCAGGCTGCGCGGCGCCCTCGCCCAGCGCCGCAACTCCTCCCTCGCGCGCGAACAGGAAACCGCGGCCTGGGCCGTGCTCGGACTCTCCCACGGGGCGGCCCTGGTGGAGGGGGTGACACTCTCCCTCGCGGTGGACAACCTGGCCGACACCCGCTACCGTGAACACCTCGACTGGGGCCTGACCCCCCGCCCCGGCCGGACCTGGTCGGTCGCCCTGCGGCTGGACCGGTGACGCCGCCGCCGGATATCCTCCCCGAAGGAAACAGCGAACCCCCGGGGGAATCCAGCGATAAGGAAGACGAACCGATGCCCGGGGGCCGGGTGACCCCGGACGAGGCGCCTTCAGGGCTTACTTCGGGTAGAGCCCGACCAGCTTCCAGACCGCGCCGTGCAGCTTGTGGATGAAGGCGGAATCCTCGAGGAACATGTGGGGGCAGTAGCCCGCGACGAGCTGGATGTCATGTTGCGCGGCGAGTTCCAGCACCGAAGCATCCAGCTCCCTCGGACCGGTGATACCGTACACCCAGACCCGTTTCACACCGGCCTCGATGCAGTCCAGCAGCGCCGATTCGGCCCGCTCCTTCGGCAGCATGAGCAGGGCGGCCTCGGGCGCCGGATCGACATCCTGGACCCTCCGGAAACAGGGCCTTTCCCCGATCGCATCCGCCTCGTGATGGACCGGAATCATGGTGTAGCCGGTCTTCTCCATCCTCCGGAAGAGGTCGCGGGAAAAGTCGTTCTCCTCACGAGACACGCCGACCATCGCGATCCGCCCCGAGGTGAGAAAGCCGGTGATGTCCTCTCGCTTCTGAATCAAGGTCCACCCCCCCAACGTGTGCAGAAGAAACCCGGGTCAAGCCTGGGTCACCCGGCGTTTCGAGATTCTTCACTGCGTTCAGAATGACAATCTTAGCCAACCTCTGGGAAATAACGCTTCTTGTTGTGAATAAGATTACGTTTCAGGTTCTTGTGGTAATTTACGTTCGTCATGGAAACCCCTATGAAACCCGGGACTGAAGTCCCGGGCCACCCATCCGCCGGGCCACCC
>CAYOKT010000049.1:5343-21719 GCA_964404605.1 uncultured bacterium
CACCCTTGTCGGGGCAAAACGGGCTGCAGTGTCATCAACCGTCTTCGTGGAGAAGCAGCGCGCTCGACGGGGCCGGTGTCAGTCCTTCTTCTCGTCCCCGGAAGCGCTCTCCTCGCCGCCTTTCTCCCCGGCGGTATCCTCGCCGGCGGGTTTCTCTCCGGCTTCGGCCTCGGCGCTCTTCCCCTCGGCGGCGGGGGCGGCCTCTTCCGTCTTGGTTTCCCCGGATTTCGCCTTCGGCTCGGCCTTCTTTACGGCTGCCTTCGGCTTCGCGGGTTTGGCCGCCTCGGGCTTCTCCCCCTCTCCCTCCACGGGAGCATCCTCCGCCTTCGCCTTCGGCGCGCTCTTCTTCTCCGCCTTGGCGGCCGCGGGCTTCTTCGCGGGCGCAGCCTTCTTGGGCTTCTCTTCCGCGGCGGGAGTCGCCTCCTCGGCCTCGGCCTCCGCGGCAGTCTCCTCCGCCGTCACCTCGCCTGCGGCCGTCTCCGTGGCGGCCTCCGCCGCTTCGGTCGCGGCTGCGGCTTCCGCCTTGGCGGCCTTCTTCTCGCGGCGTTTGCGGGCCTTGCTCGGCTCATCGGTGGCGAAGCCGACCAGCTCGAGGACCGCCATCGGGGCGTTATCGCCGGGCCGGTTGTCTAGGTGGATGATCCGTGTATAGCCGCCGTTCCGGTCGCGGAACTTCGGACCGATCTCGTCGAACAGGATCCTGACCACCGGTTTCTGCGGGATCTTCTTCAGCACCTGCCGCCGTGCGGCGAGGTCGCCGCGCCGGGCGAAGGTGATCATCCGCTCGATGAACGGGCGCGCCTTTTTCGCCTTCGGCAGCGTGGTGATAATCTTCTTGTGGGTGAACAACGCGCCGGCGAGGTTCGCCAGCAGCGCGCGCCGGTGGGACGCCGTGCGGTTCAGGCCCACGTTACTCTTGCGGTGACGCACGTCTTGCTCCCTGCTGAGCCTCCCGGGACCGGCCCGGGAACGGCCGGAGGGCACCGCGCCGGATCAACTGCGCGACGACTCTCCCAGGTACTTGTCCACATCCATGCCGAACTCGAGATTCTTGTTGTGGAGAATCTCGGTCAGCTCGATCAATGATTTCCGGCCGAAATTCTTCAGGCCGTACATCTCTTCCTCGGTGTGACGGACCAGGTCGGCCACGGTCCGAACCTGCGCATCCTTCAGGCAGTTGGCGCTGCGCACGGAGAGCTCGAGGCTTTCCACCGGCTGCTTCAACAGCTTGCGGACGCGGAGAACCTCCTCATCGATCTCCGGCTCCGGTTCCTCTTCGGCGGCCGCATCCAGGCTGATGAAGAGCTGAATGTGGTCGCGGAGGATCTTGGACGCCTGCGAAAGGGCGTCGTCCGGGGTGATCGAGCCGTCGGTCCAGATCTCGAGGATCAGTTTTTCGTAGTCGGTGCGCTGGCCGACACGGGTGTTCTCGACCGTGAAGGTGACATTCCGCACCGGGCTGTAGATCGCATCGATGGGGATGGTGCCGAGGGCCATGCTCGGGTCGCGGTTCTCCTCGGCGGGGACATACCCGCGGCCCCGCTTGATGGTCATCTCGATGGAGAATTTGGCATCATCGTTCAGCGAAGCGAGGTGATGCTCCGGGTTGAGAACTTCGAAATCGGTGTTGTTCCTCTGCAGGTCGCCGGCGGTGAATTCGCCGGGGCCCTTGACATGAACGACCACCTTGTCCGGGCGCTTGTTCAGCAGCTTGAGCCGGACTTCCTTCAGGTTGAGCACGAGCTCGGCGACATCCTCGACCACGCCGGGGATGGTGGTGAACTCATGCATCACCGGCGGCTCGGAGTCGATCTTCACCGAGGTGATCGCGGCCCCCTGCAGGCTTGCGAGCAGCACGCGCCGCAGGGAATTGCCGATCGTCACGCCGAATCCGCGCTCCAGCGGATGAACGTAGAACCTGCCGTACGTGGCGCAGTAGCTGCCCTCGTCCAGCTCAATCATTTCCGGCATTTGGAAATTCAGAGTGCTCATGGGGCTCCCTCTGTCCAGGCTTACTTCGAATACAGCTCAACGACCGCCTGTTCATTGACATCGATCGGAACCTGCTCCCTCGCGGGCCAATCCACCAGCTTGCCCTCGAGCTTCGCCTTGTCCAGCTCGAGATAGGGCACCAGCTTTCCTTCCTTCACCCGGCGCAGGCTGTCGTGGATCGCGGGCATTTTCCGCGACCTGCCGCGCACCTGGACGGTGTCGCCCGGCGTGACGAGGAAGCTGGGCACATCGACGATGGAGCCGTTGACGAGGAAGTGGCGGTGGCGGACGAGCTGCCGCGCCGCCCGCAGGCTGGGCGCGAAACCGATGCGATAGACGATATTGTCCAGCCGCCGCTCGAGCATGCTGATCAGGTTCTCGCCGGTGACGCCCTTCTGGCGCACAGCCTTCTCATAGTACCCGTGAAACTGGTTCTCGAGCTGGGCGTACAGCCGCTTGATCTTCTGCTTCTCGCGGAGCTGCAGTCCGTACTCGGAGCGCTTGCGGCGCCGCCCCTGGCCATGCTGTCCGGGGGCGTACTCCTTGCGCTCGAACGAGCACTTCGGCCCGAAGCAGCGTTCGCCCTTCAGGTAGAGCTTGCTCCCCTCACGGCGGCAAAGCTTGCAAACAGGTCCGGTGTAACGAGCCATCTACCGATCCGATCTTTAGGATTTCCGGGACCGGGGCCCGCCCGCTTCCCCCATTCGGCGCGGGCGCCCTCACTCCCGGTTGTTCTCCGACTTACACGCGGCGACGCTTTTTCGGCCGGCACCCATTGTGCGGCAGAGGGGTAACGTCGCGGATCGCGGTGATCACAAGGCCGGCCGCCGCCAGGGCGCGCACCGCGGACTCACGGCCCGACCCCGGCCCCTTGACCAGCACCTGGACCTTCCGCAGCCCCAGGTCCATCGCCGCCTTCGCGGCGGTGGTCGCGGCCTGTGTCGCGGCGAACGGCGTGTTCTTCCGCGATCCCTTGAAGCCGACACGACCGGCGGACGACCACGATATCACATTGCCGTACGTGTCGGTCAAGGTGATGATCGTATTGTTGAAGCTGGACTTGATGTGCGCCAGCCCGTTCGCGTCGACTTTCTCTTTCTTTTTCTTCGAAGATTTCTTCGGGGAGGCCATCCCGCCACCCTCCGGTCAGTTTACTTCTTCTTGCCCTTGATCGCACCCTTCTTGCGGCCCTTGCGCGTGCGGGCGTTGTTCTTCGTGTTCTGCCCTCGCACGGGCAGGCCGCGACGATGGCGCAGACCACGGTAGCTCCCGATGTCCATCAGGCGCTTGATGTTCATCTGCACCTCGGTGCGAAGGGGACCTTCGACCTTGTAGTTCGTGTTAATCTCTTCGCGGATCGCGCGCACCTCCTGGTCCGTGAGGTCGCGGATCTTACGCCCGCCATCCACTCCGACCGCGTCGCAGATTCGCGCCGCGCGCGTGCGGCCGATGCCATAGACGTAGGTCAGCGCGACATCCGCGCGCTTGTCCCGCGGTAGATCAACTCCGGCGATTCGAGCCATATTGTCAACCCTGCCGCTGCTTGTGCTTGGGGTTCTTGCTGCAGATCACCCGCACCACCCCGCGGCGACGAATGATTTTGCAGTGCTCACACATCTTCTTGACCGACGAGCGAACCTTCATCGCTCCGTCTCCTTATGCACGGTTTCCGCGGCGCTGTCCGCCGCCGCGACCGGCCGTCAGCCCCCTGTCCGTCTCACTTGTAGCGGTAGATGATCCGCCCGCGGGACAGGTCGTACGGGGACAACTCCACAGTCACCTTGTCTCCGGGCAAGATGCGAATATAGTGCATTCTCATCTTGCCTGAAATATGAGCCAGCACCCGGTGGCCTCCCTCCAACTCCACCAGAAACGTGGCGTTGGGGAGCGTTTCCGCGATCGTTCCATCCATCTTGATCGAAGGCTCTTTCGCCACCGCTCCTCCGTTATTCGGGATCGGGAGTGAGAATCCGCGCTCCGTTCTCCGTCACCGCGATCGTGTGTTCGAAATGGGCGGAAGGCTTACCGTCCGCCGTTACCACCGTCCACCCGTCGTTCAGCACCCGCACGCGGTGCGTGCCCATGTTGACCATCGGTTCGACGGCCAGCACCAGCCCGGGGCGCAGCTTCAACCCCTTCCCGCCGTCGCCGAAGTTCGGCACCTGCGGTTCCTCGTGCAGCTCGCGCCCGATGCCGTGCCCGACGAGGTCCCGCACCACCGAGAAACCGCGGGCCTCCACATACCGCTGCACGGTGTGCCCGATGTCCGACAGGTACCGCCCGGGCCGCATCACCTCGACGGCCTCCAGCAGCGCCTCGAGGGTCGCCTGCACCAGCTCCCGGACCCGCTTGCCGGCCTTCTCCCCGACGATGAACGTCCTCGCCGCATCGCCGTACCAGCCGTCCAGCAGCACCCCGGTGTCCACGCTCAGGATCTGTCCCTCGCGCAGGGGGGTGTCGTTGGGGAAGCCGTGCACCACCTGCTCGTCCACCGACATGCAGCAGGCGGCGGGGAACGGCGGCGCGCCGCCGTACCCGGGCACCCCCTTGAACGCGGCGATCGCACCGTTCTTCGCGATGTGCCGCTCCACCGCTTCATTGATCTCCGCGGTGGTCACCCCGGGCCGCACCATCCTCCGCGCGATCGCATGGCACTCGGCCACCAGGGCTCCCGCCCGGGCCATCGCCTCGATCTCATCCGCGGTTTTCACGCGAATCATGCAAGCGCATCCTCAACCCGGCGGCGAACCTCGTCCACCGTGCCGTCGCCGTTCACTCTCACCAGCAACCCCGCCCCGCGGTAATAGTCCGACAGGGGCTCCGTCTGCTGATGGTACACGGCCAGCCGGTGGCGGATCACCTCCGGCTTGTCGTCGTCCCGCTGGATCAGCGGACCACCGCACCGGTCGCAGACGCTGTCCGCCCTCGGCGGGTTGTACAGCAGGTTGTACACCGCGCCGTCCTTGGGGCAACAGCGCCGGGCGCTCAGCCGGCGAACCACCTCCTCGTCGTCCACCGTCAACTCGAGCACCCGGTCCACCCCGCCGCCGAGTTCGGCGAGCAGCCGGTCCAATCCCTCCGCCTGGGGGACGGTGCGTGGAAATCCGTCAAAGATCACGGGCTTGTCGCCCAGTTCAACCAATGTTTCGCGGATCAGCCCGAGGATCACATCGTCCGGGACCAGCTCACCCCGGTCCATGTACCCTTTCGCCCGCTTTCCCAGTTCCGTGCCGTCGCGCACCGCGGCGCGAAGCAGGTCGCCGGTGGAAAGCTGCAAGGCGCCCAGTTTCTCCATCAGGAACCGGGCCTGTGTTCCCTTGCCCACTCCGGGCGGTCCGAGCAGAATCATCCGCATTTTTCCTCTCCCCCCTTACCGTAGTCGGACGCCGTGCGCGGATGTGCCGCCCGCCTGCCTTACATCCTTCGGCGCCCCTTCAGCCGGCCGCTCTTCATCAGGCCGTCGTAATGACGCATCAGCAGGTGGCTGTCGATCTGCTGCAACGTGTCGAGAGCGACACCGACGACGATCAGCAGACCCGTGCCGCCGTAGAACTGCGCCAGGTTGAACCCGGTGTTCGTGTACTTTGACATCAGGGTCGGGAAAATCGCGATCAGCGCGAGGAACACCGACCCCGGAAGGGTGATCCGGGTCAGAATGTTGTCAAGGAACTCGGCCGTCTTCTTGCCCGGCTTCACCCCGGGGATCATCCCGCCCTGCTTCTTCAGGTTGCTCGCCACGTCCACCGGGTTGAACGCCACCGCGGTGTAGAAGTAGGTGAAGAAGACGATGAGCAACCCGTAGATGCTCATGTAGATGTAACTGTCGTACCGGAAGGCGGTGTTCAGCCAGTCCTGGAACCCGCCGGCCGGGACGAAAGTCGCGATGGTCTGCGGGAAGAACATGATCGTCTGCGCGAAGATGATCGGCATCACGCCGGCGGTGTTCACCCGCAGCGGGATGTGCGTCGCCTGCCCCCCGTAGACCTTGCGGCCGATGACCCGCTTCGTGTACTGCACCGGGATCTTCCGGCTTCCCTGTGTCAACAGGACCACCGCGGCGGTGGTCAGCACGAGCACCGACAGCAGGAAGAGTTCCGCCATCAGGGTGCGAACCCCCTGCCGCAGGAGCTGGAACTCATCGAGGAACGCATAAGGGAACCGGTCGATGATCCCGATGAAGATGATCAGGCTGATCCCGTTGCCGATCCCCCGCTCGTCGATCTGCTCACCGAGCCACATGATGAAGACGGTGCCGGCGGTCAGGGTGATCATCGTCAGGAAGAAGAACCCGAGCCCCGGGTGCATCACCACCTTCTGGCTGCCGAGCTGGATGCCGCCGAGGAACGCCGCCACGCCGAGAGACTGCAGCGCGCTGATCCCCACGGTGCCGTACCGTGTCCACTGGGTGATCTTCTTGCGCCCCTCCTCGCCCATCTGCTGGATGCGGTGCAGGGCCGGGAACACCGTCGCCAGGAGCTGCAAGATGATCGAGGCCGAGATGTACGGCATGATGCCGAGAGCGAAGATCGTCGCCCGGCGCAGGTTGCCGCCCGAGAACATGTCGTACAGCCCGAACAGGGTGTTCGCCCGCTCCTGGAAGAACTGCCCCAGGACGCCGGCGTTGATCCCCGGCACGGGGATGTGACCGCCGAGACGGTAGATGACGAAGATCGCCAGCGTGAAGAAGATCCGGCGCCGCAGCTCCGGGATCTTGAAGATGTTGCGAAACTTCTCCAGCATCGTCAGCCCGTGTTATCCGCCGACCGGCGGAACCTCAGACCCGTTCCGTCTTTTTGGCCAGCCTGCCCCGCGGGGGCGCCGGTTCGGGGACGATCACCGATCCGCCCGCGGCCTCGATCTTCGCCTTCGCCGAGGCCGACACCGCCGTCACGCTGATCGTGTACTTGCGGTCCACCTCGCCCATGCCGAGCAGCTTCACCGGGCGCTGTGCGCTGCGCACCAGCCCGCGTTCGGCGAGCAGGTCCACGGTGATCTCCTCGACATCACCCAGCCTGGCGAGGTCCCGCAGGTTGACCTCCTGCACCTCCTCGCGCCAGATGTTCTTGAAGCCGCGCTTCGGCAGGCGGCGGTGAATCGGCATCTGGCCGCCTTCGAACCACGCCCGCCGCTTCGCCCCGCTCCGGGACTGCTGGCCCTTGTCGCCGCGTCCGGCGGTCTTTCCCAGGCCCGAACCCAGGCCGCGGCCGCGGCGCCTCTTCTTGCGCACCGACCCCGGCGCGGGCGACAGGTTGCTCAGGTCCTTCGCCATCGTCTCACCCTTCCACCGGCTCGGTCCGCACCAGGTGGACCACCTTGTTGATCATACCCCGTATCTGCGGAGTGTCATCGTGCACCACGCTCTCGTGCAGCCGATGCAGACCGAGAGCCACGATGATCCGCTTCTGGCGCCAGGAGCGGCCGATGTCGCTCCGCACCCAGGTGACGCGGACCTTTCCGGGAGCCGCGCTCTTCTTCTTCGCGCTCACAGCCCGATCACCTCCCTGAACGACTTACCGCGCTTGAAGGAGACGCTCTCCAGCGACTCCATCTTCTCGAGACCCTGGACGGTCGCGCGGACGAGGTTGTGGGCGTTCCGGCTGCCGAGGCTCTTCGTCAGCACGTCGCGCACCCCGAGGCACTCGAGCACCGCTCGCACCGCGCCGCCGGCGATGACGCCGGTGCCGGGGCTGGCCGGCTTGATGACCACCTTCGCCGCGCCGTGACGCCCGAGGATGGGGTGCGGCAGGGTGTTCCCGACCAGCGTGTAACGCTTCATCGAGCGCTTGGCGATCTCGGTGCCCTTGTTGATCGCCTCGGTCACCTCGCGGGCCTTGCCGAGACCGACCCCAACGCGGCCCTTGCCGTCGCCGACGACGACGATCGCGTTGAAGCTGAAGTTCCGGCCGCCCTTGACCACCTTGGCCACGCGGTTGATGTGGACGACCTTCTCGATCAGACCCAGGTCGGCGGTACTGTCGCGGTTATCGCGACCGCCGCGATCTCGTCTCCGGTTCAAAACTCCAGACCCCCTTTCCGCGCCCCTTCGGCCACGGCGCGGACGCGTCCGTGGTATCTCAAGCCGTTGCGGTCAAAGACCACGCTGGTGACGCCCAGCGCCTTCGCGCGTTCGGCGACCGCCAGGCCCAGCCTGTACGCCTTCGCCACCTTCGGCGTCAGCGGCAGCTTGTTCTCGCCGACCCGGAAGTCCAACCCCTCCTCCGGCAGCTCGAATCCCTCCGCCGGGAGCACCTTGTCGGTCAGCCCGAGGAGCGTCACCCCGCGGATATCGTCCACAAGGCCGGCGTACATGTGCTTCAGGGAGCGGTGGACCACCAGCCGCGGGCGTTCGGCGCTGCCATGCACCCTCTTGCGGATGTGCATCTTCCTGCGCCGCTGCGCGCGCTTCATCTTGCGTTGTTTCGTCGCCATGGCTTATTTCGCCGCTTTGCCGGCCTTGCGCCGGACCTGCTCGTTGTTGTACCGGATCCCCTTGCCCTTGTAAGGCTCCGGGGGACGAATCCGCCGCATCCGCGCCGCCACCTGGCCGACGAGGCGCTTGCTCGCGCCGCGGATACGGATCGCGATGTTCTGGTTTTCAATCTGCTTCGTCACCCCGGCCTCAGCCCACTGCGAGGGCATCAGCAGCTCGAAGGTGATTCCCGGGGGGGCGCCCATCCACACCGGGTGGGAGAAACCCACGCGGAGCATCACGCCCGAGCCCTTCTTTTCCGCGGTGTAGCCGACGCCGACGACCAGCAGGATCTTCTCGAACCCCACGCTCACGCCCTCGACCATGTTCGCCAACAGGGAGCGCGAAAGGCCGTGCATCGCGCGGTGGCGCGTGGTTTCGCCGCGGCGGTTGACACGCGCGACACCGTCCTCGACGACCACCTCGACCTCGTCCACGAAGGTGTGGCTCAACTCGCCGAGCGGACCCTTCACATGAACGGTCTGCCCGTCGATCTTCAGCTCGACCTTCTCCGGAATCGGTATCGGCAGTTTCCCGATGCGGGACATCTTTCTCCTCCGGGGTCTGCTCGCCGGCGGCCTCGCCGCCCGCTTCCCCACACTTACCAGATGTACAGCAGCACTTCGCCGCCGACATTCTCCTGTTTCGCCCGGCCGCCGGTCAACAACCCCTTGGGGGTGGAGAGGACGGCGACGCCGAGACCGTTGCGGACGCGCGGAATCTCATCGACCCCCACATACCGGCGCAGGCCGGGACGGCTCACCCGCTGCAGGTCGGTGATCGCCGACTTGCCCTGGCGGTCGAACTTGAGGAACACGCGCAGGATGCCCTGCTGGCCGTCGTCGATGTTGAGATAATCCCGAATGTATCCCTCGTCCACGAGGATTCGGGTGATTTCACGCTTGATCCGCGATGCGGGAATGTCCACCCGGCGGTGCCCCGCGCGAATGGCGTTGCGGATCCGCGTGAGGTAATCCGCGATTGGATCAGTAACTCTTGACACGGTCAGTATCCTTCCTTACGGGACTTAACCACGCCGCCGCCCGCGCTCACCAGCTCGACTTGGAAACGCCGGGGATCATCCCCTGCAGCGCCAGTTCACGGAAGCAGATGCGGCAGATGCCGAACTTGCGGATGTAGGCCCGCGGCCGCCCGCAGCGCGAGCAGCGGTTGTACTGCCGCACCTTGTACTTGGGCTCCCGCTTCGCCTTGGCAATCAGCGCTTTCTTCGCCATGAAACGTCCTTGTTACGAAACGGCCTCGGCGGCCGGTTGCACGACCCGCTTGCGGAAGGGGCAGCCCAGCGCCTCGAGCAGCGCGCGGCCCTCTTCGTCGTCGCGGGCGGTGGTCGCGATGATGATATCCATCCCGTGGATCTTCGCCACCTTGTCGTAGTCGATCTCCGGGAAGACGATCTGCTCCCGGATGCCGAAGCTGTAGTTCCCCCGGCCGTCGAAGCTGCGATCCGGCAGGCCGCGGAAGTCCCTCACCCGCGGGATGGCGATGCTGAACAGCTTGTCGAGAAACTCCCACATCCTGAACCGCCGCAGGGTCACCTTCGCGCCGACCTGCATCCCCTCGCGCAGCTTGAAGTTGCTGATCGACTTCCTCGCCCGGGTGACCACCGCCTTCTGGCCGGTGATCGTCTCCAGCTCGTCGATCACGCTGTCCAGCAGCCGCTGGTCGTTGTGGGCGTCGCCGATGCCGACGTTGAGCACCACCTTCTCGACCGTGGGCACCTGCATCACGTTCCGGTATCCGAAGCGCTTCATCAGGGCGGGCACCACCTCCTCGCGGTAGCGCACGGCCAACCGGGGAACGTATCCCTCCGGCGGAGGGGTCGGCTGGACGCCCTTCGCGCCCTTCTTCTCCTCGCCGGCGGGCTCTTCGCTACGCTTCTGCTTGTCCTTCTTCGCCACCACAAACTCCCTTAGCCGAGGGTCTCGCCCGAGACCTTCGCCACGCGGACGCGGCGCTTCTTGCCGCCCTCACCCTCAACGAAGCTGTGACCGATACGCGTCGGCTTGCCGCTCTTCGGGTCGATCACCTTGACGTTCGAGAGGTGGATCTTCCCCTCGCGCTCGATGATGCCGCCCTGAGGGATCTTCTGGTTCGGCTTGGTGTGCCGCTTGATGAAGCGGACGCCCTCGACGATAATCCTGTCCTCGTCGGGGAAGACCTTCAGCACCTTGCCGCGCTTACCCTTTTCGTTGCCGCTGATCACCAGGACCTCATCGCCCTTGCGGACCTTCATCTGGTGACGGGGCACTCTCTTCTTGCGCCGGATCACAGTACCTCCGGGGCCAGGCTGACGATTTTCATGTATTCATGCTCACGCAGCTCCCGGGCCACGGGCCCGAAAATGCGCGTTCCCTTCGGCTCGTGCCGCTCGTCCAGGATCACCGCGGCGTTGTCATCGAAGCGGATGTAGGTGCCGTCCTTGCGGCGCACCGCCTTCTTCGTCCGCACGATCACCGCGCGCTGGATCGAGCCTTTCTTCACCGGGCTGTTGGGAATTGCGCTCTTCACGCTGCCAATGACCACATCGCCGAGGGAGGCGTAGCGCCGCCCCGTGCCCCCGAGGATGCGGAAACACTTCAGCTTCTTCGCGCCGGTGTTGTCGGCGACGGTGAGAACTGTCTCTTCCTGAATCATGACCGTCTCTCGCGCGACCGCCCGCCGGGCGTCGCCGCGCCCTCATCTTCGCGTTGATTCCCGCCCGGACGGGAGATCACCCTGCCGGGACTTCACTCCGCCCGCTTGAGGATTTCGACCACGCGCCACCGCTTGCTGCGGCTCAACGGCCGGGTCTCCATCAGGCGGACCTCGTCGCCCACGCGGCACTCGTTCGCCTCGTCGTGGGCGTGGTACTTCTTCGATTTCGTGATGAACTTGTGGTACAACGGGTGCTTCACCCGCCGTGAAACCCGGACGGTGATGGTCTTCTCCATCTTGTCCGAGACCACGGTGCCGGACACCGTCTTCCGTCGATTCCGCGTCGTCTCCACGGCTACCGCTCCTCCGCTTTGGCTTCACCGGCGCCGTGGACGGCAGCCGCTTCCATTTCCCGGATCAGGGTCGTGATCCGCGCCACCTCACGCCGCGCGTAGCGGACCCTGATCGGGCTTTCGAGCTGGCTCGAACCGAGCTGGAACCGCAGGTTCGCCAGCTCCTCCTCGGCGTCCGCGAGGCGCGCCCGCAGCTCGTCGAGCGATAGTTCGCGAAGTTCGTCCGTGATGCGGCCCATCCTATCCCTCCAACCTGCCGACGATCTTCGTCTTCACCGGCAGCTTGTGGCCCGCCAGCCGCAGCGCCTCGCGGGCGAGACTCTCGTCGACCCCGGAGAGCTCGAACATCACACGCCCCGGCTTGACCACGGCCACCCAGAACTCCGGCGATCCCTTGCCCTTCCCCATGCGGACCTCCGCCGGCTTCTTCGTCACCGGCTTGTCCGGGAAGATGCGGATCCAGACCTTTCCGCCACGCTTGATGTGGCGGGTCATGGCGACACGCGCGGCCTCGATCTGCCGCGACGTGATCCAGCCCGGCTCCAGGGTCATGATCCCCCACTGCCCGAAGGAGACCTTGTTCCCCCGGTAGGAGAGGCCCCTCATCCTGCCCCGCTGGACCTTGCGCCAGCGTACTCGTTTCGGTGCAAGCATGTTGTTCGTCCCTGTTTCGAACGCCCGGCTTCGCAGCAGCAGCTACGCCGGGAGGCTCAGGAAGCGGCCTTGCCTTCCATCTGGCCCCGCCCGAGGATCTCACCCTTGCAGATCCACACCTTGACCCCGATGGTGCCATAGGTGGTTTTCGCCACGTCCTGGGCGTAGTCGATGTCGGCGCGCAGGGTGTGCAGGGGAATCCGTCCCTCCTTGTACACCTCGCTGCGGCTCATCTCCGCGCCTCCGAGGCGGCCGGCGCAGCGCACCTTGATCCCCTCGGCGCCCATCCGCATCGCCGCCTGGATCGCCCGCTTCATCGCCCGGCGGAAACTGACCCGGCCGCGCAGCTGGTGCGCGATGGACTCGGCCACCAGCGCCGCCTCGATCTCCGGGCGCTTGATCTCGAAGATGTTGAGCTGGATGTCCTTGCCGGTCAGGCGTGAGAGCTCGGCCTTCAGCTTGTCCACCTCCGAACCCTTGCGCCCGATGACGATGCCCGGCCGCGCGGTGTGAATCGAGATGGTCACCAGCTTCGGCGTCCGCTCGATCTCGACCCGCGCCACCCCGGCGTTCTGCAACCGCTTATCGAGGTAACGGCGCAGAATCAGGTCCTCACTCAGCCTCTCGGCGAAGTGGGTCTCGTCAAACCAGTTGCTGCTCCAAGTCCGGTTGACCTTCAGGCGGAACCCGACCGGATGGACTTTTTGTCCCATGCTTCCCTTCCTCCGCCTACTCGCGGGCCTCGACGACGATGGTCATGTGGCTGGTGCGCTTTCGGATGCGCGTCGCGCGCCCCATGGCGCGGGGACGCCACCGTTTCAGCGTGGGTCCCTCGTCCACGCGCACCTCGCGGATCACCGCCTCGTTGACGTTGATCCCGCGAGCCTCCTCGCGGTTCACCAGGTTCGCCAGGGCGCTGCGCAGCAGCTTTTCGATGTACACGGCGGCCCGCTTCGGCGAATGGGTGAGCACCCCCTGGGCGGCGCCCGCCTTCATCCCACGGATCATGTCCGCCACAAGGCGCGCCTTTCGCGGGGCGATGCGGACATACCGGGCCGTGGCCTTTGCCTGCATGGTCTCACTCATCTCACTTCACCTTGCCGGCGCGTTCACTCCTTCTGCCGACATGACCGCGATAGGTGCGCGTCGGCGCGAACTCGCCCAGCTTGTGCCCCACCATGTTCTCCGTGACGAACACCGGCAGATGCTTTTTCCCGTTGTGCACCGCAATCGTCAACCCGACGAAATCCGGCGTGATCGTGCTGCGGCGCGACCAGGTCTTGATCACCTTCTTGCTGCCGCTGCGCTGGGCCTCTTCAATCTTCTTCGCGAGGTGCTCGTCGATGAAGGGTCCCTTTTTCACGGATCGGGCCATTGGGCCGCTCTCCCTGTTCTCTCACCCTGTTACTTCTGGTTCCGGCGCTTCAGGATATGCTTGTCGGACGCCTTTTTCTTCCGTGTCTTGTACCCCTTGGTCGGCTTGCCCCACGGGGTGCAGGGGTGACGGCCGCCCGAGGAACGGCCTTCGCCGCCGCCCATCGGGTGGTCCACCGGGTTCATCGCCACGCCGCGGGTGTTGGGACGCCGGCCGAGCCAGCGGGACTTGCCCGCCTTGCCGAACATCACGTTCTCGTGGTTCTCGTTGCCGACGATGCCGATGGTCGCCATGCAGCCCTCGGGCACCTGGCGCATCTCGCCGGACGGCATCTTCAGCACCGCCATGCCGGAGTCGCGGGCCATGAGGCGGACGGAGGCTCCCGCGCTGCGCGCGATCTGCCCGCCGCGGCCGGGCTTCAACTCGACGTTGTGAATCTCCGTGCCGAACGGGATCACCGAGAGCGGCATGGCGTTGCCGGGACGGATCCCGACCGGCTCGCGCGCGCTGTAGACCTCGTCTCCGACCTGAAGGCCGCGGGGGGAAAGGATGTACCGCTTCTCCCCGTCACGGTAGATCAGCAGGGCGATGTTCGCGCTGCGGTTCGGGTCGTACTCGATGGTCGCCACGCGCGCGGGGATGCCGTACTTGTCCCGCTTGAAATCGATGCGGCGGTAGCGCCTCTTGTGCCCGCCGCCGCGCTGCCAGGCGGTGATCCGGCCGTTGTTGTTCCGCCCACCGGTCTTCTTCAGCGGCTCGAGCAGGCTCTTCTCCGGCTCAACCTTGCTCAACTCGCCGTAGTCCAGGTTCACCCGGAAACGCTGGCTCGGTGTGACGGGGTTATATTTTTTCAACATATGCCCCTCACGGGATTCTCACAGTCGTGCGGCGCTGGGCGCAGCCCCGCACCACGTCGGGTATTACACGTTCTCGTACAGCTCCAGCTTGTGCCCTTCCTTCAGGGTCACCACCGCCTTCTTCCACGAGCGGCGGCGCCCCTCGTAGCGGCCCATCCGCTTCAGCTTCCCGTGCACCGTGATCGTGCGGACGGACTGGACCTCCACATCGAAGATCTCCTCCACCGCCCGCTTGATCTCGATCTTGTTCGTGCTGCGGGGCACCTCGAAGGCGTACGAGTTTTCCGTCTCCTGCAACCGTACGCTCTTCTCGGTCATCAGCGGCCGCTTAAGCAGCTTCCTGAGCTCGACGTTTCTGTCCACCCAGCACCTCCGAGATCGGCTCGAGCGCCCCCTCCATGAGGAGAAGCACCCGGTGATTCAACAGGTCGTAGGTCGAAGCCTCGACCGCCACCCGCACATCGCAGAGCGGCAAATTGCGCGTCGAACGCACGAGGTTCTTGTCATACCCCGGCGTGAGGATGAGAACCTTCTCGTTCTCCAGCTCCAGGGCGCGCAGGAGGGTGGTCACCTCTTTCGTCCTCGGCGCGTCCAGGGTGAAATCCTCGACCAGGCGGATCGCCTCTTCCGCCGCCCGGGTCGCCAGGGCGCCGGCGCGGGCGAGACGGTTCACCTTGTGCGGCAGCCGCATGATGTAAGGATGCGGCTGCGGGCCGAAGATGGTGCCGCCATGCCGCCACAACGGGCTGCTGTTGGTTCCGGCGCGGGCGACGCCGCGGCCCTTCTGACGCCAGGGCTTGGCCCCGCCGCCGCGCACCCGGGAACGGTTGCGGGAAGCGTGCGTCCCCTGCCGCATCCGTGCGCGCTGAACCTTCACCGCCAGGTACATCACGTGCTCGTTCGGTTCGATCCCGAACACCGATGCATCCAGCTCCACCTCGCGCCCCGTCGGCTTTCCCTCCCGGGTCAAGACCGGCAGTTTCATTGTCCCACTTCCTTTAGGCTTTCCGCAGCTCGACCACGGAGTTGCGTGCGCCCGGCACGGCGCCGCGGACCAGCACCAGGTTGCGGTCCGGGATCATCTCGATGATCTCCAGGTTGCGCACCGTGATCGTCTTGTTCCCGTACTGCCCCGGCATGCGCTGTCCCTTCCACACGCGGGCCGGATAGGCGGAGGACCCGATGGAACCCGGTCCGCGGAAACTCTCGTGCGTACCGTGCGACGCCTTATGGCCGCCGAAGTTGTGACGCTTGATCACCCCGGCGAAGCCCCGCCCGCGGGAGACCCCGCGGACATGAACCAGGTCGCCCTCCGCGAAGATCTTGTCCACGGTGAGGGTTTCACCGACCTCCGCGCCGCCCATGCCGCGGAATTCGCGCAGCACCCGGGTCGCGGGGACCCCGGCGCGGGAAAAGTGCCCCTTCATCGGGCGGTTCACCCGGGACTCCTTCTTCGCCTGAAAGCCGAGCTGAAGGGCGTCATACCCGTCCGGGCCGTCCGCGCGCTTCACCTGCACCACCGGACAGGGGCCCACCTCCAGCACCGTCACCGGGATCTGCCGCCCCCCCCGGTAAACGGAGGTCATGCCGACTTTCCGGCCCAACAATCCTTCCGGCATCGCCACGTCCCTCTCAGGTCTTGATCTCAATGTCCACGCCGGCCGGCAATTCCAGCTTCATCAAGGCGTCGATCGTCTTGGACGTGGAGTTGAGAATGTCGATCAGCCGCTTGTGCACCCGGGTCTCGAACTGCTCCCGGGACTTCTTGTCCACGTGCGGACTGCGCAGCACCGTGTACACCGTCCGGCGCGTCGGCAGGGGGATCGGGCCGGAAATCACCGCCCCCGTGGCGCGCGCGGTCTGAATGATCTTCTGCGTGGACTTGTCCAGCAGGTTGTGGTCGTACGCCTTAAGCCGTATGCGTATGTTCTGCCCGGCCACCGCGACCTCCGACTATCCTACCCTGTCCTTCCCCTCGCCCTGCGGCGTTTCCGCGGCGGGGGTATCGTCACTTTACTCCA
>CAYOKT010000050.1:0-20884 GCA_964404605.1 uncultured bacterium
CATGAACGTCATCGGCCGGAAGCCGGTTCTCGAGCTGTTGCAGGGCGGCAGGCCCGTGCGGCGCCTGTTGGTCGCCGCCAACGCGCGCGGGAGGATCATCGGAGAGATCCTGCGGGAGGCGCGGCGGCGCGGGGTGCGCGTGGACCGGGTGGACCCCGCCGCGGCGGGGCGTCTCCTCGGCGGGGGGAATCACCAGGGCGTGGTGGCGGAGGTCTCGCCCGTCCCCCTGCGTTCGCTCGCCGAGCTGGGGTCGCCCGAGGTGCCGGTCCGGCACGGGTTGATCGTCGCCCTCGACGGCGTCACCGACCCGCACCACCTCGGCGCGGTGGCCCGGTCGGCGCTCGCGGCCGGGTGTGATGCCCTGCTGCTCCCCTCGCGCCGCAGCGCGCCGGTGGGGGAGACCGCGATCAAGGCTTCCGCCGGGACCCTCCTGCGCCTTCCCCTCCTCGTCGCCGGGAACCTCGCCCAGGCCCTGCTCGCGCTGCGGGAGGAGGGCTGGTGGATCGTCGGCACGGGGGCCGGTGGGGGGAGCGGTCTCTGGGAGCATCGCTGGGCGGAAAAGACCGTTCTCATCCTGGGAAGCGAAGGGAGAGGACTGGGGAGAAGGGTGTTGCAACTTTGTGACGAAATTGTACATATTCCCCTCGCCGCATCGGTGGAATCTCTCTCGGTTTCCGCCGCCGCCGCGGTGCTGCTTTTCGACCGTTCACGCAAGGTTGCGGCGATCGCGGAGGGAAAGGTACAGGGAGGAAAACCGCCCGGCTGAGGCGGTTTGTTTCTTGCCCCGAATCCGCTCCCATCCGGCGAGGCGGACGGGGCCGGAAGGGTCCTGGAGCTGACGGGCCCGGCGTCCGGCGGAGCGGGTCGGTACGGGGCATAGTAGTTACATTGACATACAGTTAGGCCGGACATATATTCCGGGCCGTTCATGGTTGGCGGGAAGGAACCCGGTTTGCGCGCGCGGCATATGATCCTCTGGTATCGTCCGGGTAAGGATCGTCCGCGTCAAGTCTCTCTCGGCGCGGGTATGCTACGGGTGTTGGCCGGTTTTGTGATTCTTATCGCGATTGCACTGATCCTTGAAACGGTGTTTTACGCTTCCCTGGCGCGGCGCGCGATCGAACAACACAGGCTCGCCAAGGAGAACGCGGAGCTGCGCCGTGAGCTGGCACGGGTGGATCAGCTCGAGAGCGAACTGCGCGAGTTGCAGCGCTTCGGCTACCAGGTCAAGCGCAGCCTGACCGAGGGCGCGGACCTGGACCGGATTCTCAAGGCCCGAAAGGCCGCAGTCGGTGAAACACTGCCGCGCGGGCGGGCTGTCTCCCCGTGGACGCCGAACTCCGGCACCGGGGAGGAGGATCTCATCGCCGAGGCGTTCGAGGGGGTGCGTCTCGGTGCGCTGTGGCGGGTGGCGAACCTGCCGGACCGCTGGCCGGTGGTAGGGTTCCTCACGCGAGGGTTCGAGATTTCCGCGGTGGATCCCGCGCACAGTCATACCGGGCTCGACATCGCCGTGCCCCGCGGCACGCCGGTACGGGCGGTGGCGGATGGTGTGGTCGTCGTCGCCGACTGGTCATCCCGCCTGGGCAACCGGGTGATTCTCGATCACGGCGGCGGGGTGCTGTCCATCTACGGGCACAACGAGATGCTGCTCGTCCGCCCCCAGGACCGTGTGAAGGCCGGCTCGCCGATCGCCCTGTCGGGCACGTCCGGCATCAGTACGGCGCCCCATCTCCACTTCGAGATCTGGGTGGATGGCCGGGCGGTCGACCCACGGGCGCTGCTGCCCGAGCGAGGAGAAGATTATGGCCTCAGGAAAAAAGGCTGATTACGCTCCCCGCGAGAACCTCTCCTCCATCGTCGGCGCGGATGCACACCTCGAGGGTGCGTTCACCCTCGAAGGTTCGCTGCGGGTTGACGGCGTGGTGCGGGGTACGCTGAATTGCGGCGGGACGGTGACCATCGGCCCCAACGGCTCGCTCGAGGGCGATGTGGAGGCCGATGAGGTCATCCTCGGCGGGAAAGTCGCCGGGACGGTGATCGCCCGCAGGCGGGTGATTCTCGAACCCTCGGCGGTGCTCGAGGGCGACCTCGCCACGGTGAGCCTCGTCATCGGGGAGGGGGCGCGGTTCAACGGCGCCTGCGGCATGGGCGAGGGCGCGGTCGAGGAGATGCGCGCGCGCCTCCGCCGGGGCGGCGACGGCGGGGAGGGCCGCCTCGGCTTCCGCCTCTCCGCGGAGGAGAAGGCGGAGGCGGAAGCCGCCGGTGATTCCGCGACGGCGCAGGCCGGGTGAACGGTGGGAGGGGAGACCGCCCACCGGCGGAAAAACAGACCGGGCGAGGCGGATCGACGGACCGGCGGTTCGCGAGCTGGTTCGACCTTGCCCTGCAGACGGGGCTGACCCTCGCGTTGTCGGTACTGGCGGGGGTGTTCGGCGGGCACTGGCTGGACACCCACTGGGGGACGACACCCCTGTTCACCATCATCGGGGTTCTCTGGGGCGCCGGGGGCGGCACCGCCTGGGTCATCATCAGGGTGAAGCAACACGCCGACGCGCGCGAGCGCGACGAGGCGGAGAAACGGGAGCAGCCGTGATCGGGCTGCAAGTTCTTTATTATTTCGGCTCCGCGGTGCTGATGGCCGCGGCGGGTAGTGCGCTGTTACTCCCCCCCCTGCGCTCCGGGGCGGCGGAACGGATGTACACGGGCCTGATCCTCGCCTTCGCGGCGAAAATGATCATCGGCGTGGCGGCGATGGTTCTCGCCTGGAAGGTGCTGCACTGGCCCCCGAGAGGGGTTACCATCGGCATGGTCACCGCCTACCTGGCCGCCCTTGCGGCGACCACGACGGTGGCGCTGGTCACGATTCAACGAGGTCGTTCATGATGCGGAAGGTGGCTGCGATCGCGGGTGTGATGGCGGTGGTGATCGCCTTCCTCGCCATGGGAGCCCTGCTCCCCGCCGGCGAGGTGTCCGGGAAAGAGCGCGCGGGCGGCCATGAGGCCGCGGCGGTCGCGGGAGGTGAAGCAGGGGACCCGGGCGCCCGCCACGCGGAGGCCGCCGCCGGGGAGACGGCGGAACACGCGGGGCAGGGGGCCGAGGAGGCCGAGGGCCAGGGGGTGATGTCCTACCTCAGCCACCACCTCGTGGACTCGCGCACCGTCGAGATCCCGATCATCAACCGCCCGGTCACCCTGCCGGTGCTCTTCCCCTCCCTCACCCTCCCCAATTCGATGGACGCCCACGGGTTCCTGCTGACCAAGCACCGTCTCGGGCTGGTGATCGCCGCCCTCCTGGTGATCATCCTGGTGATCCCGGGGATGGGACGCACCCGGCGGGGCGATGTGCCGCACGGGTTCGGCAATTTCCTCGAGGTGCTGGTCGTCTTCGTCCGTGACGAGGTGGTCTACCCGAACATCGGCCCGGAGAAGGGCCGCAAGTGGCTGCCGGTGTTCCTCACCGCCTTCTTCCTCATCCTCTTCTCCAACCTGCTCGGCATGCTCCCCTGGGGGACGACGCCGACGGGGAATGTGAACGTCACCGGCGGCCTCGCCATCGCGATGCTGCTCTCCGTCTTCTACGCCGGCATTCGTGAGCACGGCCTGAAATACATCGCAACCTTCGTTCCGCACGGGGTTCCGATCCTGATCGTCCCGCTCCTCTTTCCGATCGAGGTGTTCGGGCTTTTCGTCAAGCACTTCGCGCTCTGCATCCGTCTCTTCGCGAACATGCTCGCGGGGCACACGGTGATCGGGGTGTTCCTCGCGTTGATCCTGACGCCCCTGGTGGCGTTCGCCAGCGTGCCGGGCGCGGTGGCGATCGGCCTGCTGGAAATCTTTGTCGCGTTCCTGCAGAGTTACATATTCATCATGCTCGCCAGCCTCTTTGTCGGCATGGCGATTCACCCGGAGCACTGAGAGAGTCGGAGCGGCACGGGACGGTTCACCGGGCGAAAGAGCGCCTGCGGCAAGCAAAGGATTCGGATTCGATTTCGTATACGTTGGTCATTGGTACACAAAACACGATGAGGGTGGACATGGAAGGGCTGAGTTTTGCGTTTCTCGGCGCGGCGCTGGGCGCCGGACTGGTAACCCTTGGTGCGGGTGTGGGCATCGGCCGCATCGCCGGGCAGGCGATGGATGGCATCGCGCGTCAACCGGAAGCTTCGGGCAAGATCTTCACCCCGATGATCGTCACAGCCGCGCTGATCGAGGGCGTTGCGTTCTTCAACGCCGTGATCTGCATGCTTATCGCGCTCAAGTCCTAAGCCGCAAGGGGTCGTGATGAGGTTGACAAGGTACCTCGTCGCGGGTGCGCTTCTCACGCTGCCTCTGACGGCATTCGCGTCCGAAGAGGGCGGGCTGGGCAGCCTGATCAGCATCGAGCCCGGAAGCATGCTCTGGACGCTGATCACGTTCGTCCTGCTGCTCCTGGTGTTGTGGAAGTTCGCCTGGGGTCCGATCGTCAAGGGGCTCGAAGCCCGCGAGAACCGGATCAAGGGCGCCATCGAGCAGGCGGAGCACGACCGGGCGGAATCGGAGCAGCTCCTCCGGCAGTACGAGGAGAAGCTGACCGCCGCCTCGGCGGAGATCGCCGAACGGTTGGCCCGGGCGGACAGGGACGCGAAGGCACGCATCGAGCAGGCGAAGGAGCAGGCGCGCGAGGAGGGCGAAAAGCTGCTCGCGCGGGCGAAGCAGGAGATCGAGGCCCAGCGTGACAAGGTCTCGGCCGAGCTGCGCCGCGAGGTCGCCGACCTCGCCGCCTCCGTCGCCGCCGCCGCCATCGGCGAGAGCTTCACTTCCGAGGATCAGCTCAATTTGATCCGGAAGCGCCTGGCGCAACTCGAGGAGCAGAAGTCGTGAGAGACCCGCGGCTGGCGAGGCGTTACGCGGCGGCGCTGCTGGAGGCCGCCCGTGACCAGGGGGCGACAGACGAGGTGATGGACGCGGTGGAGAACGTCATCGCCCCGCTCGTCGCCGATGAGACCTTTCTCGCTTTCTGGCTCGGGCCGCAGTTGCCCGTCCGGCGCAAGGTCGAGTTGATCGAGGAGATCTTCGCGGCGCTGCCCCCGGTGCTGCGCCATTTCCTCATGACCCTGCTGGACAAGAAGCGGGAAAGCGTGCTGCTCGATGTGCCGGGGGCGCTGCGCGAGCGGCACGACGAGGAGAGCGGCGTGGTGCGCGCGCACCTGACGACCGCCCTGCCGCTGGAGGAGAAGCAGGCCGCCCCGTTCATCGCCTACCTGAAGGCGAGGCTGGGCGGCGAGGTGAAGCTCACCCGCGAGGTGGACCCGGAGCTGATCGCCGGGTTCCGCCTGAGCTGGCGAGACAAGGTGATTGATGGCAGCGTGGCGCGTTCGATCCAGGAGATCCGGCGCCGCCTCTCCGCCTGAGGAGGTGTCGCGGGAACGCGACGCTGTGGAGGAAACCCAATGCAGATCCGACCGGAAGAGATCACCTCTATTCTGAAACGGGAGATCGAGGGGTACACGGCCGAAGTCCAGACCGACGAGGTCGGGACGGTGATTCAGGTCGGGGACGGCATCGCCCGCGTGTACGGGCTCGACAGCGTGATGGCCAGCGAGCTCGTCGAATTCCCCGGCCCGGTCTACGGCATGGCGATGAACCTCGAAGAGGACAATGTCGGCTGTGCCCTGTTCGGCTCCGACGAGCACATCAAGGAGGGCGACACCGCCCGCCGCACCGGCCGACTGGTGGACATCCCCGTCGGCGAGGAGCTGATCGGCCGCGTGATCAACCCCCTCGGCTTCCCGCTGGACGGCAAGGGCGCGATTAATACGACTGAGCGCTCCCCCATCGAGCGCAAGGGCACGGGTGTCGTCACCCGCCAGCCCGTGAAGGAGCCCCTGCAGACCGGGATAAAGGCCATCGACAGCATGATCCCCATCGGCCGCGGACAGCGCGAGCTGATCATCGGCGACCGCCAGACCGGGAAGACCACGCTCGCGGTGGACACGATCATCAACCAGAAGGGCCAGGACGTCATCTGCATCTATGTCGCCATCGGCCAGAAGGGGTCCACCATCGCCAACGTGGTGAAGACCCTCGAGGACAACGAGGCGATGGAGCACACCATCGTGATCAGCTCCACCGCCGTGGAGCCGGCCCCGATCCAGTTCCTCGCGCCCTTCGCCGGGGCGGCGATCGGCGAGTATTTCCGCGACAAGGGGATGCACGCCCTCTGCGTCTACGACGACCTGACCAAGCACGCTTGGGCGTACCGCCAGCTTTCGCTCCTGCTGCGCCGTCCCCCGGGCCGCGAGGCCTACCCCGGCGACGTCTTCTACCTGCACAGCCGCCTGCTCGAGCGCGCTGCGAAGCTGCGCGACGACCTCGGGGGCGGGTCGCTGACCGCGCTGCCGATCATCGAGACCCAGGCGGGCGATGTCTCCGCCTACATCCCGACCAATGTCATCTCGATCACCGACGGGCAGATCTTCCTCGAGACGGAACTGTTCTTCTCCGGGCAGCGCCCGGCGGTGAACGTGGGCATCTCGGTCTCCCGCGTGGGCGGCAACGCCCAGACGAAGGCGATGAAGCAGGTGGCCGGGAAGGTGAAGCTGGAGCTGGCGCAGTACCGCGCCCTCGAGGCGTTCGCCAAGTTCGGCTCCGACCTCGACAAGGCGACGCAGCAGCAGCTCAACCGCGGCGCCCGCCTGATGGAGCTGATGAAGCAGGGCGTCGCCCAGCCGGTACCCCACGCCCACCAGGTGGTCATGTTCTGGGCGGCGAACAACGGCTATCTCGACCCCCTCCCGGTCGACCAGGTGCGTCCCTTCACCGAAGGGCTGGTGAAACACTTCGCCGCGCAGCACGCGGAGCTGTACACCGAGATCGACGGGGAGAAGCGCATCAGCAAGGAGTTGGAAGGAAAGATCAAGGCCGCGGTCGAGGAGTACGCGACGATCTTCGGGGACGGACGGTAGGAGGGCGGAGCGGCGCCGGTCGCGCCCGCTTTCGCGGGGCGCAGCCGGCGCATGAACGGGTCCGCTCCCCGGCCGGAGTTCCCCCTGTCAAGCTGGGAATCATATGCCTTCGTTGAAGCAGATCAAGCGCCGCATCAGTTCGGTTCACAGCACGCAGCAGATCACGCGGGCGATGAAGATGGTCGCCGCGGCGAAACTGCGCCGGGCGCAGGAGGCGATGCTCCAGGCGCGGCCCTATTCCGACCGCCTGAAGGCGTTGATCCGCGACCTGGCGGCGCGCAGCGAGCCGGAGGCGCACCCGCTGCTCGCGGTGCGCGAGCCGAAGCGTGTGGCGATGGTGATCGTCACCAGTGACCGCGGCCTCGCCGGCAGCTTCAACCACAACATCAACCGGCGCGCGGAGCGGATCATCGCCCGGGAGCGCGAGCGCGCCGAAGAGGTGAAGCTGATCGCCGTCGGCCGCCGGGGTTACGACTATTTCCGCAAGCGCGGCGCGACCTTCCTGCAGCATCACATCGGCCTGATCCGCGATTTCGACTTCGGACGGGCGGTCGCCATCGGAGAGGCGATCACCAGCCTCTACATGGAGGCGCAGGACACCGAGGCCGGGCTCGACAGGGTGTACCTGATCTACAACGAGTTCAAGTCCGTGGTGCAGCAGGAGGTGGTCGTCGAGCAGCTCCTGCCGGTGATCCCCGAGCTCACGGGTGAGGAGCAGTACCCGGCGGAGTATCTCTACGAGCCGGACGAGCGCGGGGTGCTCGACCTCGTGCTTCCGCGGTATGTCAACATCACCCTCTGGCGCGTGCTTCTCGAGTCGTTCGCGGCGGAGCACGCCGCGCGCAGGACGGCGATGGAGAACGCCACCGAGAACGCCGGGGAGATGATCGACCGTTTGACATTGGAGTACAATAAGGCGCGGCAGGCCGCGATCACCAAGGAGATCCTCGAGGTGGTCAGCGGCGCCGAGAGCCTGAGTTAGCGCGCGGATGACGCTGCCCAACTTTCTCGTCATCGGCGCGATGCGCACCGGGACGACGACCCTCACGAGGCTGCTGGTTCAGCACCCTGAGGTGTTCATCCCGCAGCAGGAGGTGTTCTTTTTCGACCGGTACCCGCCCGGCGAACCGCTGCCGCTGGAGGACTATGCGAAATGGTTCGAGGGCGTGCGCGGGGAGAAGGCCGTCGGCGAGAAATCGCCCGTCTACCTCTACCTCCCCTGGATCCCCGGGCGGATCCGGGAAGCGCTGGGCGCGGATGTTCGGCTCCTTGTCAATCTGCGCAACCCCATCGAGCGGGCCTGTTCGCATTACTGGTTCAACGTCTACCGGATGCAGGAGACGTTGACCTTCGAGGAGGCGATCGAGCGGGAGGAGAAGCGCGCCGCGGGCCGCGGACACCGTCGGTTCAGATACCGCGCCCGGGGATACTACATGCGGCAGCTCCGCCCCTTCCTCGAGGTGTTCGGGCGGGAGAAGCTGCACATCACCCTCTCCGAGCGGCTGTACGCCGACCCCGCCGGGACAATGCGCGAAGTCTTCCGCTTCCTCGGGGTGGATGACGGGTTCGAGGTGAAGGCGGATTTCAAGCGGGACCCGCCGCGGCCGCCGAAGTTCCTCCGGCTGCACCTCGCCCTCTCGGGGCCGCGGGTCCGCCTGGAGAAGGTGGCGCCGGCGCGCAAGGCGATCAGCGGGTTTCTCAAGTTGCTGCCGAAATACCCGGATCGCAGTTTCCTCCCGATGCACCCGGCGACCCGGGCGTTTCTGCGGGAGAGTTTCGCCGGGGAGGTCCGCGAACTGTCCGGGCTGCTCGGGGTGGACCTGGGCCGCTGGTGGCCGGATTTCGCCGAAGGAGGGGCGAACCGGGCAAGCGGGGAAGGAGGTCGTCACGGCTGAAGCGGAGAAAGGGGCGCCGACGCTGCCGAATTTCCTCATCATCGGCGCCATGCGCTCGGGCACGACCTTTTTCTCGCACTCGCTGCGCCAGCATCCGGAGGTCTTCCTCCCGAGGCGCGAGGTGCACTTCTTCGACCACCGCGAGCCCGGCGAGGAGATCAGGGTCGAGGAGTACGCCGCCCACTTCGAGGCGGCGCGCGGCAGGGCGGCGGTCGGCGAGAAGACCCCCGCCTACCTGTACTTCCCCTGGATCGCGGAGGCGATTCACCGGAACCTCGGCGAGGGGATCAAGCTGATCGCCGTGTTGCGGAACCCGGTCGAGCGGGCCCATTCGCACTACTGGTTCAACGTGGCGCGGTTCATTGAAACGAAGTCCTTCGAGCGGGCGCTGGAGCTCGAGGAGGAGCGCCTCGCGCACGACACGCATTTCGCGCGGGTGTTCTCCTACCGCGATCGCGGGTTCTACATGAGGCAGATCCGGCGGTACCTGCCCCTGTTCCCCCGCGAAAACATGCGCTTCTACATCGCCGAGGAGATCTACCGCGAGCCGGAGCGGTTCCTCCGCGAGGTGTGCGGATTTCTCGGGGTGGACCCGGAGTTCGACTTTCAGCCGTGGTTGGCGCGGAAAAACGTGGCGCCCGTGCCGAAGCTGCTGGGCCTGCACCAGGCGTTGTCGCACGTGCATGTGTTCGTCCGGCGCTACACGCCGAAGTGGCGTATTCTGCACAAGCCGGTGACCCTTTTTCTCCGGGCGCTGCCCTGGCATCCGGACCGGGGGGTGAAGCCGATGAGGCCGGAGACGCGCGAGGGGTTGCGCGAAGGGTATCTTCAGGACGTGCGGGAGTTGGAGGAGTTTCTCGGGGTGGATCTGGGCCGCTGGTGGCCGGATTTCGCCCGTTCATGATGACGGGTAAGGGATAGGCGGCGGGAGAGCACCCGCAGGCAGGAGAGTTACAGTCATGGCGAAGGGTAAGATCAAGCAGATCATGGGCGTGGTGGTGGACGTGGAGTTCCCCGAGGGGGAGCTGCCGGAGCTCTACCAGGCGCTGGAGATCGACCGCGGGGACGAGGGCAGGCTGATCCTCGAGGTGGAGCATCACCTCGGCGGGGGCGTCGTCCGCTCCGTCGCCCTCGACTCCACCGACGGCCTCGTGCGCGGGCAGGAGGTCATCGACACCGGCGGGCCGATCACCATCCCCGTCGGGCCGTCCACCCTCGGGCGGCTGATCAACGTCGTCGGGGAACCCATCGACGGCCTCGGGGAGCTGAAGTGTGAAACCCGGATGCCGATCCACCGGCAGGCGCCGGAGCTGGAAGAGCTCGTGACCACGCCGGAGATGCTCGAGACCGGGATCAAGGTCATCGACCTGATCCAGCCCTTCGCCAAGGGCGGCAAGATCGGACTGTTCGGCGGCGCCGGCGTCGGCAAAACCGTCATCGTGATGGAGCTGATCAACAACATCGCGAAGCAGCATGGCGGCATCTCCTGCTTCTCCGGCGTCGGCGAGCGGACCCGCGAGGGCAACGACCTGCTCCGCGAGATGATCGAGTCCGGTGTCATCGACTACGGCGGGGAGTTCGACACCGACCGGTTCGACCTGGGCAAGGTGGACCATGAAGCGGTGAAGAACAGCAAGGTGGCGATGGCCTTCGGGCAGATGAACGAGCCGCCGGGCTGCCGTCTCCGCGTCGCCCTCACCGGCCTGACCCTCGCGGAGTATTTCCGCGACCAGGGCATGGATACGCTCCTCTTCATCGACAACATCTTCCGTTTCACCCAGGCGGGTTCGGAGGTTTCCGCGCTGCTCGGGCGCATGCCCTCGGCGGTGGGATACCAGCCGACCCTCGCCACAGAGATGGGGCAGTTGCAGGAGCGGATCACCTCGACGAAGACCGGGTCGATCACCTCGGTGCAGGCGATCTACGTCCCGGCGGACGACCTGACCGACCCCGCGCCGGCGACCACCTTCGCGCACCTGGATGCGACCACGGTGCTCTCGCGCGAGATCGCCGCGCGCGGCATCTACCCCGCCGTGGACCCGCTGGACTCCACCAGCCGCATCCTCGACCCCGCGGTGATCGGCGAGGAACACTACAATGTCGCCCGCCGTACCCAGGAGATCCTCCAGAAATACAAGGATTTGCAGGACATCATCGCGATTCTCGGGATGGACGAGCTTTCCGACGAGGACAAGCTCACCGTCGCCCGGGCGCGCAAGATCGAGAACTTCCTCAGCCAGCCGTTCCACGTCGCCGAGGCGTTCACCGGGCGGCCCGGGGTCTATGTGCCCATCGCGGACACGGTCAGCGGCTTCAAGAGCATCATCGAGGGCGAGCTGGACGATGTCCCGGAGCAGGCGTTCTACATGTGCGGCTCCATCGACGAGGTGATGGAGCGGGCGAAGAAGATGGCGGCGGCCTGAGACGGGAGAAACCGGGATGGCCATGTTCGAGCTGGAAATCGTCACCCCCCGGGGGCTGAAGTTCTCCGGCGAGGTGCGCCATGTGCGTGCGCCGGGCGTCCGCGGGTACTTCGGCGTCCTCGCGGGGCACACACCGTTCATCACCCCCCTGGCCACGGGCGAGATCGACATCGACGCCGGGGAGGGCCTGCGGGTCTTCGCCACCAGCGGCGGGTTCGCCGAGGTCCATGGAGACCATGTTCTCATCCTCGCCGAGACGGCCGAGGAGGCGGACGAAATCGACCGGGAGCGGGCGCTCGCGGCGAAGCGGCGCGCCGAGGAGCGGCTCAGCAACCCCGAGGGAATCGACCACATGCGGGCCCGCGCGGCTCTCGCCAGGGCGTTGAACCGGCTGAAAATCGCCGGGGGGGCCGGATGACCTGCCGCCCGAAAGCCGCGCCGCCGCCGGGAGAAGCGGCCCCGTCCGATCGACGATATCCTGTATTACAGGTAGAATCCGCAAGGGACCGCGATGGTCCCTTTTCTTGTGGCCTGGAGCGGGGAGAGTTGACCGGCGGGTAGCCCCGGCATTTCGGTTTTTTTGCAGGCGTCCCTGCGCGGCGGGCGGCCCGGGACTTCTCGCCGCGGCGCTTGCCACGCTGCAGCTGAAGGCGAAGGCGGGTTGCCGCAGGCGCTGGCGGGCAGTTACGGGTTTCATGACAGGCGTCCATGCGCGAAAGGCAGGGGCTCCGAGAGGCGCAGGGGAATGCAGCGCACAGAATTCCGGTGACAGGAGACACAGCCCCGCCGGGAACGGTGGTTTCAGTTTTCACAGAAGCATAGACTTGGCGAGGGCATCGGAATTCCCGGTTCCTCTCGTGGAGCCTCGCATCGCCCGGAGAGGCGAGAAAAATCCACCCGTCACCCGACTCGCCTTGACTCTACGCGGCGGCGCGGTGAAATTATGCGCACGGGAGAAGTATGGACCTTTGTGAAAACTGCTCAAACAAACGTGGGTCCCCCATCAGGTACGCAAACCGAATCAGGATCCCGTGGTCAGGTACAGGGCGCGCGGTGTCCCGGATGTAGCCGGGCAACCGGCGGGTCCTGTTTGTTTTTTCCATACCCGGGTTGAAACGGCGGATTCCCGGTCCGCAACAATCACTAAAACAAGGATTTGTGTAGACCATTCAAGGGAGAGGTGAAATGGGAAAGCGTACATGGGTTTTGTTGTTGACGCTTCTGTTCCTCGTGGCCTGGTCCGGCTTCGCTCTCGCCGAGGAAGCCAAGGTGATCGACCAGCCCCTGGACAAAACGTCCCCCGAGGCCTTGCGCCTCGTGAAACAAAACTTGCGGACGATGGTTCCGATGCTCCGCATCGGTACGCGGGCGCGGGTCACACCACATCGGTCCAGTGACCTGGACGAGATCCTCCTGAGCGAGGATTTCACCGATTTGACGGACATCCCGGCCGGGTGGACCGTGGTCAGCGGCGCGGGAAACGACGCCACGGACACCTGGAACGTGAACACCAATGCCAGCCAGTATGGGGTGGGCAGTATCGCCGATGGCGCCCCCTTCATCTGGATCAAGGATGCCGGTGGCCTGGATCAGTCCAGTGAAGACCTGATTTCCCCGGCCTTTGACGCCACCGGCTACACCACGGTCCTCCTCGACTTCGACTACTGGTTCGATTTCTGGTCCGGGCAGAACCCGGCCACCGTGGACGTGTCGGTGGACGGCGGTGCGACCTGGGTGAATTACCTGTCCCTGGACGCGGACGCCGAGGAGTACCCGGTGTCCCTCGACATCTCCACCACCGCCGCCGGCGAAGCGTCCGTCCAGATCCGCTGGCATTACGATGACGGCGGCACTTACGCCGAGGAGTGGGCCCTCGACAACATCGTGGTCACCGGCGCGGCGGGCGACATCGTTCCGCCCGCGGTCAGTGTCACCGACGGCCCCGCCTTCGCGATTGACGGCGAGGACGCCACCGTGACCGTCTCGGCCACGGACAATGTCGGCGTCACCGCGGTCGACCTGACCTACGCCCTCTGGGTCGGCGGCGCGCCGACGGGCGAGGTCACGGTCCCGATGACTCACCTCACCGCCGACATCTACGAGGGCACCATCCCCGCCAGCTACTACACGGTCGGCGACTCGGTCGTCTACTATGTCACCGCGTCGGATGCGGAAGGCAACTCCGCCCAGGACCCGGACGGCGCCTGGTACCTGTTCAACGTCTATGGCGGTCCGGTCGCCTACGCGGATGATTTCGAAGTCGACACCGGCGACTGGGTGACCGCGCAGGACAACGGCGACCCGAACTGGGAGCGCGGCACACCGACCGCCGGGCCGGGAGCCGCCTACGAGGGGACCGGGGCCTACGCCACCGTCCTCGACGGCGACTACACCTATGCCACCGACAACCTGATTCTCGACCACCTCTACGATGTCGGCCCCGGCGCGATGCTCACCTTCTGGGCCTGGTGGGACTACGAGAGCGGCTGGGACGGCTTCAACGTGCAGGTCTCGACGGACGGCGGGGCGAACTGGGCCGTTCTCGACCCGACCATCGGGTACAACGGCAGCGTCAGCGGCCTCGGTGCGGCCTTCACCGGCAACATCAGCGAGTGGTATCACCTCGTGTTCGACCTCGCCGCCTATGAGGGCCAGACGATCAAGGTCAAGGTGGTCCATTTGGGCGATTCCAGCTTCTTCTACTACGGCGCGGTGGTCGACAACTTCGAGATGTACGGTGTCACCGAGGCGGTGCTCAGCGCGCAGTTGACGGGCACGGTCACGGATGACGTGACCGCGGCCCCGATCGAGAACGCGCGGGTGTTCATCGCCGGGCAGTCGGCCCTGACGGACGCCGCCGGCGCCTATTCCTTCGACGACATCTTCCCCGGCACCTACGACGCCGAAGTCTACGGCCCGGGTTACGAGCAGCTTTCGGTGCCGGGCATCGAGCTGGCGAACGGCGCCAACACCCAGGACTTCGCCCTCACCTCGATGGGCGCGACGGACTACCTGGTTGACTTCGCCGCGGATGACGGCGGCTGGGTCGCCGCCGGCGACAACCCGCAGCTGGAGTGGGGGATGCCGACCAGCGGACCGGGCTCGGCCCTCTTCGGCGAGAACGCCTGGGCGACGGTCCTCGGTGACATGTATCCCGCCAACATGAACGGTTACCTGATGCCGAACCGCCGCTTCCATGTGACCGGCGCCGACGCTTCGCTCTTCTACTGGCACTGGTACGAGTTCGAGAGCGGGTGGGACGGTTACAACCTGCAGGTCTCCACGGACGGCGGGGCCACCTGGGTGATCATCGACCCGGACAGCCTCTATCCCGACGACAGCATCTACGGCCTCGACGGCGATGTGGGCCTGAACCAGCCCGGCTTCACCGGAGAACCGGAAACCTGGGAGTTGGTAACCTTCTCCCTCGGCGCCTATGACGGGATGGACATCGAGCTGCGCTTCCACGTGGGCAGCGACGGTTCCGGCCAGCGTTACGGCGTGGTGTTCGACGGCTTCGGGACCTTCGGCGCCGCCGAGGTGCCCGCCAACGCCGATGTCTCCGGCACGGTGACCAACTCCGTGTCCGGTGACCCGGTCGAGGGCGCCACCGTGATGCTGGGCAACAACACCACCGTCACGGACGTGGACGGCAACTATGCCTTCACCGGGCTCTACGCCGGTGACTACGACCTCTCCGTGACCGCGTTCGGCTACCTGGATTATGCCGACGTGGTGACGCTGGTGGACGGCCAGAACGTGGTCGATGTCGCCATCGACCCGCTGCCGACCCCGACCTTCTTCGACGACTTCGAGACCGACAACGGCCTCTGGATCGTCACCGGCACCACGATGGATTGGCAGCGCGGCATCGCGACCGATCCGGACGGTCCGCCCGAGGCGATCTCCGGGGACAACGTCTACGCGACGGTCCTCGACGGCGACCACAGCTCGAGCGCGGATGATTACCTCGAACTCGACATGGACCTCGTCGCCGGTCCGGCGGCGGAGGTTTACTTCTACCACTGGCTGAAATACGCCACCGGCGGCTACGACGGCTACAACTTCCAGGTGATGCCTTCCAGCACGGGGGTGTGGGAAGTCGTCACGCCGTTGAGCGGATATAACGACGACTCGATTAACTACCTGGACGGCGAGCCCGGCTTCACCGGCGATAACGGCCCCGCGTGGGAGTTGCTGCGCTTCGACCTGTCGGCCTATGACGGCCAGTCGTTGCGCTTCCGCTTCCGTCACGGCACCTCTTCGGTGGTGAACGACTTCGGCGTCGCCATCGACAACTTCTCCGCCGTCGACCTCTATCCGCCGGGCTCCATCGCCGGCACGGTGACCGATTTCGCGACCAGCGATTCGCTGGAGGGCGTGGTGGTGGTGGCGTTTGACGCCGTCACGACCGACGAGGCGGGACGGGATACCACGGACGCCCTGGGCGCCTACGAAATCGCGATGCTCGCCCCCGGTGACTACGACCTGACCGCGACCCTCGCCGGCTACGTGCAGGGTTCGGCGGATGCCGTCCCGGTGAACCCCGGTGAGACCACGGTACAGGATTTCGCCCTCGAGGCTGAGACCCAGACCGTGGCGGTCACCGGTACGGTCGAGAACGCGGATGATCCGGTGATGCCGGTGATCGGCGCGCTGGTCACCATGTGGGCCGGCGACACCGAGATCGCCAGCGGCCTGACCGATGACTTCGGCGCCTTCGACCTCGGCGATCAGCTCGTCGGCTTCTACGACTTCACCATCACCTACGACCCGGAAGGCTCCACCGGCTTCCACAACAACAGCTACTACGCGGTTGATGTGAACGACGGGACGGTTCCACTGGCGTTCGATATCTTCGAGATTCTCCCGCCGGAGAACCTGAGCGCGATGAGCGGTGACGGTCTGATCTCCCTGAGTTGGGAGCCGCCGCTCAACCACCAGCCGCTGGACCTGCTGACCAACATGGCGAATCGCCGCCGGAACGCCGTCGCGCGCACGCGCAATGCGACCGATCCGGCCGATATCGCCAAGCGGGAAGCGTTGCAGCGCGAGCTGACGCGCCTCGAGCACCATATCGCGGCGATCCGCGCCAGCGATGACCTGGACGAACTCGACGACTTCGCGGGCTACATCATCGCGATGCGCGAAACGGACAGCGCGGACCCGTTCGTCAACGTCGACACGGTCGGTACGGACGAGCAGGCGGTGACGATCACCGGGCTGACGAACGACACGGACTACACCTTCCGCGTCGCCGCCGACTACGGCTATGACCCGGCCTACCTCGCCTGGTCCGACTCCACCGTCGCGGCCCCGTTCCAGATCAACTACTCCGTCCAGGAGCTGCCCAACTTCGTCTGGTACGACATCCGGACGACCGGTCTCGGCACGGCGCTCGGCGAGGGTGACGATACTACCATCCCGGTGGCCCTGCCCGCGACCTTCTACTTCTACGGCATCGGCTACGACCAGATCTACGTCGGCTCCAACGGCGCGTGCAGCTTCACCGACTCCTACGTCACGCTGTCGAACGCGCCCATCCCCTCCACGAGCGCTCCGAACGCCCTGATTGCGGCGCTCTGGGACGACATGGACCCGGGTGATTCGCCGGACGAGGACGCCTGGACGTACTACGATGCCGATGACAACGTCTTCATCATCGAGTACAACACGGGCGACTTCCCCGGACCGGGGAGCAACGTCAAGAACTTCGAGGTGGTCCTCGACTTCAACAACGGGTCGATCCTCCTCAACTACAACACCACCCAGTCCGGCTGGCCGTCAGCCACCGAGGCCACGGTCGGGATCGAAAACGAGACCGGCACGGTCGGCACGCCGTACGACGTTGACCTGCTGCACGACGGCCTGTCTCTCCTCTTCTCGGTGCCCGGAGACATCGAGGGCACGGTGAGCGACAACGACGGCGACCCGATCGAGGGCGTGTCCGTCGCGGTCTTCCCGGCGGGTGATGATGTGCCGCTCTTCGGGATGACCACGGGCCCGGACGGGATGTACGGCTTCAGCCTGCCGCCCGGCCTCTACGATATCCTCGCCACCGCCGTCGGTTACATGCCGGGGACGGTGACGGATGTCGAGGTCTTCAGCAATGAGACCACGGTCGTCGACATCACGTTGCCGGATGAGTCCCGGACGGTGGACATCACCGGCACGGTGACTTCCGCGGACAACCCGGGCACTCCGATCGAGGGGGCGACCGTACGGTTGCACTTCGCCGACGGCAGCTTCGTGGATGCGGTCACGGATGCCGCGGGCCTGTACGACCTCGGCGACCAGCTCTACGGCTACTACACCTTCGAGGTGCTCTCGACACCGCTCGGCTCCATGGGCTTCCACGATGAGGCCTTCGGTCCGATCTACGTGGATGACACCGCGGTTCCGGTGGACCTCGAGGTCCTCGAGATCATGCCTCCGGTCAACGTCAACGCCACGGCCAGCGGCCACGCGATCACGGTGTTCTGGGATCCGCCGCTGAACCACGCCGGGCCGGACATGCTGGCCTCGATGATCGAGCATCGCCGCGCCGCGCTGCGGCAGTTGGGCGACCTCGGTTCCCTCGAGGCGCAGCCGAAGATCGACCTGCTGCGGCAGGATCTCGCGCGGCTCGAAGCGTTGCAGCGTGTCGCCGAGGCCCGCAGCGAGGACGACCTGAACAGCATGGACGACTTCGCCGGCTACTTCGTCGAGATGACTGTCGGCGGCCAGTCCGCGATCGTCGATACCACCGGACCCGCGGAAGAGAGTTCGCTCATCGCGCCGGTGATCCCGGGCCAGATCTACACCCTCCGCGTCGCCGCCGATTACGGCTACGGCGAGGAGTACCTGGTCTGGAGCGACCCGGTGGATGTGCAGCCGCGCGAAGTCAGCTACACCGCCGAGGTTCTCCCCGCGGCGGAGTGGGTGGACGTGCGCAACGATCCGAACGCGACCCAGCTTGGGCTCTCGGATGACGGCGAAGCGCTGGTCACGTTCACGGTTCCGTTCGAGTTCTACGGGATGACCTACGGCGATATCACCGTCGGTGCGAACGGCGCGGCGAGCTTCATCGACACGCAGATCCCGTATATTCCACAGCCGATCCCGACGCCGGGTCCGCCGGACGCGTTGATCGCGCCGTACTGGACCGACCTCAACCCCTCGGGCGACCCGGCCCACGATGTCTGGGTCCTCGAGGACACCACTAACCACGTGTTCTACGTCGAGTGGTACAGCGGTCTGTGGGGCGGGGCGACGAACATCCACAACTTCGAGATAGTGCTGGATCAAACGAACTCCACCATCCAGTTCAACTACGCCAGCGCCGTTGAGGGCTGGAATACCCCGGCATCTGTCGGCGTCGAGGATGAGTTGGGCCTCTCCGCCACCGCCATCGACCAGGCTTCGATCACGGACAACATGTCCATCCTGCTCACGCCGGCGACGGCGGAGTACGGCGAGGTGATCGGGAACGTGGTCGAATGCGATTTCAACACCCCGGTCTCCGGCGTCGCCATCTTCATCAACGATGACGCGATGCCGGTGTATATCACGGGTGATGACGGCGCGTTCGCGTTCAGCACACCCACCGGCGATCACGTTCTCACCTTCGTGCACCCGCTCTACTGGGATCTCGAGACGGATGTGACGGTGAACGCCGGTGAAACCACCGATCTCGGCACGCTGACGTTGACCTATCCGGACGGCAGCACCAGTGTCAACAGCCTCTCGCTCGATGTGCCGATCGACGGCGATCCGCCGAGCGCGTCGGCCGACTTCGACCTGACGAGCGAAGGGTGCGGTCCGCTGGAGTGGAGCGCCTTTGTCAACGTCATTTCGACGGTGGCCGAGGGTGAAGGCTCCTCCGGAGAGAATGGTGCGGGGTGGCAGGTGCAGTCCAGCACCCGTCCGCAGGTCCGTCCGCAGCGGGGTTCCCTCGCCGCGACGAGCAGCAAGAGCACGACCCTCGCGCCGTTCAACCGGGGCGATGTAGGACCGGTTGACATGTCCACGTCCGACCTGGACGAAGTATGGGATCTCCTCTACGACATGCCCATGGACGACCCTTACACCTTCGGCGTCGTCTCGGTGCCCGGTTTCGTGTTCGTCGGCACGTGGAGCGGCTTCTACGGCCTGCACATGTTCGACTTGGACGGCAACCTGATCGGTGATACCCCGTATCCGGCCGCCATGATCGGTGACGGCGGGTTCGGTCCGATCGACCTGGCGTACGACGAGAACACCGGCGCCTTCCTGGGCGGGAATGATAACGGTGACATCTTCCGCTTCACGCCCGACATGAGCGTGACGGATCTCATCACCACCATTCCCGGCATGTGGATCTTCGCCTTGACCTATGACTGGGACAACGGCAAGATCTACGCGGCGGACGGCACCAACTTCATCGTCTACGACGAGGTACAGCAAACCGTGATGACGCTTCCGGTCCCGGCGGATATCGGTACGCCGAGCGCACTGGGATACATGCCGAACGATCCGGACGGCTACACGATCTGGGCGATGTTCGCACCGAACAGCCTCGGTTCGATCGCATACCGTTACAACCCCGAGTTCCAGGTCTGGGATCCGACCGGCATCACGATCCACGACGGTGCGGACGGCGGCATGTCCGGCGGCATGGACATCAACACCGCCCCTCGCGGCGGCTTCTACGACATCACCACCCTCTACCAGTCCGATCCGGACATCGTCGAGGTGTATGAAGGCATTCCGGCTCAGGAGTGGCTGACCCTCGACATGGACGGTGGCGTCGTGGAGTCGGGTGAGACCATCACACTAACCCTTACCGCCGACCTCGAAGCGGCTGACTTCGAGCCGGAGGACGGCGAAACCATGAGCGCGGAAATCGTCTTCCGCGGCCCGCACTGGATGAATCCGCCGACGATCAGCGTGGATCTGACCTTCTACCTGGATGCGGAAGAGCAGGATAACCTGCTGCCGACGAAGTACGCGCTGCACCAGAACTACCCGAACCCCTTCAACCCGGTCACCGAGATCAAGTTCGATCTCGTGAAGCCGCAGGCGGTCAAGCTGTCCGTGTACAACGTCCTCGGACAGGAAGTCGCCCGCGTCCTCGACCAGCGGATGGAGGCCGGGTTCCACCAGGTCAGCTTCGATGCCTCGAAGCTCGCCAGTGGTGTCTACTTCTACCGCATCGACACCCCGGCGTTCACCGACCTGAAGAAGATGGTGCTGGTGAAGTAATCGAACCCTCCGGAGCGGGCGGGGCTTCCCGCCCGCCCGGGGGCTTTTCCCGTCAACCTCAACCAACGGCCGGCGAGTCTATCGCCGGCCGTTTTTGTTGGCGGGTGGGTGGCCCGGGAGCGTTTACCGCGCTGTAGCCGAAGGCAAAGGCGGGACCACATCCCGGGAACAGGTGGCTTGGGAGCGTCTCACCGCGCCGCCTGCCGCGCCGTAGCCGAAGGCGAAGGCGGGACTGCATCCCGGGGAACGCATTGGGTGGCCCTGCAAGAATAATGGCACGGCACGCCGTGCCCCTACAATGATGGACAGCAGGGTGGTGAATGGTGGCCCGGGACTTCCCGCCGCGGCGAGCGCCGTTCCCCTGCAAAGATTGTCGTCCTGAACGCAAGTGAAGGATC
>CAYOKT010000051.1:0-20876 GCA_964404605.1 uncultured bacterium
GGACTTCAGTCCCGGGTTTCATAAGAACAGCGGCATCCCGGGGAATAACCCGTTGGAGCCAGGCGGTTCGTTTACGCCAGAGCCGCCAGCCCCTCCGCGAGCCGCGCCACCCCTTCGCGGATCTCCTCCTCCGACGCGGCGAAGCTGAGGCGGATGTGGTCGTCCGCGCCGAACACCGCACCCGGCACGAGGGCGAGGTGCCGCGTCTCGAGAAGATAGTCGCACAAGGCGACCGAACCCTCGATCCGCCGGCCGGCGAACGATCGCCCGTAGTACCCGGACACTTTCGGGAAGGCGTAGAACGCCCCCTCGATGGGCGCGGTCGCCGCGCCGGGCAGGCCGGAGAGCAGGTCCGCCATCAGCTTCCGCCGCCGGGCGAAGGCGGCGACCATCTCCTCCGGTTCGCCGCCCGGGCCGGTGAGCGCCTGCAGGGCGGCGCGCTGGCTGATGCTCGAGGCCGAGGAGGTCATCTGCCCCTGGATGGTCGCCACCGCCCGGGCCAACTCGCGCGGTGCGGCGGCGTACCCCAGCCGCCAGCCGGTCATCGCGTAATACTTGGAGACGCCGTTGACCACGGCGGTCTTCTCGTAGAGTCCCTCGACCGCGGCGAAGCTCAGGTGCGGCCGGCCGTCATAGCGCAGTTTCTCGTAGATCTCGTCGCTGATCACCCACAGGTCCCGCTCGCGCAGGACGGCCCCGAGGGCCCGAATCTCCTCCGGGGTGTACGCCGCGCCGGTGGGGTTGCCGGGGCTGCACAGGATCACCGCCCGGGTGCGCGGGGTGATCGCCGCGGCCAGCGCCTCCGGGTCGATGCGCCAGTGGTCCTCGACACGGGTGGGCAGGAACACCGGCTCGGCGCCCGCGATGCGCACCATCTCCGGGTAGGCGAGGAAGCTGGGGCGGGGGATCAGGACCTCGTCGCCGGGGCCGGCTACCGCCAGCAGCAGCGAGGAGAGGATATGCTTCGCCCCGTTCCCGGCGACGATCTGCTCCACCGTGTACTCGAGGCCGTTGTCGCGCTTCAGCTTCGCGCAGATCGCCTCGCGGAGTTCACGGATGCCTGCGGCCGCGGTGTAGTGGGTGAAATCCTCCCGGATCGCGCGGATGCCCGCCTCCTTCACGCGCCGTGGCGTGGGGAAGTCGGGCTCCCCGACGGAGAGGTTGATCACATCGACCCCGCCGGCGCGCAACTCCGCCGCCCGCGCGGTGATCGCGAGGGTCATCGAGGGGGTCAGCAGCGCGGTGCGCGAGGTCAGGTTGGGGCTCAAGGCTCTCCCCGCAGGGCACGGGCGACCAGGCCGCAGATGGCGCACACCTTGACGATGTCATCGGCGCTGCACCCCCGGCTGAGGTCGTAGAAGGGCTTGGCGAGCCCCTGTACGATGGGCCCGATGGCCTGCGCGTCCGCCAGCCGCTGGGTCAGCTTGTAGGCGATGTTTCCGGCGTCCAGGTCGGGGAAGATGAGGACGTTCGCCCGTCCCGCGACCTCGCTGCCGGGTGCCTTCTTCGCGCCGATGGCGGGGACGATGGCCGCGTCCGCCTGCAGCTCGCCGTCCAGCTTCAGCCCCGGCGCCTGCTCGCGGGCGAGACGTGTCGCCTCGATCACCTTGTCGACATCCTCGTGGGTCGCGCTGCCCTTGGTGGAGAAGCTGAGCATCGCCACTACCGGCTCCTCGCCGGTGAGCGCCCTGTGGGTCGCGGCGCTGGAGAGGGCGATGGAGGCGAGCTGCTCCGCATCGGGGTTGGGGACGATGGCGCAGTCGGCGAAGGTGAAGGTGCGCTCGTCGGGCAGCACCATCAGGAAGATCGAGGAGACGATCTTGATCCCCTCCGGCATCCCGATGGCCTGGATGGCGGCGCGCATCACGTCCCCGGTGGCGTGCGCCGCGCCGGTGACCCCGCCGTCGGCCTCCCCGCGGCGCACCATCATCGCCCCGAAGTAGAGGACGTCCCCCATCGCTTCGCGCGCCTCCTCGAGGGTCAGCCCCTTGTGCGCGCGGAGCCGGGCGAACTCCTCGGCGAAGGGTTCCCGCCAGGGGGAGGCCGCCGGGTCGATCGTCTCGATCCCGCTCCCCTCCACCCCGGCCGCACCGCGTGCCGCGGTGGTCTCCTCCGGCGATCCGAGGATGATCGGAACCGCGACCCCCTCGTCCACCAGCCTGCGCGCCGCGCTCCAGGTGCGCTCATCGTTCCCCTCGGGCAGGACGACGCGCTGCGGTGACTCCTTCGCCCGTTCAACAATGCGTGTGACCGGATCCATCTCTCGTTCCTGCTAAGGTGTCGGTTTTGCACTTAGGCGGGTTACGCCGTCTCCTCGCCGGCGAACTTCTCCAGCAGGCGGCGCTTCACTCCCGGCGGGACGAAATGGTCGATGTCGCCGCCGTGGCGCGCCACGCCCTTGATGATGCTGCTGCTGAGGTAGGTGTACTCGTCCTTCGGCATCAGGTAGACGGTGCTCAGCTCGGGGGCGAGGTGACGGTTCATCAGCGCCATCTGGAACTCGAATTCGAAGTCGGAGACCGCCCGCAGACCGCGGATCAAGGACGCCGCGCCGTGCTTCCGCGCCCCCTCCACGGCGAGGCCGTCGAGAACGACGACCTTGATCCCACTCATCCCGTCGACCGCCTCCCGCACCATCTCGAGGCGCTCCTCGAGGGAGAACAGGGGCTCCTTCGCCGGGTTTTTCGCCAGGGCGATGACGATCTCGTCGAAGATGCGGATGGCCCGCTCGAGGATGTCGAGGTGGCCGTTGGTGATCGGGTCGAAGGTGCCGGGATAGAGGGCGATTTTCATGGCGCAGCCTCGTGTTCTCGTGAACCGGTCCGCTGTTTCTCCCCCGCCCGTCCGGCCGAAGGAGCGAGAGAAGCTACGACGGGAGGGGTAGGAACGCAATCTCCGTGAAGGAGTTCACAAGAGACCCCACCCCCGCCGTCCCCGCCCGCTGGGGGTGTCGCGGCGCGCCGGGAAATCCGCCGGGAAGGCCGCCTCGCGCCGCCTTCCGGTGGATCAGAAGAACGCGCTCACCTCCACCCGCGCGATGTGGACTGCCGCGCGGTTCGCATCGAGCCGCAATGTGTACACCGCGCGGGCGGTCAGGTTCCCGCCGATCCGGTAGTCGGCGCGCAGGTTGCCCCGGCCGTTGCGGCCCTCCGGCCGCCCGTCGGCGAGTTCGAACGGGAGGACTTCGCTCTTCGTCTCGATCCACAGCGCCTCGAAGTCCGCGCTGATCCGCCCCCGGTCGCTCCGCGCCCAGACGATCCCCGGTTTCAGCCCCAGGCCGCGCACGTCGTCCCCCTGCCCGAGCTTGCGGTCGAGGAGGCCGCGCACCTGCCCCGTGAAGCGCAAACTTCGGCTCAACCGGCGGCTCAGGGAGAGGGAGAGACGGCGCAACCGGAAGCGATCGGTGCCGGCGCGCCAGGCCAGCTCCTTCAGCGAGCGGGTGTAGGTCGCCTCGCTCTCCAGGTCGGTGGATTCGGAGAGGGCGCGCCGCACCCGCAGGTTCCAGGTGTCGCGCCCGTTCCGCTGGATCCCCGTCGAGTAGAGGTTGCTCAACTGCGATTCGGTGTCGTAGCGCAGCCGCAGGTTGAAGACCCTCGAGGAGCGGAAGAGGTGGAGGTCCTGCCGCCAGGCGAGCCGGCCCTCGAGGGTGGAGTCGCTCTGGAAGCTGCCGAGACGCAGGGTGTAGATCTCGGCGGGCCGGTCCCAGCGGGTGATCTCGGTCGCCTCTAATGTCGTCGCCAGGGAGATGTCTTCCCAACCGAACCCCTCGTGCACGCCTGCGCCCCCGGGCAGCCGCCGGGGCGACCAGTCCAGGTTCAGCGCGGCGGCGAGGTTCGTCGTCGGCAGCGCCTCGCCGGAGGGCTCGGCGCGGAGGATGATGTCCCCGATCTCCGGGTCGTACACGTACTGGCCGCCGACGCGGCGGTAGTCCCCCTGCCCCGCGGGAACCTGGAAGGCGATGAGCACGTTGGGGCGGGTCACCGTGCGGCTCAACCGGTAGTTCAGGTCCGCGGTCAGTGCCCCGGCCAGCGGCGCGTATCCCGCCCGCAGCGAGGCGAGGTCCGTGGTGATGTTCGAGCTGTCGGCTATGGAGTAGCGGGTCTCACGGTGGCTCAGCTCCACCTCGCTGCGCCAGCTCGAGCGGGGCGGGTTCCAGGCCCAGAGCAGCCCCTCGGCGCGTTCGTCGTACAGGGGATCGTAGCGGCCCGCATCGACCTGCCTTCGCCGTTGACGGTATTCCGCGCTGACCGCGCCGCTGTGCCCGCGCCAGCCGGCCAGTCCCCAACCCGCCCGCGCGCGGAGGTAGGTGAAGCCGGTGAACAGGGTGTCCGCCTCCCGCGCGTCCCTGCGCTCCCATTCCCCCTCGAGGGAGGGGATCCAGAGGCCGATGCGTGAACGCGCGGAGCCCCTGCCCCGGAGCCAGTCGGAGCGGCGGCCGGCGGACTCCTCGCGGGTGGAGATCGACTCCAGCCGCCCGCGCGCCTGTGTCCCCGGACCGGACCAGGTGAACCCCGCCTCCTCCCTCCCGCTGCCGACCGTCCCGCCCCTCTCGAGATGCGAGGCGCCGAAGGTGAGCCGGAGCGGCTCGAGCGGCCGGAGGACGAGCGAGGCGCCGCGTTCCCTCTCGCGCACCCCGGCCCGCGCCGTGTCCAGCCCCCAGCGGCGGTCGTACTCCACTTCGCGGGTGCGGGAGAAGGGGTGCCACCGGGCCCCCTCTTCGCGGAGGGTCAGCCCCGCCTCCAGGAGCGGGAGCCGCCCCTCCGAGGGCAGCTTGAACCGGGCGGCGTAGCTCTGCGCGAGCCCGAGGTTGTCCTCATCGCCCGCCGGGGAGAGGGTGTTGCCGTCGTAGCCGCTCACCCCGATGTCCGCGGCGAGGGAGAGGCGCGCGTCCGGGTCGAGGCGGAGCTGCACCGCCCCCAGCCGCAGCCGCTCCGGCAGCGGCACCAGGCGCACCGGGGACCAGGCGCCGAGCGAGGGCCCGGCCCACTCGAAGACGTAGCTCCCCACCGAGGCGTCGAAGCGCCGCTCGTAATCTCCCCTCCCCGGACCCATCTCGGAGAAGTAGACACGCCACTCCCCGCGGGGGCTCCCGTCGGCGGCCGGCGGGACGAAGCGGAAGAAGTTGAGATTCGTGCCGTCGGCGAGGGTCGTGTCCTCGCGGGTGTAGTCGCCCCTGCCGGGTCCGAGGGAGTCGGCGGCGGGAACGGCGGCGCGGCCGGGACCCTCCCCCGCGGCGGCGAGCGCCTGCCGCATCCCGGGGGTGAAGTCGAAGGCGAAGGGCCGCTCGGGATCGTCGCCTTCCTGCAGCGCCACCGCCTGCAGCTTGAACCGCCCTCCGGGGTCGGAGGCGGCGAGATGACCCTGGTAGAAGTTCCGCGGGAAGGCTTCCGGGGAGTATTCGAAGTCCACCTCGATGCGTGACTCGGAGGTGATGGGCAGGCCCGGGGTGAAGGTGATCTCCCCGCGGTTGTAGTCGATGGTATAGTCGGCGGTCTCCCCGCGCCGCCGGAGGACCCCGTCCACCCAGACCTTCTCGCTCCCGCCGATCACCAGCAGGTCACGCTCGCCGTCGCGGCCGGTCAGGCGGTAGGGCCCCTGCACACCCGTGGCGCCGAGGAAGCGGTTGGTGTGGAACACCGCCCGGGTGACCGCCCCGGCGAGACCGGCCCCGCCGTCCGGGGCGGCGTACTCCACCCTGCCGCCCTCGAGGTGGCGCTCGAAGGTGCCGTAACGGCCGGCCTCCTGCGCGAGCATGTAGTCCCCGAAACGGCCACGGCTGCGACCGGCGCGCAGGTCGATGTAGACCTGGTCGATCTCGCTGAGCCGCTGGCTGGAGCCCTCCGGCGTCAGCGGCACGCTGCGGTCGTCGAGCAGCGCCTTCACCTCGATGTCCCGCGCGAGCCGGCCCTCGAGGGCGAGGCGCAGCCCGGATTCGAGGCTGACATCGCGCCCGCTGCCCACCTGCACGCCCCGCAGGATGTGGCCGCTCCGGCGGAGGTTCCGCCCCGGCAGGGAGGAGAGCGCACGCTCCCCGGCGCGAACGGGGAGTTCCACCTTCTCCCCCCGGAGCAGCGAATCGACCACCCCGGCGCGCAGGGGACGGTGAAGCTGGAGGGTGTCCACGAGGGCCGCCGGCAGGTAGCGGTAGCGGACGAAGAGAGAGCCCGCCGCCACGCCCTGCAAAAAGGTGAGCCGCCCGGCGGTGGGGTCGAGGTCGAAGGCCGACCCCGCCCGCAGCGTGTCGCCCTCCGGGGAGAGGACGAGGAGGGTGGCGGGGTCGATGTAACGGTTTGGCAGCCGCAGCTCCCCCGTCGTGGTGTCGGGGAGCAGCCGGCCCTGGAAGCTCCCCGGCTCCGGGAGTGGTTCCCCGGCGCGGCCGAGGGAAGCCAGGGCGAGCCAGAGCGCAAGGAGGGCGGCGGAGGGGAGCCACCGCCGCGGCGGTTCGGAACGCCGCCGGGACATGGTCAACGGTCCGTCCCGGTGACGTGGAACAGCCGCAGGGTCGAGCCGGCGGCGACGGCGATGCGGCCGGGAGCGGCCGCCACGTCCTCCGGCGGCCCGCCGAAGAGGGAGGCCGGCCAGAGTTGCCGCGGGGCGGACTCCGCCCCGTACACCGCGAGCCCGCCCTCGCCGCAGACCCACAACCGCCCGTCGCTCCAGGCCAGGCCGAGCGGCCCCCTTCCGGGCAGCGTCCAGGGGAGGCGGCGGAGGAAGGAACCGAAACGGTCGAAGAGAACGGTCTCCCGCCGGCCGGGATCGGCGATGGCGATCCGCCCGTCTCCGGCGATCTCGACCCGCCGCGGGGCGACCAGCCCGCCGCCGGTGTCGCCGTACTCCCCGATCCGGTCGATCAGGCGCCCCTCCAGGTCGAGGAGCAGCGCCTCCTGGCGATCCCGCTCGAGGACCACCAGGTCCCCGCTGGCGGCGCGGGCCACGGAGACGGGCCGGTCGAATGCGAAGGCGTCCTCGCCGCCGCCGCCGTCCGCCCCGGTGATGGCGTCCAGCGGAGCGAGCCAGCGGTCGAAGCGGACGATGCGTCCCGCGAAGGGGTCGGCGACCCAGAGCTCGAAGCCCGCCTGAACAATGTCCGTCGCCCCGCGGAACGTCCCCGCGCCGTAGCCGAAGCCCCCCGTCTCCCGCAGGTATCTCCCCCGCGGATCCAGCTCGATCAGGCGCTGACCGCTCTCCTCCAGCAGGTAGAGTTTCCCTTCGAGGTCGAAGGTCACCGCGAGGAAATGCTCCCGGCCACGTCCCGCCTCGGGCAGGCCGGACAGCTCACCGTCGGGCTGGAGGCGCAGGACCACGGCGCCGCCCTTCCCCTCTGCGCCGGCCGCCCGGGCCGCGCCCGGCGGAGCAAGCGGCAGCAGGACCGACAGGCAGGCGACCGCGATGGCCGCGAAGCTCTTTTTCACCTGGACCTCCCGTGACGCCCCTCGCGAAAAAGCGGGCCTGTCCCCGGCCTGGCAGCCGGGAACCGACCCGCATCGACTTCTCTCGCAAGGGTGCTTGGTGAACAGGTCCGCCTTATGTTCTCCCACGGCGGGACGCCGTTTCCTCAGACCATCGCCTCCTCGGCCACCTGCGCATACACCTCCGCCATGCGCAGGGCGGAAGAGGTCCATGACAGGTCCTCCGCCATGCCCCGTTTCACCAGCTTCTCCCAGGCGGCCGTGTCGGCATGGCGCTCCACCGCGCGCCGGATCGCGTCCGCGAGATCCTCCGGAGTGAACTTCTCGAAGCGGAAGCCGTTTCCCCTGGCGCTCTCGCGCACCGTGTCCGCGAGACCGCCGGTGGCATGCACGATGGGCACGGTGCCGTACCGCAGGCTGTACATCTGGTTCAGGCCGCAGGGCTCGTACCGGGAGGGCATCAGGAAGGCGTCCGCGCCGGCCTCGATGCGGTGGGCGAGCGCCTCGTCGTGCGCCAGCTTCACCGCGACCCGCCCGGGGTGACGCTTCGCCAGCTCGGTGAGCTCCTTCTCGAGATCGGGCGATCCGGTGCCGAGGATCGCGAAGCAGACCGGCAGCTTGCTCCACAGCTTCTCGGCCGACAGCAGCAGGTCGATCCCCTTCTGCTCCGCAAGCCTCGTCACCATGCCGATCAGCAGGCTGTCCGGCCCGCATTCGAGCCCCATCTCCTCGATCAGCGCCGCGCGGCAGGCCTGCTTGCCGGAGCGATCCTCGAGGGAATAGTTCTCCGCGATGTGCGGGTCGGTCTCGGGGTTCCAGACCGAGGTGTCGATCCCGTTCAGCACCCCGGTGATCCGGTCCTTCCGCGCGGTGACCACCTCGTGCAGGCCGGCGCCGTGCTCCCCGGTGAGAATCTGCTTCGCATAGGTGGGCGAGACCGTGGTGATCTGGTCCGCCGCCAGGATGCCCGCCTTGAGGAAATTGAGCGAACCTTCGTGCCAGCCCGGGTGGTTTTCGTCGAAGGGGATCACATCCACCCCCGTGCGGGCGGCGGATTCGGCGGGGAAGATCCCCTGGTACCCCAAATTGTGAATCGTGAGCACGGTGCGGATCCCGTGGAAGAACGGATCGTCCGCGTAGGCGTGCTTCAGGAAGAAGGGCACCAGCGCGCAGGGCCAGTCGTTGCAGTGGATCAGGTGTGGCTGCCAGTAGAGGACCTTCAGGGTCTCCAGCGCCGCCCGGGAGTAGAGGGCGAACCGCAGATCGTTGTCCTCCCAGCCCTCCCCGGTCTCCGGGTTGACATAGATTTCGTTCCGGTCATAATAGGGTTTGTACTCGAGAAAGTACGCCTGGACCTTGGAATCGGGGATGAAACCGGATTTGACGGAGACGGTGATGACTTCGCCGCCGAGAGGGACTTCGATCTCGCGCAGGCGGATGACCTCCCTCAGGTTGTACTTCCGGTCCCGGATGCAGTGATACTTGGGCAGCAGAACACGCACGTCATGGCCAAGCTCCTTCAGCACCTTCGGCAGGGCGCCGGCCACGTCCGCCAATCCACCGACCTTTGCAAACGGGGAAAGCTCTGGACTGAGGTAGAGCACATTGAACGGAGCCATCGACGGATATGCCTCCCGCTGAAATCACGTAGTAAGGGAATGAGAAGGACGTAACAGAATAAAGATAAAACAATTATGAAGATGAATCAAGCGAGGGATCGTAGACTTCAGACCGGTTTCGGCCCGATTCCTTGGCCCGGTAGAGGGCGGTGTCGGCTCGTCGAATGAGGTCCTCGGGTGAGCGTAAATCCCCGTGAGTATCGGCGACTCCAAGGCTCACGCTCACCAGTCCAAGCGGCTGTTTCTCACCGTTCGGGAAGGGCGTATTGGCCACCTCCTCGCGGAGCTTCTCGGCGACGATCAGCCCCCGCTTGGAATCGGTTTGGGGAAGGACGACGGCGAACTCCTCGCCGCCGTAGCGCGCGACGATATCTTCCTCACGAACGCTGGACTTGGCGATCCGTGCGAACAGCTTCAGCACCGTGTCTCCCATCAGGTGCCCGTTGGTGTCATTGTAGTTCTTGAAATTGTCCACGTCGATCATGATCAACGCCAGCGGGGAGCCGTGACGGCGGGACCGCTTGAATTCACGGCGTAGCTGCTCGGTGAAGAACCGGCGGTTGAACAGCCCCGTCAGCGCGTCCATCGTCGCCATCCGGTGGACCCGCTCGTGGGCGTTGGTGTTGTTCACGCTGAGGGCGATGGTCCGCCCGATCTGCGCGATGTGGTCCATCTCCTCTTCGCCGAATTCCGTGGGACGGCGGTAATACAGGGTCATCAACCCCTCGACGTTCCGCCCGTGCACCAGCGGGATGATCAGCCCCTCCTTCAGCCCCGCGAGCTGAGCGAGGTGAGGGTTCATCAGGCCGTCCTCGTGCGTGGTCTGGATCAGGCGGGGGCGGCGAACGCGGAGCACGTTCGCGACGAGGGATTCGGAGAGGAGCAGGGACATCTGGTCGCCGCCGACCCCGGTGTGGTTCTTGCGCCAGGAGATGAACTCCTCGAAGCGCTTTCCAACCCGCTCGAAGATGTGGATTTCGAGGAAGTCGGGCCGGAGCGTACCGCGGAGAATCGACCCCACCGTGGGCAGCAACCGCTCGATGCGAAGCTCCCAGGCCACGGCTTCGTGTACCCGCTGGACAAGACTCGTCCAGGCGGATTGCATCAGCCGCTTGCGTGTCCAGGGGTCATAACGGTCGGCCAGGGCGAGCGCCGCCCAGACGGCGCTGCGGAGCGTGTCGCCGTTCGTCGGCGCGGGTTCCATCGTGAGCCGCTTGAGGAGAGCCTCCCAGAGCGGCGCGAGATCGGTCGCTTTTTCCGTCAGCTCGGCGAGAAGCTGCGCGCCTTTCGTGACGGCGTCACGCTCGCTGGAGAGCACCAGTATCCACGAGGGTTCGGGCTGAACCCCCGCGCCGCGACGGCTGCGCTCCCGTTGCGCGGTCAGGAGCACCGAGCCGCCCTCGCCCGCCCAGATCGCCCAGATGTCCCGGAAGAGAGCGGTCCGGATGGAGGTTTCCCAGGCCAACCGGCTCCAGGAGCCGGAGCCGGGACCCGAAACGAGAAGCATCGTCCCCGTGTTCTCCGGGCTCACTGTCCCGTTGGCCCCAAGGGCGAGCACCCGCTTGGGAATGTGCACCAGGCCCACCCCTTCTCCGGCGATCTCCGGGGCGCGAAGGAGAGGTTGAAGGAGCGATCCGAGGGTCGGCTCGAGGTAGCGGCGGATCTCGAAAGGCGCGCCCATCGCTGTCCAGGCGCCGCGAATCGCGCGGAACGGGGAGACGCTGCGTGATTTTGTGCCCGTGCTCATCAAACCACCTCTGTGCCCAGGCTGAGGCGTAGGATTTGTTTCATCATCCTGGCGTTTTTGATCGCTTGCCCGGCATGACAATTATTGAAGAAAAGGTAGGATGTTTCAGCGTGGCTCGCCAGTGAGGAGAGTCTCGGAATCCAACTTCTCAACTCCGGCTCGCTGTACTCCCAGTCGTACCGGTCTCCCCGTTCCTTGTGGTACCACGTGCCGGCGTTGCGGCCGTGAAAACGCACATACGCCGTCCCCGATGTCACCGCCGCCCGGATGCCCATCAACCCCGGCAGGGCGGGCTGGTCGACGACGACCCACCCGACCCCCAGCTCCCGGCAGAGCTCCACCGACCGGTCACGGTCCCAGCTCGCATGGCGCAGCTCGATGAAAAGCGGGACGCCGTCCGTGTGCCGGGTCAGCGCCACGAGGTAATTCTCGCTGGCGGCTTCGGCATGAAACGAGGCGGGGAACTGGGCGAGCAACCCGCTCAGCTTGCCCGCCTCCTTCAGGGGGGTGAGCAGGTCGAGGAGCTCCCCGATCTCCTCGCCGCGTCCTTTGCGCTCGTGGGTGCTCGCCCGGTTCAGCTTGACGATGAAGCGGAAACCCTCCGGGGTCTCTTCCCTCCAGCGGAGCACCGTGTCCCTCTTCGGCAGGCCGTAATAGGTGGAGTTGATCTCCACGGCGGGAAAGTGTTCGGCGTAGTAGGCGAGCCAGCGCGGTTTCGGAAGGTCCGGCGGGTAGAACGGCCCCGCCCAGTCGGGGAAGTGATACCCTGATGTGCCGATGAGGATCACCGGATCACCCGGCCGTTCTCCGCGGCGAGCGCGCCCCGCTTGAAGACTTTCGCCGCGAGGTTCACCCCGAAATGGTAGGGGATCATCGCCGGGCCGGAGGCGTCCCAGGCGACGAGGTCGGCGAGCGCGCCCGGTCCGATCCACCCCCGGTCGGCGATGTCCAGCGCCCTCGCCGACCCGGCGGTGGCCATCCACAACGCCTCGCTCGAGCTGACGCGGAACCGGATGACCGCGAGGTGCATCGCCATCGGCATCACCTCGCACATGCCGCTCCCCGGGTTGAAATCCGTGCCCAGGGCGCAGATCACGCCGCGGCGGATCATCTCCCGCACCGGGGGGTCACGCGGGTCGCGGAGAAAATGGGCGGCGACGGGCAGCAGCCCGGCGGCCACCCCGCTGCGGGCCAGCAGCTCGACACCCTCCTCGTCGATTCGCTCGAGGTGGTCCGCCGAGAGGGCCCCCAGCTCGGCGGCCAGCTTCGCCCCGCCGAGGGGCGTGAGCTGGTCGGCGTGCACCTTGATCGCCAGGCCGTGCTCCCGCGCGGCGGTGAGGATGCGGCGCGACTCCTCGAGGGAGAAGACCCCGGTCTCGCAGAAGACGTCGCAGGCCGCCGCGAGACGCTCCCGGGCGACGGCGGGGATCATCTCCTCGACCAGCAGCCGGATGTACCCCTCGCGGTTCTCCCGGTACTCCTCCGGCACCTCGTGCGCCCCGAGGAAGGTGGGGAGGAGGTCCAGCGGATGGGTCCCGTCCAACGTCCGGATGGCCCGGAGCAGTTTCGCCTCGGCTTCGAGGGAGAGGCCGTAGCCGCTCTTCGCCTCCATCGTCGTCGTCCCGTGGGCGAGGGCACGGTCGAGGAAGGGCAGGGTGTGCTCGACGAGCTGCTCTTCGCTCGCCTCGCGCACGCGGCGGACGGAGTTGAGAATCCCGCCGCCCGCGGCGGCGATCTCCGCGTAGGTTGCGCCGCGGGTGCGCATCTCGAACTCCTCCTCGCGCGTCGCGGCGAACACCGGGTGGGCATGAAAGTCGATGAGGCCGGGCGTGAGCCCGAGGCCGCCCAGGTCGTGGCGCACCTCCGGGGCGGGGGCCGGGCAGTCCGCCTCCCGGCCGACCCAGGTGATGCGCCCGTCTTCGAGCAGCACGGAATCCGCTTCGAGGGTGGAAACGTGGTAGGGGCGCTGCGCCTCACCCGGCGGGTCGGGTGTGGCGATCCATCCGGCGCCGGAGAGCAGGGTCCGGCGGGCTCCGGGCGAGGTCATCCGGTCCTCCAGTGGTGCCGGCGTCCGCTCAATTCATCGTGGGGTCGAAACTGTCATTCTCGAACAGGCGGCGCGCGATGCGGTGAACCTGCTGGTGCCGGCGCAATTCCCCGGCGAGTTGCGTCACTCGACCCAGGCCGGTCACTTCCGACAGCAGGTCGATCTGGCTTTCCGTGTCCAGGCCGATGGTCTGCCCGATAATGTAGGACAGCTCGCGCTCGTCGGCGAGGGTATTGACCAGGGATTCGAGGTCCTTCCGCTGTTCGCGCTCCAGGCCGAGACGGGAGATGAAACGGTGATACAATTTCAACAGTTCCTCGATGCGTTCGCGCGGGGCTTCTCCGCCGTGCAGGTCATCGAAGAACTCCACTTCACCCTGCTGGAAAGAGCGGCCCGGGACCTCCCGCAACAGGTGAAAACGCGCCTCTCCGAGGGCGAGGATGTCGAGACGGCCGTCCTCGTAGGTGTGGAGGATCTTGTGGATGCTGGCGGTTGTACCGACGGCGCCGGGGAGCACCGAGGCATGGTGCAGGACGCCGAATACGGAATTGTGCTCGCGGCACTCGGCGATCATCTCACGGTACCGCTCCTCGAAGATATGGAGCGGCAGCACCATCTTCGGGAAGAGCACCTTTTGCAATGGAAACAGGGGGATTGTCAACGGTTTCTTCATCGGGTTCTCCCCGGGCGGGGGGCGCCTTCCCCGGCGGCTGCCCCGACGCGACCCTCTGTAGTGACGGCCCTTGGCGGTTCGCTTGAGCCCCACCCTCACCGTTAAAGGTACGTCCCGGGACATTGAAGGTGCCACTCGACGGGAGCTGTGGAACGGCTCCGGCACGTGATGGACCGGTCCCAGTAGTCCGGTCCATCATCCAATCCCGAAGAAAAACGCCCGGACAGGCGGGCCGTCCGGGCGTTTCGTCCTGGCTGGAAGAAAAGTCAACTACAACCGTTCGTCGCGCCGCAGTTGAGGCACTTGTGACAGGAGCCGCTCCGCACCATGATCGCTCCGCACTCCGGGCAGGGAGGTGCATCCGACTGGTTCTGGGCGACATAGGCTTCCTGTTCGCTGACGTTCAGCAGGATGCGTTCGGCTTCCGCGACGACGGTGCTGCCGTTTCCGTTCGCCGTCTTTTTGCCGGATTCATCGCCGTCGCCCTGCGGCTTGACCGTTTCCGGCGCGGCGGCGCTGTCCGTATCCTCCTCGAGCGCTTCGAGCTCGAAGATCTCGTCCGTCCCCGGGTGGGAAACCGTCTCGTCCTGGGGAAGGAACTTCATCGCCAGCCAGCGGAAGATGTAATCCATGATCGACGAGGCGATCGGGATCTCGCGGTTGTTGGTAAAGCCGGACGGCTCGAAGCGCGTGTGGATGAACTTGCGGACGAGCACTTCCAGCGGCACGCCGTACTGCAGCGAGATGCTGATCGCGGTGGCGAAGCTGTCCATCAGCCCGCTGACGACCGACCCTTCCTTGGAGATGGTGATGAACATCTCGCCCGGCAGGCCGTTCTCGTACATCCCGACCGTGATGTACCCCTCGTGGCCGCCGACGGAGAACTTGTGGGTGATCGACTTCCGCTCGTCCGGAAGCTTGATCCGCTGCACCCGTTTCTCCTTCTTCACCACGGCCTCGGCGGCCTCTTTCTCCTCGTCCGTCGAAGTGTTCAGCGGTTGGGACGCCTTGCAGCCGTCACGGTAGATGGCGATCGCCTTCAGTCCCATCTGCCAGGCCGCGAGGTAGGTGTTGAAGATCTCGTCCGGCCCCACTTCGTTCGGCATGTTCACCGTCTTCGAAATCGCGCCGGAGAGGAAAGGCTGCACCGCGCCCATCATCCGCACGTGCCCCATGTAGTGGATCGAACGTGTGCCGCGGAAGGGTTTGAAGGCGCAGTCGAACACCGGCAGGTGCTTCTCCTTCAACCCCGGTGCGCCCTCGATGGTGTCGTGCTTGTCGATGTAATCGATGATCTCCTTGATCTTCGATCCTTCGTATCCGAGGCTGCGCAGGGCGAGGGGCACGGTGCCGTTGACCATCTTCAGCACGCCGCCGCCGACCAGCTTCTTGTACTTGACCAGGGCGATGTCCGGCTCGACACCCGTGGTGTCGCAGTCCATCATGAAGGCGATCGTGCCGGTCGGGGCGAGCACGGTGACCTGGGAGTTGCGGTAGCCGTACTTCCCGCCCAGCTCCAGCATCTCGTCATAGATCTCCCGCGCGGTGTCCATCATCCCGGCGGGGACATACCGCGTGTCGATCTTCGCCAGCGCGTTCGCGTGCTTGTGCATCACCCGGAGGAAGGGGCGGCGGTTCTTCTTGTAGCCCTTGAACGGACCCATGCCCCGCGCGATCTCCGCCGAGGTGCGGTAGGCTTCCCCGTGCATGATCGCGGTGATCATCGCCGCATAGGCGCGGCCCGCTTCCGAATCGTAGGGCAGTCCCCGGCTCATCAACAGCGCGCCGAGGTTCGCATAGCCGAGCCCCAACGGCCGGAAGATGTGGCTGTTCTTCGCGATCTTCGCGGTGGGGTAGTCGGCGTTGTCGACGATGACCTCCATCGCCAGCAGCGTGATCCGCACCGCCCGCCGGAAACGCTCGACATCGAACTCCCCGTCCTCGCCGACGAACTTCATCAGGTTCAGGCTGGCGAGGTTGCAGGCGGTGTCGTTGAGGAACATGTACTCGCTGCACGGGTTGGAGGCGTGGATCCGGTCCGTGTTCGGGCAGGTGTGCCAGTCGTTGATCGTGGTGTCGAACTGCAGGCCGGGGTCCCCGGTCTCCCAGGCGGCCTCGCTGATCTGCGTCAGCAGGTCACGGGCCTTGTAGGTGTGGATCGCGCGGTTCGGGTCGGTGACGGCACGGGTTTTCCAGTCGTTGTTCCCGAGCACCGCCTGCATGAAATCGTCGGTCACCCGGACCGAATGGTTCGCGTTCTGGAAGAAGATGGAGCTGTAGGCTTCCCCGTTGAAGTCCGCCTCGTAGCCCTGCTTGATCAGCGCCCGGGCCTTGCGCTCCTCCCGCACCTTGCACCAGATGAAGTCCTCGATGTCCGGATGGTCCACGTTGAGGATGACCATCTTCGCGGCGCGGCGGGTCTTGCCGCCGGACTTGATCACGCCCGCGAAGGCGTCGTACCCCTTCATGAAGCTCACCGGCCCCGAGGCCTGGCCGCCCCCCGCCATCCCTTCGTAAGAACTGCGCAGGGGACTGAGGTTGCTCCCGGCGCCGCTGCCGAACTTGAACAGCATCCCCTCCGTCTTGGCCAGCTCGAGGATCGACTCCATCTTGTCCTCGACGGAGTTGATGAAGCAGGCGCTGCACTGGGGTTTCTCCTCGACACCGACGTTGAACCAGACGGGACTGTTGAACGCCATGTGTTGGTTCAGCAGCAGCCAGGCGAGTTCGTCACGGAAGTGGTCGCCGTCCTCGCTGGTCGCGAAATACCCGCCGGCGCGACCCCACTCGGTGATCGTGTTCGTCACCCGCCCCACGACCTGCCGCAGGCTGGCCTCGCGCTCGGGAGTACCCTGGGTTCCCTTGAAGTACTTGGAGACGACAACGTTCGTGGCGATCTGGGAGAAGAAGGCGGGCATCTCCACATTGTCCTGCTCGAAGATCACCTCGCCCTTTTCATTGGTGATCTGAGCCTTGCGCCTCTCCCACTGTATCTCGTCGTAGGGGTTGGTCTCTTCGCGGGAGAAGTATCTCTCTATTTTCATTGTTTTCATTTCTTTATAAGTGTCGCGCACCGTTTCCTGGCTACCGGCCCTCCCAGGATCAACCTCCATAACGCCTCCTCTCCAACAGGTGTCAATGCGAAGTTCAGTCGTATTGAAAGGGAACCCCGATCACACTATATGTCGTCCTCCATGAGGGTGGAAAAGCACGGTTTTCGTCTTCCCGTCGGCAGGAATTATTCCTTCAACTTCCGGTTCTCCCGAAACTTCCGTTCCGCCGAAACGCCGCTTGACCACCCCGGGGAAGGGTGGTCGAGCCCCTCGCCGTTTGGCGGAAAGGGAGAGAGAAGACTCCCTCACAACGACGCTTGTCAAATCGCAAGGAGTTGTAAATTAAGAACTAATACTTCGGTAAGAAGGGGAGGGTTCTCAAAGCGTCCCATGCCGGACAGGTGGCGTTGTAAACAGTATTACGGTTCCGGCCAGGCTGCCCGCACCATATCTGAATTGTCTGCCCCGTCTCCTCCCTGCCCTGCGGCTTCCTTGTGGAAAAAGGGCAAACCCCGTTCCACCGGATTTCGCCGTCCCTCGCAGACGAGCAAGAGCGACAACCAAGATAGAAGAGAACTTCTAACTTGTCAACCACGAGGGGCGGGAGAATGCGATCTCTCAACCCCAACATCTAGGGCTCTCGGAGAGCACTCTCCCCAACATTTTGTATTAGAGTGTTGTTTAACCGGCAGTTCCAGGGAGGTTGTTGAGACAGCGAGAAAACTCGCCTCCAGGTTCCTCACGAGCTGGCCCCGCTCCCGCGCTTCGCGTGAATAAGAAGTTGAGGGAGGAGGGAAAAAGGAGAAAAAGACGAAATTGCAGCCGGCGTTTTCGAGCGAACCTGTTGAAAATTCACCCGGAAAGGCGGGCGGACCGACCGTCTCCGGGAGAGCCGGCGAAGCAGTAAAGTCCTCTTTCGACCGCCGCCGGCAGTGATCGGATCCGGAGTGGGGGTGACGGAAAAGCCTCCCCGGGGAAGGTCTCCTCGCGGAGCACCCATCCCGGGGAGGCTTTCTGCGTCTCCCAGCCGGATCAACCCGAGGCGTGGAGGTGGCGCTACTCCTCGCCCGTTTCCTTCTCCTCTTCCGGCCGGGAACGGGTTTCCGGTCCGGTCTCTTCCTCCGGCCGGTCGCCCCTGCTCCGCAGGGAGTCCATCGCGTAGGTCAGGAGATCGGGCAGTTTCTCGATCAGCGCATCCATCCCCTTCGCCTTGGAGGGCCGGACCGGGAGCACGCGCACCGTGGTGCCGTCATGGACGAGGAAGCAGGCCGGTTCGACCTTGATGCCCCCGCCTCCGCCCCCGCCGACTCCCTTGCGGTTGGAGCCGTTCTGCGCCCCCTCGCCTCCCCCCGCGCCGAAGCCGATGGAAACCTGCACCACGGGGATGACGAGCACCCCTTCGAAGGTAATCGGGTCTCCGATCAGGGTCTCACTGCGGGCGATGCCTCGAGCCTTCTCGAGAATCGCCTCGATCATCTCCTGGGCGACGTTGCTCATGCCTCTCTCTCCTGCTGGGCGTTGCGCACGATACGGATGACCCGGAGCCAAGGCACCCGGGCGACAAAACGAAAAGTAGGCCAGACGAACAGGATCGGCCAAACACGCAGGTCCACATCGAGAGACCCGCGCGGCGAAAGCTCCGGAGACTCGAAGTCGGGGGAGAAGAGCAGCCCCCGTCCCAGCGGACCTCCCAGCGCACCGCGTAAAGCGTGACTCCAGCCGAGGGCGGCGCCGAGCGCCGCCGGGTCGCCCCCGGTCGTCAACCGGGCCTCGAACCGCCGGAGGCGGATCGCCCGGAGGTATCCCGCCAGGAGATCCCGCATAAGGCGGAGCATCCTCATCGCCAGCGGTCCGTATGTGCGGATGTACCCCGGGGCCCGCTGCGCCATCCGCCAGGCGGAACGAACCCGTTCGCCGATGCCGCGGCGGCGCTCCCCTCCGCCGGGCTCGCCTTCGAAGCCTTCGGACGGCCGGGGAGGCGGGGTGAACGGCGGTTCCCTCTCCCCGGGGGTGGCCGCGCCGCCCTCGCCGGATGCTTCACCGCCTGGTTCGCCCGCGCCCGTCCCGCCGTCGTCCCCGCTCCACCACGTCTCATGCTCGGTGCCGGAGAAACCGGCCGGTCCGGAGCCGGCACCGCCGGAGGCCTCGCCCGCTTCCCCTTCCTCCCCGGACCCGTAGGCTCCTCCCCGGGAGGTGTCATCTTCCTCCGGTGGCTCGCCGGAGTGGGAGGCGGACGATGTGTCTCCCCGGTCCCCGGACGCGGGGAAATCGCCTTCCGTCATATCCGCCTGTTTCGCGGCCCGTTTCGCGGCCGCCCAACGGAACGGGGCGCCGATGACGCGCACCGTCAGCCGGGCGAGGGCGGCGGCGCCGCGGAAGAGGAGCAGGAGCAGGGCGAAGAGGGCTCTCAGCGTCCACCAGAGGGCGAGTCCCACGGGGCGCAGCATTCTCAGCAGGGGGCGAAGCCGCCGCTTCCAGCGGTTCAGCAGGGCGTCAACCGCCTCGCGGCCGCCGGGTGCGACCCGCAGGGTGCCATAATGGACCGACCACTCGCGCCGCTCTTCGTCGAGCCGGAACCGCAGGGTCAGCGGCACGCAGAGCGGCAGCAGCACCAGCGCCAGGAGCACCCCGGCGAAACCCAGCAACACCCAGCCCACCGCGATCCCTCTCCGTTGGGGAACCATGGAACCATCCCGGCCGCGCGCGGCGCGAGCCTCCCGTCTCGGTCCGGCCGGGGGAGCAATATAGCGCCTGCGGGGAAACGGGGCGCGCCTTGCATGGAACGATGCGGGGTGCTCAGAACACATCGAGTCGGGTGAATCGATCCACGATGGCCCGCCCGGGGGAAGAGCGCCCGCCGCGACGCGAGGACCCGCCCCGCGGCCGTGCTTCTTGCCCCCTTGAGGGCGGACTGCCTACCTTTCCCCGATCGCCGGACCACCTCAACGAAGGAACCCCGCCGCGATGAGTCTCTGGACCATCTTTCAGGATGCCAGCCTGGTCAACAAGCTGATTCTGTTGCTTCTCCTGCTCCTCTCCATCGCGAGCTGGGCGGTGGTGATCGAGCGCTGGCGCTTCTACCGCCGGGCGGTGAAGGCCGACCGGAAGTTCTTCCGCGGCCTCGAGGGGCCTTGGGACGCCTCCACCCTGCACCGGCATGCGAGGCTGCACCCGTTCTCGCCGGCGGGGAGGATCTACCTCGCCTCCGAGCGCGAGGTGGAGCGTCTTGGCCGCGATGATGCCCGCAGCTGGAAGGAGGCCTTGGCGCTCGAGCGCGACCTCCTGCGCGGCGAGGGCGAGCGGGGGCTTCCCCTGCTGGCCATCGTCGCCAGCACCAGCCCGTTCATCGGGCTCTTCGGCACGGTGTGGGGCGTGATGCTCGCCTTCCTGCGTCTCGGCAGCCTGCAGGGGCAGCCGGCGCTGGAGGTGGTCGGGCCGGGCATCGCGGAGGCGTTGATCGCCACCGCCACCGGGCTGTTCGCCGCCATCCCGGCGACCATCGCCTACAATGCCTGCCTCGCGGCGTTGCGCAGCCTGCTCCGCCGCGCGGACGAGTTCAGCCGCCGCCTCGTCGCGACCATCGGGCCGGAAGGGTTCGGACGATGAATCTGCCTTCGCTGGGCCGGGACGAGGAGGACTACCCCTCCCTCGCCGAGATCAATGTCACCCCCCTCGTCGATGTCTTCCTCGTCCTCCTAGTGATCTTCATGATCACCGCGCCGGTGATCAAGACCGCGCTCGAGATGGGCCTGCCGCAGGCGCAGACCGCCGCGCCGGACCCCTCGCAGGGGATCACGGTGAAGGTGCTCAGCGACCGTACCGTGTGGATCGATGACGAGCGCGTCTCGCTGGAGGCCTTCCCCCTGCGTTTTCGCAGCATCTGGGCGGAGGCGGAGCGGCCGGGCGTGCACAAGCCCGTCTTCCTCGCGGCGGACAAGGGGGTGCCGTACGGGGACATCATCCATGTCCTCGATGACCTGCGGGCGGCCGGGGTGGAGGACCTCGGGCTGCTGACCCGTCAGGTCACGTTGAAGAGGAGCGCGGGGGGCGGGCGGTGATCGGTGCGGCGGCACATCCCCGGTGGAGCGAGCTTCGCGGCAGCCTCGCCGTCGCCGCCGCCGGGCATTTCATCCTGCTCGCCCTGGTGGTCTTCGGTCCGGCCCTCCCCTGGCTGCAACGGCCGGCCGAGCGGCGCACGGAGGTGCGCTTCGTCCGCCTGCGGGGCGGCGGGGAGAACCGCCCCGGGTGGCTGAACCCCTCGACCGCCCCCCCGGACAGGGCTCCGGCCCCGGACAACCGGCCGCCCGAGGCCCGGCGGAATCCACCGC
>CAYOKT010000052.1:0-4322 GCA_964404605.1 uncultured bacterium
TCGCCCGCCGCGAACACCCCTTCGACGTTCGTGTGCGTGCTGCCCGGGTCGGCGATGATATAACCGTTCTCGTCCATGTGCAACTGCCCGGTGAACAGTTCGGTGTTCGGCTTGTGGCCGATGGCGATGAACAGCCCCTGCACCTTCAGTTCGCTGATCTCTCCGGTCTTCACGTTCTTCAGCTTCAACCCGGTCACACCGTCCGTTTCCGTCCCGAGAACCTCGTCGATCACCGAGTCCCAGATGATATCGATCTTCTCGTTGTCCATGATCCGCTTGCGCATGATCTTGCTGGCCCGCAACTCATCGCGCCGGTGGATGATGGACACCTTGGAGGCGAACCGGGTGAGGAACAGCGCCTCTTCCATCGCCGTGTCGCCGCCGCCGACCACCGCGACCTCCTTGCCGGTGAAGAAGAAGCCGTCGCATGTGGCGCAGGCGGAGACGCCGTGCCCCCGGAACTTCTCCTCGCTCTCCAGCCCGAGCCACCGTGCCGAGGCGCCGGTGGCGATGATCAGGGCATCCGCGAGGATCTCCTCGTCCTCGACCCACACTTTGAACGGACGGCCGTGGGAGATGTCCACCTTCGTCACATCGACCTGGCGCATCTCCGCGCCGAAGCGGGAGGCGTGCTTGCGCCACAGCTCCATCAGCTCGGGCCCCATCACACCGTCCGGGAAGCCGGGATAGTTCTCGACCTCCGTGGTAATCATCAACTGTCCCCCGGCGGCGAATCCCTCCAGCACCAGGGTACTCAGGTTCGCGCGGGAAGCATAGATCGCCGCCGTCAGGCCGGCCGGACCGCTGCCGATAATGACCACTTCGTAGTGTTTCGCTTCGGACATGATCTCACCATCGATTGTTGGAGTGTCACCGTTTCATGCCGGGACCGCGCCGGCCGCTGTTCTCACCAAGTCTTCCGCACCACGGTTCCACGCCCGGCCGCGGATTGTGCTCCCCCAACTCTCATCCCGCCGCAAGTGATCCCAGCAGCAGGGTGATCGCGGCGAAAGCGGCGGCTTCGCTGCGCAGGCGTCGCGGACCGAGGGTAACCGGCTGGAATCCGGCGCGGAGCAACTCCGCTTCCTCCTCGCCGTAGAACCCTCCCTCGGGGCCGATGGCGATCGCGACGGTTTCGCCGGCTCCCACCGTCGGCATCGGTTCGCCCTCCTGGGAGAGCAACAGGCGCGTGGCGCGATTTCCCTGTTGGATGCCCCACTCCCCGGGGAGTTGTGCGGGGAGAACCGGGGGCACGAGCCCGCGCCCGCACTGCTTGGCGGCGGCCAGGGAGACACGGTTGGCCCGTTCGGTTTTCCGGTCCGACCAGCGCGCCACCGACCGGCGGCAGTCGAGGGGGGTGATGCCGCCCACCCCGGCCTGGACCGCGAGGTCCACGGCCGCGAAGAAGTGGTCTCCCTTCAGCGTTCCCAGGCCGAGATGCACATCGACCGCCGGCTCGCGCCACCGTTCGTGCCGGTTTTGCAGGGCGAGGAGGGCGGACCGTGAATCCGTCTCCAGCAGGGATGCCCGCCAGGCGGTGCCATGGCCGTCGATGAGCATCACCTCCTCACCGCGCCGGGCGCGCCGGACATGGAGCAGGTGGTGGGCCTCCGCCTCGCGCAGGACCGCCCGCCCCGAAGATTCATCCACGTCGCCTGGATCGACCCGGTACACTTCCACTTGCGCCATCGCTGCGAAAGATAAAGACCCCTCCCCCGCGCCGCCACCCGTGGCGGCGCGATTCCATGACAAGACGGCGGGGTAGAATAGCGGGGGTGTGGCGCCCGCGACGCATGAGAAACATGCGGGATGGCGGTTTCCCGAGCAGCGAGAGGCGTCTTGCACCAGGGTGAACTTCCCTTTACCTTCAGTTTTCCATAGCTCAAGATATCTTCTTGCCCCTCGCCAGCCGCGAGTCGGGCGTTCTCTGTATGGAGGTTCGGTGTGACCGGCAATCCGGAGACGGAACAGGCGCTCGAGGCGATCCTGGAACAGGCTGATGCGGAAATCCAGCCCTTTCGTACCCGCCAGTACGAAACCTATTGGCAAGCTTCCGTCCATGGCACGGACGAGGCGTTCAAGGCGGCGGAAGAGGCCGAAATGGCCTATCGGTTGAAGCTCGGCAACCAGGAACTGTTCGAGGAGTTGGGCAAGTTCCTTTCGGACGCCGGGGTGCAGGATATCCGGCTTCGCCGTTGGGCGCAGGTGCTGCGCCTGGAGATGGCGCCCCATCGACTCCCCGAGGAGGTCATCGCCAACCTCGTGAGCCGGGAGAAGAAGCTCGAGGCGAATGTCATCGCCTTCCGGCCGGAGATCGATGGGGAGCGGGTCACCGCGAACCGTATCGCGGAGATCCTCCGCACCTCGGGAGACATGGAGCTGCGCCGCGCCGCCTGGGAGGCGAGCAAGGAGCTGGGGCCGCTGCTCGCCGATGAACTGCGCGAACTCGTCCGCGCCCGCAACCTCGCGGCGCGTTCCGTCGGCTTCCCGGATTACTACCGGATGAACCTCGAGCTGCAGGAGATCGATGAAGCCCGCCTGTTCAGCTCCCTCGGCCGTTTCGCCTCGTTGAGCGAAGAGGCGTTCCGCCGGATGAAGGCCCGCCTCGACCGTCTGCTCGCCGACCGGTTCGGTATCGAGGCGATCGACCTCGAGCCCTGGCATTACGGCGACCCGTTCTTCCAGGAGGTGCCGCCGGTGTTCGGGGTGGACGCCGATCCGATCTTCGCCGCCCACTCCACCCTCGAGTGGGTCAAGACCTATTTCGCGGGCATCGGGCTGCCGATCGAACCGATCCTCGAGAAGGGGGACTATTTCGAGCGTGAAGGGAAGGACCCGCACGCGTTCTGCCTCGATGTGAACCGCGAGGGAGAGGTGCGGGTGCTGCTCAATTTGCAGGACAACACCTACTGGGCGGGCACGGCGCTGCACGAGTTCGGCCATGCGGTGTACGACATGAACATCGACCGGACGCTGCCCTTCGCCCTCCGCCGCCCGGCGCACATCTCCACCACGGAAGCCGTGGCGATGTTCTTCGGCCGCCTGGCCCGGAATCTCGAATGGCTCGCCGCCATGTTCAAGCTGCGCGGGAAGAAGATCCGCGAGCTCGAGGGCAAGCTGCTCGAGGAACAGCGGATGCAGATGGCGATCACGGGGCGCTGGACCCTGGTGATGATCCATTTCGAGCGCGGTCTCTACCGTGACCCGGATCAGAACCAGCAGAACCGGTGGTGGGACCTCGTGCAGCGTTTCCAGCTCATCCGCTGCCCCAAGGGGCGCGCTTCCGCGCATGACTGGGCGACCAAGCTGCACATCGCCACCGCCCCGGTGTACTACCACAACTATCTCCTCGGGGAATGGACCGCCAGCCAGTTCCACGACGCCATGCTGCGCGACCTGAAACTGGAAGAACCGGAAGCCTGGGTGGATCGGCCGGAAATCGGGGAGTGGTTCAGGGACAACGTGTTCCGGCACGGTTCCCTGTGGGAGTTCAACGAGTTGGTGCGGAACGCCACCGGCGGCATTCCGCAGCCGGACTCCTTCGTCAACCAGTTCCTCCGCTGAACCCCCCGGGGCGCAGCGGGCGGGGTTCAGCGGCTGCGGCGGCCATGATGCCCCGGGCGTGCCCTCGCGGCGGCGAACTGGATTATACCGCAATGAGACGACCGGGCATAGGGGAGAGGTGCGGGTGGAGATCCATCGTTTGACAGTCGGCATGGTCGCGACCAACGCCTTCCTCCTCGAGGAGGCGGGGACGGCGGTGATCATCGACCCGGGCGATGAACCCGGCCGGTTCGACGCGCTTCTCAGCGACAGCAACCTCACCCTCGCCGCGATCCTGATCACCCACGGGCACGGCGACCACATCGGCGCCGTCAAACCCCTGCGGGAGCGGTACCCCGATGCGCCGGTGATCTGCCATTCCCTCGACGCGCCGATGCTCACCGATCCGAGGTTGAACCTCGCGGGACAGATCGGGATTCCGCTCGATGCCGGACCGCCGGACCGCACGGTGGGCGACGGCGAGATCCTGCATTTCGGTCCCCTCGAGATCGAGGTGCGCCATGTACCCGGCCACACACCGGGGCATGTCGTCTACCTCGCCGGAGGGGATCTTTTCGCGGGGGATACCCTTTTCGCGGGCGGCGTCGGGCGATGGGACCTGCCGGGAGCGGATGGTACGGTGCTCCTTCGCGCCATCCGCGAAAAGCTGTTCACCCTGCCCGATGACACCCGCGTTCACCCGGGGCATGGACCGGACACGACCATCGGCGAGGAGCGCAGGAACAACCCCTTCCTCGATCCCACCATCAACTTGAGCG
>CAYOKT010000052.1:4422-20277 GCA_964404605.1 uncultured bacterium
CAGAGAGAACCGGCGCCGCGCTGCCCGCGACGCCGGGGTCATTCCAAGCTTACCCGCGATAGAGCACAGGGGTGCGCTTCATCCCCTATGGACGGGCTATTCGCCCTTCGTCTCCTCGTTCGGTTTCTCTTCCTTCTCGGGGATCGACTTGTTTCCGCTCTCCTCGCCCTGGACGCCTTTCTTGAATTCCCGGATTCCGGACCCCAGTCCGCGCATCATCTCGGGGATTTTACGACCGCCGAAGAGGAGCAGGATGGCGAGACCGATGATGATGATCTCCCAGTGCCCCGGGATGTACATCAACGGGATCACCGCCTCGAACATGTCGCATCCTCCTCATCACGGCACCGATCCACACCCGGCGCCTAATTGATCATGTTGATGACCTTCACCATCACCGTGGTCTCGAGGTAGTCGAGATCGATCGGTTTGGTGACGAAATCCGCGGCGCCGAGCTTCAGCGCTTCCCGTCCGATGCCGGTCTCGTGCACCGCGGTGACCATGATGACCCCCACATCAGCGTCCACCTTGCGGATTTCGCGCAGGGTCTCGATGCCGTCCATCTGCGGCATCCGGACATCCAGCAGGATGACATGGGGGTGGAAGCTCTTCACCTTTTCCACGGCTTCGAATCCGCTGTTCGCCACTACGGACTCGTACCCCTTCAACTCGAAGAACGCCTGCAGGAAATCGCTGATGTCCGGCTCATCATCGACGATCAGCACCCGACCCTTCGAAGACATCGTTCCCTCTTTGTGCACTCGCCCCGGTTCGTACATCCCCTGTTCGCGGACCGCCCCAATATAGACCCGCGCGCAGGGGGAAGCAAAACAGCGATGCCCCATCCGGCAAGGCGTCTATTTCATCGAGGGGAGCCGCGACAGGATGGCTTCGGCGTAGTAGGACGACCGGACAAGGGGTCCGCTGGCGACGTGCACGAAGCCCCGCGCCCGCGCCTCCTCCTCGTAGCGGGCGAAGGTTTCCGGCGGGACGAACCGGCGCACCGGCAGGTGGCGCGGCGAGGGGGCGAGGTACTGGCCGATGGTGACACTGACCGCCCCGGCTCCGCGCAGATCGTCGAGGGTGGCCAGCACTTCGTCGTCCGTTTCCCCCAGCCCGACCATCAGCCCGCTTTTCACCGGAATCCCCGGCGCGGTCCGGGCGGCGAAGCGAAGCACCTCGAGCGAGCGGTCGTAGTCGGCCCGCCGGTCCCGGACGGTGGGGGAGAGCCGGCGGACGGTCTCCACGTTGTGCGCGAACACCTCCGGTGCGGCCTCCAGGACGGTGCCGATAGCGGCTTCGTCGCCCTGGAAATCGGGGGTGAGAACCTCCACGCCCACCCCCGGCGCGGCACCATGCACCAGGCGGATGGTCCGGGCGAAGTGCCCCGCGCCGAAGTCGGGCAGGTCATCACGGTCCACGGAGGTCAGGACGATGTACTTCACCCCGAGGGCCGCCGTCGATTCGGCCACCCGGAGCGGCTCGCCGGGGTCCGGGGGCAGGGGGGAGCCGTGAGTCACATCGCAGAAGCGGCAGCCGCGGGTGCAGATCGCCCCGAGGAGGAGAAAGGTGCAGGTCCCCCGGTTGTAACATTCCCCCCGGTTCGGGCAGGCCGACTCCTCGCAGACCGTGTGCAGGCTCTGCTCTCGCAGCAGGCTGCGGACACGCCGCGCCTCAGGCGTTTTCAGCCAGCTCGTCGCCAGCCAGGAGGGTTTCCGCTGCACGCCGGCCTTCATCTTCATCCACTCCCGCAAGCAAGAGGATCCCGATCAGGAAGAACACGACCAGCGAAAGAATCGCCAGCCGCAACGATCCCGTGAGCGCGACCATCGCTCCGAAGGTCAACGGTCCGAGGATCGAGGCGAAGCGGCCGCTGATCGCGAAGAACCCGAAGAACTCCGCCTCGCGCCCCGGCGGGGTGAACTGCCCCTGCAGGGCGCGGGCGAGCGACTGGCTCGCCCCCATGACCACCCCGGCCACGATGCCGAGGACGAAGTACTCCTCGATCGCGTGCCCCGTCCAGCCGATAAAGTACGCCGCCGACGCCACTCCGCACCAGATCACGAGGGTGATGAGGAGGGCGCGCTTCTCGCTGATCACAAGGGTCAGGCGGCCGAACAGCAGGGAGCCGAAGAACGCGGTGAACTGGATGACGAGGAAATAGACGATCAACAGGCTCTGGCTCATACCGAGAACCTGGTTGCCGAAGATCGCCGCCATCAGGATGACGGTTTCGATGCCGTCATTGAAGAATAGGTAGGCGAAGAGGAAGCGGAGCAACTGTTTGTAACGCTTGATGTTGCGGGCGCTATCCGCGAGGCGGCGGAAGGCCTCCCGCGGCCCGCGCCGTCCGCTCGCGGCCCCCGCCGCCCGCTCGCGCACACGCAGCAGAAGGGGCAGGGAGAACAGGCCCCACCAGAGGGAGACGCTGAGGAAGCAGTGGTGGACGGTGAAGGTTCCCTCCGGCAGGCCGAACAGGCCGGGGGAGTCGAGCATCAGCAGGTTGATCAGCAGCAGCAGTCCGCCGCCGAGGTACCCGATCCCCCAGCCCCAGCCGGAGACCCGGCCCATCTCTTCCGGGGCGGCGAGTTCCCGCAGGAAGGCGTTGTAGAAGACGTTGCCGCCCGCGAAGGCGACATCGGCGAGGATGAACCATATCGCGCCCTGGAGCCATTCGCCCGGCCCCACGGAGGCGAGCATCGCGGTCGAGACGATCCCGAGAGCGATGTAGATCGCGAGGAAGCGTTTCTTCGCGCCGCTCCCGTCCGCCCAGGCGCCCAATATCGGCGAGCTGACCGCGACGATGAGCATCGCGATCACCACGATGAAATTGAAGAGGGCGGCGCCGTGAACTTGGTAGGATCTGCCGAACAGGGTGACGGCGACACCGGCCGCTCCCCCCGCGACCACGCCGGCGTAATAGCGGTTGAAAATCACGGCGAGAATGGTGGTGGCGAAGGCGCTGTTGGCGAAGTCGTACATGCACCAGGACAGCACCTCGCCGCCGGATGCGCGGGAAGTGGAGAACAGGCGGATCGCGTTCCTCCGGGGTCAGGGCAACAGCCCGTCCAGCTTATCGTTCAGGTCGTCGGTGGTGGTTGCGCCGAAGCGGTCGCGGATGATTCCCCCGCCGTCGATGAGAAAGTTGGTCGGCGCCTGGACGACCTCGTAGCTCATGTCAACCTGTCCGGTGTTGAAGAGCAGGGGGAAGCTCAGCCCGAGCTCCTCCCGGATGGTCGCGAACTCCTCGGGCCCGTCGTTGTACCATCCCGTGTTGACCGAGAGCAGGCGGAACCCCTCCTCCGCGCGCTGCTGGAAAACCTGCTCCAGCGCGGGGAACTCCTCGCGGCAGGGCGGACAGTTGAAAAACCAGAAGTTGACCAAGACCACCCGCCCGCGGAACTGCCCGAGGCTGAGTGTATCCCCCGCATCGGTGGGCAGGAGGAAATCCGGAGCGAGCTGATCCAGCCTCGGACCCGTTACCGCCTCCTCGAACGAGAAGGAGATGTCGTAAAACTCCCCGGCGATGATGTCGAGGGAAACCAGGGAAGGTTCGAGAGTGCGGTACCCGGGCACCAGCGCGCTCATCGTGTACCCCCCGGGCGGAAGGAGGACCGGCGCGGGCGGTGTGACCGAAATGAACTGCTCGTCGACGATGATCCGTGCATCCGGCTGGTCCACCGTCACAGTCACCGTGCCGTTGTACTCGCTCGACGTGTCGGGGCTGGCGAAGGTGAAGACGACAGTGGTCGTGTCCGGGGGGAAAACCGCGGCGTTCGTTTCGCGGGGCGGGTAGCCGCGTCCCGGCCGCAGCTCGATGGTGTATTCGCCCGCCTTGAGCCCATCCACAACCAGGGGAGTGCCGCCCGTCTGGGGGACGCCGTTCAGCTTGACTGTCCCCCCGAGAATCGGCTCGGACGCCGTGGTGTCGACCGCCCGGACCCCGATCGCTCCGAGTGATGGTTCCTCGGTCTCCTCGATGGAACACCCGAGCAGTCCGATCACGAAGACGAAAGCCAACCCGAATCCGATCCAGCGTATCCCGTTCATATCTCGTCTTGTGCTTTGCCCCCGCGCAGGGTGCGGTTGGAGGTGCGATTAAGCTTTCTCACTCTCGGGGAACGGTTCCCCCTGTTCCTCCGCGAGGTTGCGGAGTTCATCGCGAATCTGCTGTATCTCCCGGATTTTCTGCTCGATATGATCGAAGAGTTCCTTGCGGGAAGCGATGCCCTCGGCGATCAGGTAGGCGGCCGCCTCGCTGCGGCTCTTGAACAGGCCGGCTTCCTTGAGGTTCGAAATCTTCTCCAGCGATTCGCTGTTGACCCGGACCATGAGGACGTGCTCGCGCGCGTCCAGCGCGCCGCGAACGATGGCCGAAACACTTCCCGCCCCGGTGCTCAGCCCCTTCGCGACCTTCCCGGCGACGCGTATAACCTTGTCGCCGAGCGGCGGGATCGCTTCTGTCTCGTCCGGGTATTCCCCGGCCGGCGGCACGTCCGAGGAGGCTTCAAGGACGTCATTCCCAGGTTCCATGTCACTCATCGTTTCGCTCCCATATGATGGTACGTTCGCGCGCCCGGCGGTGAGCCGCCGCGGCGCGGCAGGGGAATCTTGACACGAGAAAGAAAATACCGAAGTGCGGGCGGTTTGCCAAGAGTCGCCCTCCTCTCCCGGCCGATGCGCCGGCGGTCAGCTCGTCCCCCGGCCGGCGAGGAGTGATTCGAGTTCCTCGAGGGTGGCGGCGACGGGGCTCTCCCTCCACTCCGGGGGCAGCTCCGCCGCCAGGCCGGGCTCGACGAAACGCCGGCCGATCAGCAGGATGACACCCTGCTGATTCTCGTTGCGAACCAGCCGCCCGGCCGCCTGTTGCACGCGGATCAGGCCGGGGTGCAGGTAAGCGCGTTGAAACCCGCGCCCCTCCCCGGATTCATGTTCACGAAGCAGCTCGCGGCGGGGTGAGACCTGGGGAAGCCCCGGTCCGACGACCGCGATGCCGTCGAGTTCCATCTCCGGCCAGCCGGTCCCCTCGGCGAGTTTTCCCCCCAGGGTCGCGAGGAGAAGGGTCGGCCCGCCGCCCGGTCCGCCCGCCCTCATGAGATGGTGAAGGGGGATTCCCTCGGTCGCTGTCATGATCCTCAGGGTCGAGTCGTGGAGTTGCGCTTCGGTCGCGCGGAGGTAGTCGCGGGAGGGGAAAAAGGCCAGCCAGACGCCCCCGGTGGCCGTCGCCGCCGTGCTCAGAACCCGCGCGAGAGCGGGCTCGTCCCCTTCCCGGTCCCGGAAACGGGTCGACACCCCGGAATACCGGATAACCCTCCTCTGTTCGGGGTCAAAGGGATCGCCGAAGGTGAGCACATCCGTGCCTTCAGCCGGGAGCCCGAGTTCCTCGAGGAAGTACGCCGGGGGTGACAGGGTGGCGGAGAAGGCGATGGCGCAGCGGGTCTCCCTCCAGCGCCGCGCGAGCACCCGGCCCGGCTCGAGAAGCTCCCAGCAGAACCCTCCGTCCGCGCGGTCGAGGAAGGCCGCCCAGCCCTCCGCACTCCGCATCACCTCCACGGCGCGGAGTACGGCGTCCATCGCCGACAGGGCGCCCGCGGGAAGCTGCTCGGGTGGGAGGAGGCGCAGCGCCTCCGCGAGGGGTTCGAGAACCTCGAGCAACCCCTCGCCTGAGGGGTCCACTCGCTCGTAGCGGGGAAGATCCTCCCCGCCGTCGTCGTGGAGGCGGGCGGTCATCTCCTCGGCGGCCTCTTCCGCGAGTTTCGCCGCCCCCCGGGCGAAGGGCGCCTCGCACGCCGGCAGCTCCTCGGAGAGGACCCGCAGGGAGGGGACGTTCAGGCACACGGCCCGCCGGTCGCGGATGCGGTCGGGCAGCCCGTGCGCCTCATCCACCAGCAGGATGATATCCGGCTGTCCGCCCGACCGCGAGAACCAGCCCGGCGGCGACCACTCCGGGTCGGCGAGCAGATTGTGGTCTCCGATGAGCAGGTCCGCATGACGCGCCGCCTCGAGCTGCACCCGGCGGGGGCAGAGTCCATGCCGCGCGGCGGCCTCGCGCAGCATGGCGCCCGTGAGCACCCTCTCCCCGCCGAGGAGCGCGGTCAACCACTCCGGGGGATCGTAGGGGTCGGGGGCGGCGGTCCGCTCGGGGTGGGGCAGGCAGGTCGTCTCGTGATCGGGGCACAGGGTTTCCCCGGCGGTGAGCACCAGCGCCCGGCCGCGCGCCGCCGGTGGGACGGCGTCGTCGAGCAGCCGGACGCGGTCGGGCTGCTGCGCCGTGCGGGAGGTGGCGAAGGCGAGCCGCAAGCGGTTCCGGGCGCACTCCCGGAGCGCCCCGAGCAGCAGGGGCGCGGTCTTGCCGCTGCCCGGGGGCGCGGAGAGGAGGAGATGACGCCGGCCGGTGACCGCCTTGTGCACCGCCTCCTCCATCTCCCGCTGGCCGGGCCGCAACGTGGGGAAGGGAATGACGATCCGCTCCGCGGACCGCGCGCGGCGGTGAAGCCGCTTCTCCCGCTGCCGGTGGAAGCGGGCGATCCGCTCGACGCGCCGGAGAAGCTCTTCCTCGAAGCCCGCTTCCGGCTCGACCGGCACCTCGCGCGTCTCGCCGGTGAGCACCGACACGAGGGTCACCCTGCCGGCTGCGGGTACGCCGAGGCTTCGCCGGGCGATCCAGGCGTAGATGGCGGCCTGCATCCGGTGGGAGGGATAGGGGAGCGATTCTTCCGCAGGGTCGAGCACGCCCTTCACCTCTTCGATCCGGGTCTCGCCGTCCTCCGTCCACATCCCGTCGATGCGGGCGTGCAGGTGCACCCGGAGTCCCCCTGCCCGCCACGAGCAGGAGAGCGGCACTTCGCGGCGGAAGTCCCGGATGGCGGCCGCGCGCCGCTCGGCGAGGAGTTCGTGCGCCCGGCGCCCCCCTTCCGTGCCGCCCAGCCTCCCCCCCGGGTCGGACGATCGCTCCACCCAGAGGAGATCGCCCACCGAGAGGTCCAGCCTCTTTCGCTTCGGATCGTAGCGCGGAGGCACGGCCGTCCTCCGTTCAGAGGGGTTCGCCGCGGGAGAGGCGCTCGTAGAGCCCGCGGCTTTTTTCGTTCAACTTGGGGGATTTCGACCAGACGTGATACGCCTTCCGCACTTCCTTTCGGATGGCATCGATCCCGGCGATGCGGTCCTGCACGCGGCTCGCCAACCGCGCCGGCTCCAGCCATTCGGCCACCTGTTGCATCCGGTCCCGGCAGAGGTGGTTGCCGAGGACTTCCCGCTGGCCCTCCCAGGCGATGGTCGAACGCTCCTCTTCGTGCTCGAGGTAATCCACCACGAGCCGGGCGGCCTGCTCGACATTCCACGGCTCGAACAGGCGCAGGTGCCGGCCGTCGGTGAAAAGTTCGTCGATCCCCGGCACACGGTCCGTCAGGAGCATCGCCCCGCAGTGCATCGCCTCGAACACCCGGAAGTTGATTTCATGGTGTGATGAGTGGTTGACGACGATCTTGGCGCGGGAGAAAACCGACCGATAGGCGCCGGTCAGCAACTCGATTCTGCACCGTTCGCGCAGCGCATGGAAAAACCCGCGCCGCTCCGCATGCAGCTCCGGGTCCAGGCTGCCGATGAACACGGAATCAAGGGTCCGCTTTTTCGCCCGCGGCGGCGGGGCGGACGGGGCATAGAGGGGGAGAAACCGGATTTCTCCATGCCGGTTGACCGGCGTGAACAGCTCCCGGTAGGTCGGCTGGGCGATGAGCAGCAGGTCGAACGCGGCGCAGTAGTGCTCGTGCCACTGGTGGATATGGCTGTCGATGGCGTACCAGACCAGGGGAATGTCGATCTCTTCGAGCCCGTAGAGCCAGGGCGGCAGGGACTCGTCCCCGACGAAGACCGCGTCCGCCTCGAACCCGGACTCCCGGGCGAGAGCGACCAGTCCCGGAGCGTTGTACAGCGCCGGGGGCAGGTTCAGGTCCGCGGTATCGTTCTCAATCCTGATGACGAAGGTGCGGATGTCGAAGTGCCGGGCTTCGCGAAACACCCAGGGGTTGCCGAGAACCAGCACTCGGAGGGCCATGGTCAGCCTCGTTCGCTGCGCCGCGGGGCGCCGGGTTCATCCATCTCAGGGCACTCCCGCCGCCGACCCCCCGGCGCGGGGATCCGCCCCTCCGAACATCATCCCGGTCTCCGGGTCCCGCATCACACCCTGCACCGCGCTGCCGGTGGGGCGGTAGAGCAGGGTATGCCCCATGGCGTGCAGCGTGCTCGCGCAATCGGGGGAGATGTCCAGGTCCAGGAGCAGGTAGTCCGGTTTCCACTGGTGATGGATGCGGGGATCGGAGACGGCGTTCTGGATGTCCGCACCGAAATCGATCACGTTGAGGATCACCTGGAGGGTGCCGGTGATGATACGCGGGCCGCCGGCTGCTCCCACGGCCATGAACGGCTTCCCATCGAGGAGGATCAGCGTGGGAGTCATGCTCGAGAGCGGCCGTTTCCCGGGCGCGATCGCGTTCGCCTCGCTCCCCACGAGGCCGTAGAAGTTCGGGTAGCCGGGGCGGAGGGAGAAATCATCCATCGTGTTGTTGAGGAAGATGCCCGTGTTCCCGAGAATCACCCCGCTGCCGAACCAGGTGTTGACCGAGGAGGTGAGAGCCACCATGTTCCCCCAGCGGTCGATGATGGAGAGATGGCTCGTGTGCCCCCGGCCGAAACCGCTGGTGTCCGCCTCCTCGTAGGCGCGGGGATCGCCCGGCCCCTTCACCTTCCGCGCCCACAGGTCCGGGATCCGGTCGCGCAGCTCGGCGGCGTACTCCTTGCTGGTCAGCCCGCGCACCGGAACGTCGTAGAACGCCGGGTCGCCGAGGTATTCCGCCCGGTCGGCGAACGCCGCCTCCATCACCTCCGCCAGGTGATGGTAATACCGCGCGGAATATCGCCCGAACTGGGGGAGGTCCCAACCCTCGAGGATGTTCAGCATCTGCACGAGGTGCACGCCCCCCGAAGAGGGGGGCGGCATCGAGAAGATGTCGTACCCGCGGTAGGTTCCATGCACCGGTTCACGGATCTCGACCCTGTATCCCGCGAGGTCCTCGAGGGTGATCAAGCCGCCGTGCTCCGCCATGTACCGGGCGATTTCACGGGCGGTTTCGCCCTCGTAGAACTCCCTCGCGCCGTCTTGCGCGATGCGCTTCAGGGTTCTCGCGAGGTCGGCCTGGACGAGGATGTCACCGGCGCGGTAGGTCGTCCCGTCCGGTTTCAACATCACCTTCCGGGTCGTTTCGAAGCGCTCGAAAAGGGGCTGCGAGACGGCGTACACTTCCTCATCGCGCGGGGTGACCAGAAAGCCCTCCCCGGCGGCGCGGATCGCGTCCCGGAGGAGACGGGGGCGGCGAAGGGTGGCGAAATGCTCGAAGATGTATTCCCGCGCCGCCACCGAGCCGGGCACGCCGCCGGAGAGCACCCCGGCGCTCGACAGGCCGGGAATCACCGCCCCCGCGCTGTCGAGGTACATTTCCCGCGTCGCCGCGGCGGGCGCCGTTTCGCGGCCGTCGACCGTGAGCACCTCGCCCGTGTCCGCCCGGCGGATGACCCAGAACTCCCCTCCCCCGAGGCCGAGGCTGTAGCCCGTCACAACGTCGAGGGTATACACCGCCGCGAGGGCGGCGTCCATCGCGTTGCCGCCCTCCTGAAGCACCCGGAGCGCCGCCTCGGTGGCCAGCGGGTGGGCGGTGGCGACGATGCCGTTTCTGCCCCAGGCCGGGTCCGCCGAGGCGGCCCGCAGTACGCCGGGGAGCAGCAGGAAGAAAAACGCGAGAAACGGTATCATTGCATCGCGAAGAATGTGCCTTGCCGGACGCCCGACCCCGCCGCTCACCCTGCTCATTTCATCCTCTCCTCTCTCGTTGCGATGTTAAACGGAGGCAAGGTACGCCGAAGCCTATTTCCGTGCAAGCGGCTTCCCAGCCGCCCGAAAGGTGGAATCTCGGCGGGCAGGTTTGGAGTGGATGGCGCGTCTCTCGGCTCATGTGTGAGGGAACGACGGGTTCGTATATTCACAAGCTGAGAAAGCGGGAGACTCGTAGATGAACCATTATATCGCCATCGCCGGAAATATCGGCGTCGGGAAAACCACCGTAACCCGCCTTGTCGCCGAACGCCTTGGCTGGAAAGCCTACTATGAACCGGTGATCGACAATCCGTATCTCGATGATTTTTATAAAGATATGGCTCGATGGAGCTTTCACCTGCAAGTGTACTTCCTCTCCAAGCGGTTCGAGGCGCAGCGGGAGATTTCCCAATCCACCCAGAGTTGCATCCAGGACAGAACGATTTACGAGGATGTCGAGATCTTCGCGCGGACGCTGCACCTTCAGGGGTACATGACACCCCGTGATTTCGAGAACTACAGCGCCCTGTTCCATGCCATGGTCAGTTTCCTCCGCGCGCCGGACCTGATCGTCTACCTCCGGGCCGATGTGGACCAGCTTCTCGCCCGGATCAACGCGCGCGGGCGTGATTCGGAACGCGCCATCCGCCGCGATTATCTCACCGAACTGAACCACGCGTACGAGGGGTGGGCGGAACGGGCGACGAAGATCTGCCCGGTGACGATCCTGGATACGCATGATCTCGACCCGGACGGCGAGAACGGCGTGGCGGAGCGCATCGTGGAGTCGGTGCGCGAGCGTTTCGGGGTGATGTTCTAAGGCGGTCGCGCCGTTTGTGCGGCCCAAGCCCGGAAACCGGGACGGGAGAGGCCCTATTACCGGGAACGGAGCGATGATAAAACAGATCAGTCATATCGGCATCGCGGTACATGACCTGGAAGAGGGAATTCGGCTCTACCGCGATGTGCTCGGCCTGCCGCTTCTCGGGATCGAGGAGGTCGAGGAGCAGAAGGTGCGGGTGGCGATGTTTCGGGTCGGCGGGACCCGCATCGAACTCCTCGAACCGACGAGCGGGGATTCGCCCATCGCCGGTTACCTCGAGAAGCGCGGGCCCGGGATGCACCATATCTGTTACGAGGTCGAGGATGTGCAGGAGTCCCTCGAGGAATACCGCGGGAAGGGGATTCGCCTGATCGACCAGCAGGCCCGGACCGGGGCGGGAGGCAGCCGAGTCGGCTTCCTCCACCCGAAATCGACCGGCGGCGTGCTGGTCGAGTTGAATTCGCACCCGACAGAGTAGCCCTAACCTTTCCACAAGCTTGCAACGCCGCCGATTCGGCGATGCACCCGGAGGGAGAACCATGAGAGGCAAGGTCAAGGATCACTGGCGTATTGCAACGAAAGCGATTCATGGCTTCGGCGGAGGTGATCCGCACACGGGATCCGTCAGTCTCCCCATCTACCAGTCATCGACGTTCGCGTTCCGCGACAGCCAGCATGGAGCCGACCTGTTCGCGGGCAAGGCGGAGGGGTACATCTACTCCCGCATCAGCAACCCGACCGTGGACGCCTTCCAGCGGGAGATCGCCTGCCTCGAGGGGGGCGAGGCCGCCCAGGGCTTCGCCTCGGGGATGGCGGCGTCGTTCAACGCGATGATGACCGTCTGCCGTTCCGGGGAGAGTCTCGTCTGCAGCGAAACCGTCTACGGCGGGACGCACGCCCTGACCGAACATGTCATGCCGCGGTTCGGGGTCAAGGTGCACGAGGTCGACGCGACCGATCTGAACAAGGTCGAGGAGGCGATCAAGAATGCGAAGAAATGTCGCGCGCTCTTCTTCGAGACTCCCGCCAACCCCACGCTCGCGGTCCTCGACATCGAGCAGCTCAGCAAGCTCGGCCACCAGTACGGCCTGACGGTGATCGTCGACAACACGTTCGCCACCCCCATTCTCCAGCGCCCCTTCGAGTTCGGCGCGGATGTCGTCGTCCACTCGACGACGAAGTACATCGGGGGGCACGGCGATGTCGTCGGGGGCACGGTCGTCGGTTCGAAAGAGTTCCTCGACCGTCTCCGGCAGGATGTCTACATCGACACCGGCGCGATGATGACACCCCTCTCCGCCTGGCTGCTCCTCCGAGGGCTGAAAACCCTCCCCATCCGGATGCAGAAACACTGTTTCAACGCCAACCGGATCGCCCAGTTCCTGGCTTTCCACCCCAAGGTGCTGAAGGTGCACTACCCGGGCCTCCACTCCCATCCCGGCCATGAACTCGCGAAAAAGCAGATGAAGGATTTCGGTGGGATGATCGCCTTCGAAATCAAGGGCGGCTTCGAGGAGGGCAAGAAACTGATGGACGCGGTGGAACTCGCCACCGTGGCCGTCAGCCTCGGCGATTGCGACACCCTGATCTGCCACCCGGCCTCGACGACCCATTCCACCTACAGCCCCGAGGACCGGAAACAGGCCGGCATCTACGACAACCTGATCCGGATCTCCGTCGGTATCGAGGACTCCGCCGACCTGATGGATGACCTGAACCAGGCCTTGCGGCAAGTGTAGCCGTTCGCGCAGCGGGATCCACGGTAGAATGCGGTGGTGGTCGAGCCGGCGGGACTCCCCGGGCTCGGGAGAAACGGGAGGGCTGCCGCTTGACTTTCCGACTGTAGATTCTTTTATTGAAAATAATTCCTAATAGTTCCGAGATTCCCGATGCAGGATACCATTGGACAACGGATGACCCGCCAGCGCCGTGTGATTCTCGCGGTGATGCACGAGAAGAGGACGCACCCCACAGCGGAGGAGGTGTTCACCGAGGTGCGCCGTCGGCTGCCGAACATCAGCCTCGCGACCGTGTACCGGAATCTCGACCTGCTCGTCGAGGAGAACCGGATTCGCAGGTTGGAGTCCGGTAACGGTCCGCGGCGATACGACGGCGATCTCAGCCATCATTACCATATCCGCTGCGTGCGGTGCGGCGCGGTGGAAGATGTGTCCGTGGACAAGATTCCCGACCTGGTTTCGCAGGTGCGCCGCACGGGCGGGTATCACATCCTCGGGATGAAGCTGGAGTTCACCGGTCTTTGCGAAATGTGCCGCGAAGCCGGGGATGGGTCGGCGGGCGAGGAGAGCGGGGGAGATGGGGGGAGTGAATAGTCCCGTGCGAATGCGGCCAAAGAGTGTATGAACATGGGGGGAGGCGTGCCATGAAGACCAGGGAGATCCACGAAAAGATTGTCCAGTACTTGAGGCAGTGGCAGAAAATCGAGAACGCCTCGGTAAGCTCGACCGGGCGGGTGCTGGAGAAGACCGATCATCCTCTGATCCGGCTCGTCATGGAGATCATCCAGCGCGACTCCCAGGCGCACTACAACATCCAGCAGATGATTATCGACAGCTTTGAACGGAAGGTGATGACGCTGACCCCGGAGGATGTGGCGGAGGTGTGGGAGCTGATCGAGGAGCACGTCGCGCTGGAGAAGAAAACAGTCGAGCTGGCGAACGAGGCTCTGTCAACCATCAAGGGAATGAAGTACCTCACATCCCAGCTCTACCTCCTCCGGTACATGCTGGCCGACGAGGAGAAGCACAACTTCATGCTCGAGGGGCTCGAGAACGTGAAGAAGGATCTCTATCCGTACAATTGAACCGCCCCGGCGGGTTCGTTCTCTCGGCGGGGCGTTCACAAACCCTTGGAAAGAAACATCCTATCGAAGATAATCGTACGAACAACAAGAAGAGGAGCATGGTAACATGTTGAACCCGAAGGTGGAAGAATCGTTGAATGACCAGTTGAACTTCGAATTCTATTCGTCCTATGTATACCTTGCGATGGCGGCCTATTTCGAGGCGGAGAACCTTCCCGGGATGTCCGCCTGGATGAAGACCCAGGCCCAGGAGGAGGTCAGCCATGCGATGAAGTTCTACGGGTACCTCTACAATCGCATGGGCCGGGTGGCGCTCGACAAGATCGACAAGCCGCGGTTCGAGTGGGAGTCGCCGCTGGCCGCTTTCGAGGACGCCCTGAGGCACGAGAAGGCCGTCACCGGGAAGATCCACGACATCTACAAGCTGGCCCGCGAATTGGACGATCCCGCCACCGAGAATTTCCTCCAGTGGTTCATCGAGGAGCAGGTGGAGGAGGAGGCTTCGGTCGATAACGTCGTCCAGCGCCTGAGGCAGATCGGCGACTTCCAGGCCGGACTCTTCTTCCTCGATCGGGAACTCGGCACCCGCCAGGCGTAGCGCCGATCCGGCGGCCTGCCGGACGGTTTTCGGCGGCAGGCTGCTTTGCAGAGTAAAGGTACGAACCGGTCTCGTCCGGGACGGAACCTCGACAAGGAGAGCATCGCGATGAGTGCAGAAAACCCCGCGCCGGGGGTTGAGCAGGCGATCGTCACCGCCATCGCGTTCGAGACACGGGTACGGGATACCTACCGCGAGGCGATGGACGCCTCGTCCGATGAGACCGGGAAACGGGTTTTCGGGCTGTTGGCGAAGGAGGAGCAGGGACACCTCGACTACCTCAATTCCCGCCTCGAGCAGTGGCGCAAGACGGGCGTGGTGACAGCCGAGGCCCTCGAGACCCGCGTTCCGCCGGTGGATGTCATCGAACAGGGGGCGAAAAAGCTCCGGTCGCATCTCGCCGGCGAGGACCGCGGCGCAGAGGTGAAGATGCTCCAGAAGGCTGAGGAGGTCGAGCGCGCGACCAGCGAGTTCTACCGGGAGATGGTGAACACGCTGGAGGATGAAGCGCAGCGGATGTTCGCCCGTTTCCTCGAGATCGAGGAGGGCCACCTGGCCATCGTCCGCGCGGAAATCGACGCCCTTTCGGGGAGCGGCTATTTCTTCGATTTCGGCGAGTTCAACCTCGAGGCGTGAAGAGTCGGCAACCCGCCGGAGAGCCGGGGGAGAGGGTAGGCAGGGTGGCCCTGTCAGCTTCGATGACAGGGCCTAATAAGGTATTATGGTATAATATAATAGAATGAAAGTGCTTCTGCTAGATAATAGACGATAATCAAGAAACCCTGCCGTCAAAGCCGGCAGGGTCACACGATGTTGTCGATTATACCAGCAAGCGTTATCCGGGGTCGCTCGCCACGGCGAAGCCTATGGCGCCACCAGGGCTGACCCTGGAAACCTCTTTTCCCGGCGACGCTTCGCCGGGCTACATCACTGGTCTGACCCTTACTTCGCCGCCCGGAAGCGCTCGGCCACGTCGTCCCAGTTGACAAGGTGTTCGAGGAACGCGGCGGTCCATTCGGGCCGGCGGTTCCGGTACTTCAGGTAGTAGGCGTGCTCCCAGACATCGCAGACGAGGAGCGGGATGACCCCCTGCAGGGTGAGGTTCTGGTGGATCTCCGCCTGCAGGATCACCAGCCTGTCGAGGGCGGGGTGGTAGCCGAGAATCCCCCATCCGCTGCCTTCCACCGCGTTGGTCGCCGCGAGGAACTGCTGCTTGAAGGCCTCGAAGCCGCCGAAATCCCTCGCGATCGCCTTCCCGAGTTCGCCGCCCGGTTCGCCGCCCCCGCCCGGTTTCATGTTCGCCCAGAAGATGGAGTGCAGGATGTGACCGCTGCCGTGGAAGGCCACCTCCTTGCTCAGCGCCTTGATCGCTCCCATGTCGCCCGCCGCGCGGGCGGCATGGAGCTTCTCCAGCGCCGAGTTCAGGCCGTTGACATACCCCTGGTGGTGCTTGTCGTGGTGCAGGGTCACCGTCTCACGGTCATACCACGGCTCCAGGGCGTCGTACCCATAGGGTAGTTCGGGCAGTTGGACCGCCATCTCACCTCTCCTTTCCCGCCCCGCTCCCCGGGGCGGTGGGTTTCTCGTTTCGGTCAGGATCCATCCGGCTATAATCTTCGGGCCGGGCCACACGGAGTCAAGCCGTTCGATTCACGGAACTCCATCTCTCCCGCCTCGAAGCCGCGCCATGGCCCGGGAGCGATGCATCCCGGGAAAGCTGGTGTACGTGTGCGACATGTAGCATA
>CAYOKT010000053.1:0-20052 GCA_964404605.1 uncultured bacterium
TCTTCCCACTCCCGCAGCTTACGGCTCGCCTCGCGCAGGCGGGCCTTTTCGCGGGCGGTGAGGCTGTCCAGCCCGCTGATGTTGATCTTGTCCAGCAGGTCGTCCACCTCGCGCTGCAGGATTTCCCGTTCTAGTCGCTTCTGGTTGATCAGGTCGAGGTGGCGGCGGCTCACCCGCTCCCCCTGCCAGCGCCGCATCCTGAACCGCCAGTCGCCCCATTTCAGGTAGACGAGACCGAAGAGCATCCCGCCGAGATGGGCGAAGTGGGCGATGGGGCTGCCGGGCTGGCTCAGGCCCGCGAAGAGTTCGACCGCCCCCATGATGATCACGAAGTACTTCGCCCGGATGGGGAAGAGGAAGTAGATGAAGATCAACTGGTTCGGGAAGGTCATCCCGAACGCGAGGAGCAGGCCGTAGACCGCGCCGGAAGCCCCCACCGTGGGGATGGGACTGCCCGGCTGGATCACCGCCTGCAGCAGCCCGGCGCCGATCCCGGTGATGAAGTAGTAGTTCAGGAACCGCTTCGGTCCCCAGAAGATCTCCAGCGAGCGGCCGAACATCCAGAGGACGAACATGTTGATCAGCAGGTGCGTCCAACTGCCGTGGAGGAACATGTAGGTGACCGGCTGCCACAACATGCCGTGCCAGAACAGCGCCGGGGTCATTCCGAACCAGGTGGTGAGCCGGAGGCGCGTCATCAGCTCCAGCAGAAAGACGGCGACGTTGATGATGATCAGCGTCTTCACCGTGGGCGGCAGCATCGGGTTGACAGAGCTGCGCCCGCTGTACCAGGTCTGCCGCAACTTTCTCTCCACGCTTCAGGGTTCCGAACCCTCCGCGCCGGCCGGCAGGCCGCCGCGGGGGTCCCTCTCACCCGGTGAACCGGTCCACTAGTGGATCGATTCACCTGAATCGATGTGTTCTGAGCGCCCCGCATCGTTCAATGCAAGGCGCGCCGCCGATGGAACAGCGGTGCTGTTTCGAGAAGGCGCAACGCAGCAGTGGAAGATGCGGCGCGCTCCCGTAGGGCTTGACTCCAAGCGGCCACCTTCCGCGTTGTAAATGCTTGGAGTAGCTGCCGCTACACCGGCGCATCCACGCCTTGAACCTGACTGCTTGGCATCAAGCAGAACTACGCGATTCCGGTGAACCGGTCCACTAATCCGATTCCACTGGAGATGGTACCGTTCGCCGTCCCAGCGAAGCAGGTACCGGAAGTCTCCAGCCGGATCACGGCGATGCCGTCATGGGCGAGCACGGGACTTCCCTCTCCGTGGATCCGGTCGACCGGGCCCGGGTCGCGGACCAGCCACAAGGTCTCTCCACCGTCGGGAAGGTATGGCAGGCCGCGCAGCAATACACCCCCGCCCGTGCCGCGGTGGAGGAGGAGCAGAGCCCTGCCGCCGCCGGACCTTCGCCGGAGAGTGAACGCGTAATCCGCCGTGCCGTTCCCGTCGAAGTTGCCCCGGCAGCACTCCGGCGCCGGCGCACCCCGTCCCTGTCTCCCTCTCATGGAGCCTCCGGAAACTTTTCACCGGTTCGCGTGTCCTCAAGATAGTATCCGGATGCGATTCCCGCGGGAGTCGGCGGGAAGGCAGGAGGGAAACCATGAGGCAAAAGCGTTTGTTCCCCCGGACGACGGGGATTCTTGCGGCGGGGCTGCTCCTCGCGGCGCTGGCCGCTCCCGCAATGGCGGGCCCGGCCGGCTGGACCGGGGGCGATGACGACCGGGCGTTCCTCGGGGTCTACACACGGGAGCTGGACGACCCCCTGCGCGAGGCGCTCGGCTTCGATGAGGACGGTGTGCTGGTGGAGGATGTCGTCAAGGGTAGCGCCGCCGATGAGGCCGGGGTGAAGGCCGGGGACATTCTCGTCACCCTGGACGGGAGGGCGATCACCTCCCCCCAGCGCCTCCGCCGCCTGATCACCAAGTACGATCCCGGCGACACGGTGAAACTCGAGGTCTGGCGGAAGGGCAAGAGAGTAAAGATGGACATCGCTCTCGGAAAGCCGAAACCCCGGAAGGTGAAAATCCATGCCGAGGGACCGTGGATCTGGAACAAGGGGGGCGATATCCGGATCATGATGGGCGATGACCGCGCCTATCTCGGCATTCACCCCGATGACCTCAGCCCGCAACTCGGGGAGTACTTCGGCGTGGAGGACGGCAAGGGGGTTCTCATCCGCGAGGTCAAGGAGGATTCGCCCGCCGCCGAGGCCGGGCTGAAGGCGGGCGATGTCATCGTCGCGATGGACGGGGAGGAGATCGAGGAGATGGACGACCTTTTCGATGTACTCGCCGACCACGAGCCGGGCGACGAGGTCGAGGTGGCCTATCTGCGCAAGGGGAAGAAGGCCACGGTGAAAGTGACCCTCGCCGAGCCGCCCGAGAAGGACGAGGACGATTTCGAGTTCTATATCTCGCCCCGTGGAAAGCGCGGGATGCGGTTCACGTCGCCGGAGCGGTGGCGGAGAGGCGGGGTGATCCTCGAGGACCTGGATGACATCCTCGAGGCCCTGCCCGCGCCGCCCGAGCCGCCGGAAGCGTGGAGCCGGTACCGGCGAATTCCCCAGTAATCCGGTCAGTCGAACGCGGAAACCCGCCCCCGGCCTCGCCGCCGGGGGCGTTTTTTCTCCCACCGGCCCTTCCGGCGCCCGTTTGGGCGGGAGTGAACAGGCGGATGGCTCCAGGAGACCGGGAGGGAGTGATGCATTCCGCACACTTGGGATAAGCGGTCATGCGAGTTCTTTCATTTAGAATACCAATTACTTGTGAAGAATCGTGCATTGAGGCCGGCCGTCGAGGGCCGGTTTTTCGTTGAAAAGCGATGAAAAAGCAAAGAGTTAGGGTACCCTATATCCTTGACTTGCCTGGGGTCGCTTCGTAGGTTAGCGGCGTAGAGACTCCTCAAGGAGCCGTGGGGGCGAAAACCGGGGCGGCGCGGCTGTTTCTCCGAGCAGGAAGCACTTCCAAGCCTCGGAATTTCAACTCTTTGCGAAAGCAATTGTCGTCAACTACGACGGTCAGGGCTCTGCCTTGGGCGTATTTGTTACAACCTTTTGTGTGAAAGCTTTCACTTGACCGTGGAGAGGGACCTGCCATGAGCGAAGCCGGGAGCGAGCCGCGGCGCATGACCGCCGACCTGCTGGTCGTCGGCGGCGGTGTCGCCGGGGTGACCACCGCGGTCGAGGCGGCTGAAGCGGGCTTGCAAGTCGTGCTTGTGGAGCGCCTGCCCTATCTCGGCGGACGTGTGGCGCAGTTCAACCACTACTTCCCCAAGATGTGCCCGCCATCCTGCGGCCTCGAGATCAACTTCCGCCGTCTGCGGGACAGCGAGAACGTGCAAATCTTCACACTTACGGACCTCAACTGGATCAACGGGGAACCCGGCGCCTACAAGGCCACCCTGCGGGTCACGCCCCGGTATGTGAAACCCGATGCGATGGACTACACCGAGTGGGCGAAGAGCTGCCCGGTGGAATATGACAACGAGTTCGACTACGGCCTCAGCCGGCGCAAGGCGCTCTACTACCCCTTCGAGAACGCTTTCCCGCCGCTGTGGGTGGTGGATGAGCGCGCGGTGAGCGATCCAATCTTCCGCGAGTGGGCGGCGGGGTGTCCGGACGGCGGCCTCGACCTGGACCAGCAGCCGGAAGAGGTGCACCTCGAGGTGAAGTCGGTCGCCTGGGCGACGGGCTGGCAGCCCTACGACGCGGGCCGCCTCGAGCTGCTCGGCTACGGCACCCACCCCGATGTCATCACCAACGTGCAGATGGAGCGTCTCGCCGCCCCCAACGGCCCGACCGGCGGGAAGATCCGCAAGCTGTCCGGCGAGGGCGAGGTAAAATCGGTGGCCTTCGTCCAGTGCGCGGGCAGCCGTGACGAGAACCATCTGCCCTACTGCAGCGGCGTCTGCTGCGCCGCCTCCCTGAAGCAGGCGAGTTACGTGCGCGAGCAGCTCCCCGAGGCCGAGGTGCACATCTTCTACATCGACATCCGCACCCCGGGGCGGCTGGAGGACTTCTACCAGGCCCGGCAGGAGGACGAGAAGATTCACCTGCACCGCGGCAAGGTGGCGAAGGTGGTGCCGGTCGATGGCGGTCTCGCGGTGACCGCCGAGAACACCCTGACCGGCGACCTCGAAACGCTGACCGTGGATCTCGTCGTTCTCGCCACCGGGATGCAACCCGCGGCGAAGAGCGAACCGCCTCCCCTCGGGCTGGAACTCGACGAGAACGGCTTCGCGGTGCAGCAGGATGAAGCCGCCGGGATCTACGGTGTGGGAACGGCTGTGCGGCCGTTGAACGTGGCGGAGACCCTGCAGGATGCGACCGGAGCGGCGATGAAGGCGTTGTTGATGGCGAGGGGAGCCTGACCATGGCCGTCGAAACCAAGGTGGGAGTCTATTGCGCGGCGGACGAGGAGATCCGCGGCGCGCTTGACCTGGAAGCGTTGGAGAAGGTGGCCCTCGGCGAGGTGAAGGCGGCGCTCTGGCGCACGCACGAGAAGATCTCGAGCGCGGAGGGAGTGGAGCTGATCCGGGCGGACATCGAGAGCGAGGGGCTGAACCGCGTGGTCGTCCTCGACCGCTCGCACCGCGCCCACCCGAACCTCTTCGATTTTGGTCCCGATGTGATGGTCGAGCAGGTTCCCCTGCGCGAACTCGTCGTCTGGACGCACGAGCCGGGCGACGAGGACACGCAGATGCTCGCCGAGGATACCCTGCGGATGTTCGTCGCCAAGGTGCGGAACATCGAGCCGCCCCGCCCGAAGGAGCCGGAGGTGGAGCGGCGGGTGCTCGTCGTCGGCGGCGGTGTCGCCGGGATGCGCTCCGCGCTGGACGCCGCCGGGGCGGGGCTCGAGGTGATGCTGGTCGAGAAGGAGGACCACCTCGGCGGCTGGAGCGCCCGCTGGCGGACCACCTTCCCCGTGAAGCCGCCCTACGACGCGCCGGTGGACAACGGCATCGACGAACTCATCGGCCGTGTCGAGAAGCAGGAGAGGATCGACCTGCGCCTGAACACGCGGATCGAGCGCATCTCCGGGGAGCCGGGCCGTTTCGATGTGACCCTGCAGAACGGGAAGGCGCCGGAGGTGGTGCGGGTCGGCTCCGTGGTCCAGGCCACGGGATGGAGGCCCTACGATCCGGAGAACCTCGGCCACCTGGGCTACGGGCTGAAGAATGTCGTGACCAACGTCCAGCTCGAGGACATGCTGGCCTCCGGCGCGGTGGCCCGCCCGTCGGACGGCGCGGCGCCGAAGAGCATCGCCTTCGTGCAGTGCGCGGGTTCGCGCGACAAGGACCACCTGCCCTACTGCAGCGCGGTCTGCTGCCGGGTCAGCCTGAAGCAGGCGATGCAGCTCCGCGCCCTCTTCCCCGAGGCGAAGATCTACGTCCTCTACAAGGACGTTCGCTCTCCCGGGCAGTACGAGCTCTTCTACCAGAAGGCGCAGGCCGACCCCGGTTTCTTCTTCACCAAGGGCGAGGTCGCCGGGGTGCGCCAGGTGGACGGGGACGGCGTGGCGGTGGACCTGGACGACACCCTCCTCGGCGAACCGATCACCGTCGAGGCGGACCTGCTGGTCCTCGCGGCGGGGATGGTCCCGACCACGGCGGTCGAGGACGAGGTCGTCGACATCGAGGGCGGCGAGGAGCAGCCCGATGCGCCGGTGGAGACGGGAACCGGGGAGACCGCGGACGGCAAGAAGATGGCCGCCGGGGCGGAGAAGGGGGCGGGGATTCTCAACCTCACCTACCGCCAGGGCACGGACCTGCCCACCCTGAAGTACGGCTTCCCGGACAGCCACTTCATCTGCTTTCCCTACGAGACGCGGCGCACGGCGATCTTCGCCGCCGGGACGGTGCGCGCGCCGATGGACATCGCCCAGGCGGCGATGGACGCCAACGGGGCGGCGCTGAAGGCGGTGCAGGCGATCGAGATGATCGCCCACGGGGCCGCGCTGCACCCGCGCAGCCGTGATCTCAGCTACCCGGAGTTTTTCCTCCAGCGCTGCACCCAGTGCAAGCGCTGCACGGAGGACTGTCCCTTCGGCGCCCTCGACGAGGACGACAAGGGCACCCCGGAGCCGAACATCAACCGCTGCCGCCGCTGCGGCACCTGCATGGGCGCCTGCCCCGAGCGGATCATCAACTTCCAGAACTACTCGGTGCCGATGGGCAACGACATGATCAAGGCCATCGAGGTGCCCGAGGAGGACGAGGAGAAACCGCGGATCATCGCCTTCATGTGCGAGAACGATGCTCTCCCGGCGCTCGAGATGGCGGCGCAAAAGCGGATGAAGCTGAACCCCTGGGTGCGTATCATTCCGGTACGCTGCCTCGGATCGGTGAACCTCGTCTGGATCACCAACTGCCTCGACGCGGGCTTCGACGGCATCATACTCCTCGGCTGCCGGCACGGCGAGGACTACCAGTGCCACTTCGTGCGCGGCAGCGAACTCGCCGAATACCGCATGGAGAACATCCAGGAGAAATTGCAGCAGATGGCGCTCGAGGAGGAGCGGGTGCGCGTGGAGAGCGTGGCGATCGACGAGTGGGAGCGGGTGGTCGAGCTGCTCAACGGCTACGCCGAGGAGATCGAGGAGATCGGGCCGAACCCGTTCAAGGATTTCTGAGCCGCCCCCGGGCGGCCGTTGCAGGCCGCCGGCCAGGCGCGGGGAGCGTCGCAGGGACGAACAGGCAAGTTCAACATTTATCTGACTAAATCGGAGGATAGACGATGGCGAGCAAACTGGTTCCGCCTCATGGCAGCGACACGCTGAAACTCCTGCTTCTCGAGGGAGCGGAGCGTGATGCGGAGCTGAAGAAGGCGGAGGGGCTGAAGAAGGTACCGCTGACCTCACGCGAGACGGGCGACCTGATCATGATGGGGATCGGCGGCTTCACCCCGCTGGACGGCTTCATGGGCGAAGCGGACTGGAAGAGCGTCTGCGGCGAGATGAAGATGCCGTCGAAGAACGGTCTCTTCTGGCCGATTCCGGTCACGCTTTCCGCCGACCGGGAGCTTGCCGATTCCCTCTCGATCGGCGAGGAGGTCGCCCTGTGGTCGGAGGAGTACGGCGAGATCATGGGGACGATGGTTGTCGAGGACAAGTACACCATCGACAAGGCGTACGAGTGCGAGAACGTCTACCGGACGACGGACCTCGAGCACCCCGGCGTGAAGATGGTGATGGAGCAGAAGGAGGTGAACCTCGGCGGGCCGGTGAAGGTGCTCTCGGAAGGTCCCTTCCCGACGGAGTTCGCCGGCATCTACCAGCGTCCGGCGGAGTCCCGCGCGGAGTTCGACCGGCGCGGCTGGAAGACGGTGGCGGCGCTGCAGCTCCGCAACCCGATGCACCGCAGCCACGAGTACCTCGCGAAGATCGCCCTCGAGGTGCTGGACGGCCTCTACATCCACCAGCTCGTCGGCAAGCTGAAGCCGGGCGACATCCCCGCGGACGTGCGCGTGAACTGCATCAACACGCTGGTGGAGAACTACTTCCTGAAGGACAGCGTGCTCACCGGCGGCTACCCGCTGGACATGCGCTACGCCGGTCCGCGCGAGGCGCTGCTGCACGCGGTGTTCCGCCAGAACTTCGGCTGCAGCCACATGATCATCGGCCGCGACCACGCCGGGGTGGGCGACTACTACGGCCCCTTCGATGCGCAGAACATCTTCGATGAGCTGTGGCCCGGGGCGCTGGTCACCCAGCCGCTGAAGATCGACTGGACCTTCTGGTGCTACCGCTGCAACGGCATGGCCTCGATGAAGACCTGCCCGCACCCGAACGAAGATCGCCTCTTCCTCTCCGGCACCAAGCTGCGCAAGATGCTCTCGGAGGGACAGGTGGAGGAGATCCCGAAGGAGTTCAGCCGCCCGGAGGTGCTCGAGATCCTGGTCAAGTATTACGCCACGCTCGAGGAGAAGGTGGAGATCAAGGAACACAAGGCGTCGAAGGGGATGGATGCGTCGTCCGCTCACCACAGTTGAGCGGCTTCGCTTCGCCCCACTTTGTGAAAGCGTCAACGAGCTTGTGATACGTCGAACGAGTTAACGTCGGTCATTTTCAAGGAGGGTTCCATGCCAAGCTATGTAAACCCGGACAAATGCGACGGGTGCAAGGCGCTGGACAAGACCGCATGCCAGCATATCTGCCCGAACGACCTGATGGTGCTCGACAACGAGACCATGAAGGCGTTCAACCGGGAGCCTGAACTCTGCTGGGAGTGTTACAACTGCGTGAAGATCTGCCCGGTTCAGGCTGTTGAGGTGCGTGGCTACGCGGACTTCGTCCCGCTGGGGGCGTCGGTCACCCCGATGCGGGGGTCCGACAGCATCATGTGGACGGTGAAGTTCCGGAACGGAAACATCAAGCGGTTCAAGTTCCCGATCCGTACCACGGAAGAGGGCGCGGCGGTGCCGGCCGGCGGCTTCGCCGAGGGCGATGACGACCTGAACAGCACCAAGCTCTTCACCGAGCCGGAATCGATCCAAGCGGATTTCTTCACCCACAAGTAAGCAAAGGGAGGATTCAACCGTGGCAAGAGAATTTGAAACCGTGACGGTCGAAACCGACCTGCTGATCGTCGGCGGCGGTATGGCGGCCTGCGGTGCGGCGGTGGAAGCCGCCCATTGGGCGAAGAAACACGGCCTCAAGGTCACCGTGGTCGACAAGGCGGTCATGGACCGCTCCGGCGCGGTGGCGATGGGCCTCTCCGCCATCAACCAGTATGTCGACCTGAAGAGCGGCAAGAACAGCGTCAAGGACTACGTGGATTACGTCCGCCAGGACCTGATGGGCATCACCCGTGAGGACCTGGTGGCGAACATCGCCCGGCACGTGGACAGCACCGTCCACCTCTTCGAGAAGTGGGGCCTGCCCATCTGGAAGGATGAGGAGGGCAACTACGTCCACGAAGGCCGCTGGCAGTTGATGATCAACGGCGAGTCCTACAAGGTGGTCGTCGCGGAGGCGGCGAAGAACGCCATCGCCTCGCTCGGCGACAACGGCGAGATCTACGAGCGCGTGTTCATCGTCGACCCGCTGGTGAAGGATGGCAGGTGCGTGGGCGCCGTGGGCTTCAGCGTCCGCGATGACAAGTTCTACGTCTTCAAGGCGAAGGCGACGCTCGTCGCGATGGGCGGTGCGGTGCATGTCTTCAAGCCGCGCAGCACGGGCGAGGGTCTCGGCCGCGCCTGGTATCCGCCGTGGAACACCGGCTCCAGCGCCTACTTCACCTTGAAGGCCGGCGCCGAGATGACCTGCCAGGAGGTGCGCTTCATCCCGGTGCGGTTCAAGGATGGTTACGGTCCCGTGGGGGCGTGGTTCCTGCTCTTCAAGTCCCGCGCGACCAACGCCTTCGGCGGCGAGTACATGGTCGAGCGGCGCGACGAGCTCGAGAACTGGGCGCCCTACGGAAAGGTGAAGCCGATCCCGGCGAACCTGCGCAACTGGCTCGGCATGCTCGACATCATGGAAGGCAAGGGCCCGATCTTCATGCGCACCGAGGAGGCCATTCAGCGGATCGCCGACCAGTTCAAGGACGACCCGAAGGCCTACAAGAAGAAGATGCGCGAGCTCGAGGGCGAGGCGTGGGAGGACTTCCTCGACATGACGATCTCCCAGGCCCTCCTGTGGGCGGCGACGAACGTGCAGCCCGAGGAGCGCTCCTCCGAGATCGCCGCGGCCGAGCCGTACTTCATCGGCTCCCACTCCGGCGCGTCCGGCGCCTGGGTCTCCGGCCCGGAGGACATCCAGTCCGACGAGACCAGGGACGAGTACTTCTGGGGCTATGAGAACATGGCCACCGTGCACGGCCTCTTCTGCGCGGGCGATGCCTCCGGCGCCAGCTCGCACAAGTTCTCGTCCGGTTCGCACGCCGAAGGGCGCATCGCGGCGAAGGCGGCGGTTCGTTACGTCGTCGAGAACCCCGCCGCGCCCGAGGTGGACGGTGCCGTCATCGCGGAGCTGAAGGCCCGCATCTTCAAGCCGCTCGAGCTGTTCGAGGCGGAGAAGGCCAACTCCTCCGACCCGGACATCAACCCGGCGTACATCCGGCCGAAGATGTTCATGTTCCGTCTGCAGAAGATCATGGACGAGTACGCCGGCGGCGTGAGCTCCCAGTTCACGACGAACCAGGCGCAGCTCGAGCGTGCGCTGGAGCTGCTCGGCATGCTCAAGGAGGACGCCGAGAAGCTGGCCGCCGAGGACCTGCACGAGCTGATGCGCGTCTGGGAGAACGTCCACCGCATGTGGCAGGCAGAGGCCCATGTCCGCACCATCCTCTTCCGGGATGAGACGCGTTGGCCCGGGTACTATTTCCGCGCTGACACGCCGAAGATGGACGAGGAGAACTGGCTGGCCTTCGCCAACTGCAAGTGGCATCCGGACACCGGTGAGTGGGAGATGATCAAGCGCCCGGTGAAGCACGTCTTCGTCGAGTAGATTCTTCCGCGACAAGGAGGCCGCTTCGCGCCTTTTCGGCGCGTCGCCGGCCAGGGAGGAGGAGCGCGGCCGCGTTGCGGCCGCGCTCTCTCTGTCCTTGCGGGAACTCTGTCGGGAAAGCGAAGAGGTGAGAGAGCGGTGCGGGACTTGGAGGAGGGCGCCGAATGTTCTATTTTTCCGGCGAAGCGCAAGGGATTTGGACATCCGGTTGAAAGGGGGTTCCCAGGGGGCCGGTGCTCTTGCCCGGAAGAGGGGCCCTTTTTGCATGCCGGGGACCGCGCGCGTGACGCAGGGGTCGGATCGCCCCGCCGCCCGGGGTGGCCCGGCCGGCATGATGCTTGAAGGAGTTGTCGTATGAAGGGCCATGTGAAGTGGTTTGATGCGAAAAAGGGCTACGGTTTCATCGAGTCCGAGGAAGGTGGCGATGTTTTCGTCCACTTCAGCGCGATCAGCGGAAGCGGCTTCCGCAGCCTCGAGGAGGGGGAGGAAGTCGAGTTCGAAGTGGAGCAGGGACCGAAGGGACCGGCAGCGCGCGATGTGACGCGTCTCGGCGGCGGAACCGGCGGCGAGGGAGCGGGAAGCCGCTCCTGGTGACGGCACGAAACCCGAACGGGGCCGTGACGCGCGGGCGTCGCGGCCTTTTTTTGTCTTCCCGGACCGGGCCGGGGCCGAACGGCGCGAACGGGGGAGCACGAAGGACGGTGTTTTCCGGTTTGTGAGGTCAAACACCTTCATTCACATGCGGGACGCGCTATTTTATCCTGAAATTGGAAGATTGAGGAAGGGAAAATGCCCGGCAAGACAGGCGAAGCGCTCGCGGTGCGCTGGACGGGGAAGGTGATCCGTGAGGGGTTGCTTCCGCTGGCCGTCCTCTGGCTCGCGGCCGTTTTCGCCGTCTGGGGGGTTCACTTCCTCTGGCGCGGAGAGCTGGGCAGGGACTTCGCGCGGCGCGAACAGCACCTCGTACAGCAGGATCTCGCCGGGGTCGAGGCGCACCTGTCGCAACGCCTGGATGACATTGAGAAATCGCTCACCGCGCTCGCCGGCGCGGCGGGCGGCTGGGCGAAGGAGCGTGCGCCCGGGGTGATGCCGAAGCTGAGGCGGCGGGGCAGGTTCTGGTACCGCCCGGAAGCGAAGGGGGCGGGGGAGCTGCTGGTTTTCGCCGACGGGGCGGTGCTCTCCGACCTGGTCGCCGGGGCGGGGGGGGAGCAGTTCGATCCCCTTGCCCGTATCGCCCTCACCGCCGATCCCGCGCTGCGGGGTATCGCCCTGATCACCCTCGCCGGGGTCCTCCGGCGGCAGCCGCCGGGGCGGCTGGTGGACCGCCTGACCACCCGTGACCAGTTTCTCTCCCTGCGGGCGGTCCGGGAGGGTGTGCGCGTCGCCCCGGGCCGTGTCGGGTGGCTGGCGGGGGCGGAGTTGGATGCCGATGCGGCGGCCGGCTGGGTGACCGCCGTGGCGCCCTACACCGCGGAAAATGCGATGGCGGGGGTCGTCGTCGGCGAGGTGGACACGCGCTCCCTGCTGACGGACGGCGTTTCCACACCCGGGGCCTGGGTGGCGCTGCTCGACGCCGGTGGTTTCGTCCTCGCGGCGGACAGCGCCGCGCGCGAACTCTTCGGTTCCGGCCGGGTCGCATTGCAGTCGCATGTGCGCAGGGATGTCGCCGGGTTCGGGCGGAAAATCACCGGCCGGCAGCGCGGCGCCGGAGTCCAGCCGATGAAGGGCGGAGACCTGGTCTACGCCTTCCACCGCGTTCCGCGCAACGGCTGGACGCTGCTCGTCGCCCTCCCCGCCGGCTCGTTGCTGTCCGGCGGCGGTTCTCCCGCCGCGCTGTCGTTCTCGTTGGCGTCGGGCGCCACCCTGCTGCTGAGTTTGCTTCTCCTCCTGGTGATTCTCCGCTTTCGCGCGGTGGGGAGGAAGGCCGGGGTGCGGGCCGCCCGGCTGCTGGACCGGGTCGCCGAAGCCGTGTCCTCCATCGGCGGCGAGGGGCCTGTTCCCGCCATCGAGACAGCCGGCCTGGCGGAGCTGGAGGCGCTGAACGAGGCGGTGCGCAACGCCGCCCGCTCGATCAGCGAGGCCCGCGGCGGGCTGAAGCACGAACTCGAGCGCCGGGAATCCATCATGCGCTCCATCGACGTCGCCGTCACCGTGATGGACAAGCGTTACATTGTCATCTATGCCAACGAGCGCGCGCGGCGGCGGCACGGCGAGGCGATCGTCGGCAACAGGGCATCGTGGATCCTCGACCCTTCGCCCTGGACGGCGCGCGCGGAGACGGAACGCGCGCTGAAAACCGGGCGCTCCCAGACCGTTCAGCGGGATATCGACATCGATGGCGAAACCCGCAGCTTCCGGATCACGTACTTTCCGGTGATCGGCGCCGGAGGCCGGGTCGAGGGGTTCGGCGAGGCGGTGACCGACATCAGCGAAACGATCCGCCTGCAGGAGGAGCTGGAGCTCACCGCGAGGGATCTCGCCCGCAGCAACGAGGACCTGCTGCAGATCAACCGCGCCCTGGAACGCACGGACCGGTTCAAGACGGACTTCCTCGCGGGAATCTCCCACGAGTTGCGCACCCCGTTGAACAGCGTGCTCGGGTACACCCAGCTCCTGCTTCGCCGGCGGGAAGAGCTGGACGAGGATACCTTGACCGGGGTGCGGCGCATCGAGGAGAGCGCACGCCGCCTGCTTGACATCGTCGACGAGATCCTCGAGCTGATCCAGCTCGAATCGGGGCACCTGTTGATCCGCCCGCAGGCGGTGCAGCTTGCCGACCTGCTGGAGCGGGTCGCCGTCGAAGGGAAGAAGACGATCGGCGGCCGGCCCCTCGAGCTGCGCATCGACGCTCCGCAAGGGCCGGAGGAGCTGTTCACCGACCCCGACCGCCTGGCGGAGTTGCTGGTCAACCTGGTGGCGGGGGCGGTGAAGGTGTCCACCGCCGGGGAGGTTCGCCTCGCGGTCCGGAGCGAGGGGGAGCGACTCCTCTTCGAGGTTTCCGATTCCGGGGTGAAGCCGGGCGCGACGGCGGTTCCGGAGAGCGGCGGAGACAGGGAAGACGACAACCAGCACCTTACGGGTGATAACCTGGCGCTGGCCCTTGTGGCGAGAATCAGCGAACTTCTCGGCGGGACGTTCACCATCATCCGCCATCCCGGGCGGAGCCGGACCTGCCGCATTGATCTTCCCCGGAACATGCCCGGGGAGGACGGGGAGGAGGGCCGTAAATGAACGCCCAGACCTGCATTCTGGTCGTCGATGACGAGCCCTTCTCGCGCGACATCATCATCCAGGCGCTGCGCCTCGATTTTTCCAAGTGGGAGATCACCTTCTACGAAGCGGCGAACGGACTCGAAGGGGCGGAGATCGCCCGCATGATACAGCCCGACCTGATCCTGATGGATGTCTCGATGCCGGTGATGACCGGTACCGAGGCGGTCTCCCTGCTGAAGGCGCAGAAGACGACACGCGAAATTCCGGTCATCGCGGTGACCGCCCATGTCCACCCGCGCGACCGGGAGCGCTTTCTCGCCGAGGGCTTCGATGACTACCTTCCCAAGCCGGTGGACCTGGACCGGCTCGCGGACTGTGTCCGGCGCCACCTGAAGCTGGACTGAAAACGCGGCATGGAGGGTGACGGGAGCCGCCGTCCCGGCACGAGGGTGACGGTCTGCGGGGCCGGACATTACACCACCCGCGAGGGCCATCCGGTTGAGCATGGGTTACGGGAGATGAAACGGCGACGTGGGTGGCGTGTGAAACTCTACCGGCCTGTCGGATGGGCGACCGTGCTGCTCTTTCTTGCGGGAGGGTGCGGCCGCCCGGCGCGTATACCCGGGACGGACCCCGGGCTGCTTTCCCGCATGGCGGAAGTGCGGCGTGGGCCGCAGCATGCGCTGCTTCTCTCCGGCAGCGGGTTGACCGCCTGTCTCCCGGTGGCGGACAGGGGCGAGGCGCCGCCGCCGTTGCCCGTCGAGGGGCTCTATCTCGACGGGTTCAAACTGCTTGCCGGGTGGACCTGGAGTGGACTGGAAGGTGCGGCCGCCGATTCCGGCTCCCCGGCGCGGATTCGCCCGGACGCCATCCTCCGGCCGGTCGCCGCCGGTCTCATGGAGCGGCTGACACTCGACCCGGAGCGGCCCGCCGCCGTCCTCGAGCTGACCGGGCGGAGCAAGGGGGAGGTGGAGTGGGCGCCGTGGATGGATCTGCGCCCGATCACGGTTCCCGTCGCTGCGACGGTCACCCGGTATGATGCCCGGGAGCGGATCCTTTTCATCTTCGGGCCGGACTCGTTGACCCTCGCCCTCGCCGCGCGGGGGGACTGGGTTTCGGTGCCCGCGCGCCGGAGCGTGGAGTACGCCGTGGACGACCCGCCGCTGGAGGAGGTCGCCACGGTGGAGGAGCCGGGCCGCTTCCTCTTTCCCCCCGGGCGCGAAGCGCGGATCGGGATCGGTGTCGCCCGCAGGGCCGCCGTGGCGGCGGAGCTGGCGCGCGGTGCGGAGAAGAACCCCGGCGCGCTGCGGAAACGGGCCACGGCGAGGGTCCTCGCGGAGCTGAACCGCGCGCCGTTCTCCTGCGAGGACCCGGACCTGGAGGCGGTGGCGGCCTGGGACCGCTGGCTGCTGCTGCGCCACTACCTGCCGGGGCTGCACGGCGGATTCGTCCGCCGGCCGCCCCTCGACACGGAACGCGACCCCGGGGCGGACGGCATCGCGCTGCCCGCCGCCTTCTGGGCCGCGGCGGGCGACACCCTGTTCGACGGCCTGCTCGCCGGAAGGCTGGACCCCGCCGTGGCGGCGTCGGACCCGGAGGGGACGGCGCTGGCGCTGGCCGGCTGGGCTGAATGGGTCGACCTGACCGGCCGGACCGCGCACCTCGCGAACGAGGCGAAGGACCTCGCGGTCGTCCTCGAGAACCTGCCGATCGACGGGGGGCGGCTCCAGCCGCCGATGGTGACACGCTGGGAGCTGGACCGTATCGCCCTGAACGGGGGGGAAAACCGGGATCCCTCGCCCTTCGGGATCGAGGTGCTCCTCGGCGGGGCGGTGAAGCGGATCGACGAGATCCTCGCGCGGGGCGGGAAGCGGCATGTCCGCCTTCGCTCCGCCATGCCGACACTGGCGCCGGCGCGGACCGGCGGGGTTCTCCCCATCGACCCGGTCCTGCGCGCGGAGCCGGCGACCTGGAGCGGGCGCGAGCTGGAGGCGTGGCGCGCGGCGAGGGCGGAGCCGCGCTTCAACGCCGCCTTCATCCAGCGCGTGTTCCTCGCTCCCGGGCTGGAGCGGACCTGGAGCTGGCTCGTGCCGCTGGCGCGCCGCCACTGGATGACCCCGCAGGGGCTGGCCTTCCGCGAGGAGGAGGGTTCCTGGAGCCAGCGTTTTCCCGCGGTGGCATGGGCCCTGCGAGGCGTGGAGGTTCGCACCGGGGAGAGGCTGTCGGCCGATGACCTCGAGGCGTATCTTGCGCCCGACTATTCCGCCTGGTGGCGGGTGGACGAAGCGACCGGCACCGCGCTGCCCGGCGGCGGGCCGGAGGCCCTTGAAACCATCGCCTCGCGGGTGCGCTTCCTGTACGAAGCGGTGCTCGGTCTCGCCCCGCAGCCCCGCGCCGGAAGGCTGCTCGTCGCCCCGGCGGGGCCGCGCGACCGTTGGGAGGGGCGGGCGGTGAACGTGGCTGTCGCCGTGGGCTCCGAGCGCCTCGCGGTGGAGCTCGACCCCTTCGGCGGCGTGTACCGGTTTCACCGCCCCCGGGGCAAGGGTATCCTGAAGATCGACCTGCGTGACCAGTGGGTCGGGGGCGAACGGATCAGCGTGCAGGTGCAGCTGCATGGCAGGGGGGTGGCGGAGCTTCGCAGGGTGGAGGGGGAGGACGGCCGGTTGACCTTCACCCTGGACGGCAGGAAAGTGGGCGTTGTGCGGCGGGAGCGGCGATGAGCGGCGACGAAGCGGTAGTGCTCGGTGTCGACCTCGGCGGGTCGGCGATCAAGTGGGGCGTGGTCTCCCCCGCGGGGGAGATTCTCACCCAGGGACGGCGGGAGGTGGAGGACCGCGCGCCGCGGGCGGTGGCCGCGGACCTGCGCGAGGTGATCCGGGCGGGGCGCGAGGCGGCGGGCACGGCCGTCGCGGCCATCGGGCTCGGCTCGCCGGGACTGGTGGATGCCACCCGGACCGTGGTGCGCACCTCGCCCAACTTCACCCTCTGGCGCGAGGTGCCCCTCGTGGACCTGCTGGAGGATGCGGCGGAGGGAGCCCCGCTGGTGCTGGAGAACGACGCCAACCTGCTGGTTTACTCCGAGACCCGCTGGGGCGCGGCGGTCGGCATGGGGCATGTCATCGTGCTCACCCTCGGCACCGGGGTCGGCGGCGGGGTGATGGTGGACGGCAAGGTGCTGCGCGGCACCGGCGGGGGCGCCGCCGAGCTGGGGCACATCCCGATCAACTACCACGGCCCCCGCTGCGGCTGCGGCAGCACCGGCTGCCTCGAGATGTACGCCAGCATCCGCGCCGTGCAGCGTGTGTCGTCCGAAGTGTACGGCGAGGCGAAACCGCCGGACAGCCCCGAAAAGCTGGCGCAGGCCGCGCGGGACGGCGATGAGGCGGCGGTGGAGGTCTGGCGGCGCATCGGAACCTACCTCGGCATCGGCGTCGCGGGCCTGGTCAACGTGTTCAACCCCCAGGCGGTGCTCATCGGAGGCGGGCTGATCGGGGCGGGCGAGTTCCTCTTCGGACCGGCCCGCGAGACCGCCCGCGCGCGATGCTACCAGGCGAACTGGGAGCAACTCCACTTCGGCCCCGCCGGGCTGGGCGCGGAGTCGGGCCTCCTCGGCGCGGCGGCGCTGGCCTTCGAACGGGCGGGGATCGAAACGCGGGTGGGAGGAGTATAACCCCCGGCGGACGTGGACCGTGGCGGCTCCCCCGCCCGGAGCGGGCTTTTCTCTCCTTGCAGCCTCGCCGGGGGCGAGGTTAAGTTACGCGCCGGTGTTCGAGAACAAAGGAGTTGGTCTGATGATACGGCTTTCCGGTGGTATTGCGGTGCTGTTTGCGTTGGTCCTGCTGGCGGGGTGCAACAAACGGCCCGGGTCGGATGAGCTGTTCGACCAGGCCCGCGCGGCGCAGGAGGCGGAGAACTACGAGAAGGCGGTGGAGGCCTACCGGCACATCGTCGAGTACTACCCGAACCACGACCGCAGCGACGAGGCGCAGTTCATGATCGGCTTCCTGCTGGCGAATGACCTCAAGGACACCTCCGCGGCGCGGGAGGCGTACCAGACCTTCCTCGACCGTTACGCCTCCACGGCGGACAGCGGAATGGTGCTCTCCGCCCGCTGGGAGCTGGAGCACCTCGGCCGGGATGTGAACGAGATCGAGGAGCTGATCGGAGCCGGGAGCGAGACCACGGCGCAGGGTGAACAGGCGCCCGAAAAGGAGGCCTCCGCGGAGTGAGCGGAAGCGCCGTTCCGCTGTGACCGTTGAGCGGGCGGCGGCGGCGAGAGCACGGGGAAAATCCGCCGTTGCCCGGGGCGGGGTTGAGGAGTATATTGGCGCGTCCTTACCGGTTCTGAGGAGAGTCAGGTCTTATGCATCCCTATGCCATAGCGGAAATCGCGGGGCGCCAGTTTCGGATCGAGAAGGGAGCGCGGGTGCAGGTCCCGCGGCTGCCGGGCGAGGAGGGCGAAGCTGTCACCCTCGACAAGCTGCTGCTGGTCCATGACGGGGACAAGGTCACCGTCGGCGCGCCCTATATCGAGGGCGCCGGCGCCGAGGCGAAGATCCTCGCGCACGGCCGCGGCAGGAAGATTTTCATCGTCAAGAAGAAGCGCCGCAAGGGGTACCGCCGCCAGGCCAACGCCCGCGCGCGGCACACGGTGCTCGAGATCGTAAAACTGAGCGCGTAACCCTCGCCGCGGGCCGGCCGGTGGGGCGGCATGGCGGGCGCAGGGCGCAAGGAGTGGAATCATGGCCCATAAAAAGGGAATGGGCAGTTCGCGCAACGGGCGCGACAGCAACCCGCAGTTTCTCGGGGTGAAGCGGTACGGCGGGGAGTTTGTCACCGCCGGCAGCATCATCGTCCGCCAGCGGGGCACGAAGTTTCATCCCGGCCATAACGTCGGGCGGGGCGGGGACGACACCCTCTTCGCCAAGGTGGATGGGGTGATCGAATTCTCCACCGCGGGCAAGCGGGCGAGGACGGTGCACGTGGTCCCGCCGGAGGAATAACACCACTCGAGAGACGCGCTCGCCGAGGCGGGCGCGTTTTTTTTATCTTCCTTTGTTCAAGCTTTCACGAGTGAACCGGTTCGCCGGAATCGATCCACCAACACGACCCGGGAGAGTACGCCCTCCCCCGGCGGGATAGGAGAGGAGACTGTCATGGTCGGGAAGATCAGTGTGATCGGCGCGGGGTATGTCGGCGAGCACACGGCCCAAGGGCTGATGCTGAAGGAGCTGGCCGAAGAGGTGGTGCTGCTCGATGTCGTCGAGGACATGCCGCAGGGCAAGGGGCTGGATCAGCGCCAGTCGGCGCCCGTGTGGGGCAAGGACACGAAGGTGACCGGCACCAACGACTGGGCGGACACGGCCGGCAGCGACATCGTCATCCACACCGCGGGACGGCCGCGCAAGCCCGGGATGAGCCGTGATGACCTGCTCGAGGCGAACGTCGCCATCGTGCGCCCCTGCATGGAGCAGGTGAAGAAGTTGAGCCCGAACGCCATTGTGATCATGGTCGCCAACCCCCTCGATGCGATGACCTATGTCGCCCTGAAGACCACCGGCTTCGATCCGCACCGGGTGTTCGGCATGGCCGGGATCCTCGACACCGCGCGTTACCGCGCCTTCATCGCCATGGAGACCGGGGTCAGCGTGCGCGACATCCAGGCGATGGTCATGGGCGGGCACGGCGACACGATGGTTCCGCTGCCGCGCTTCACCACCATCGCGGGGCTCCCCCTCGAGCACTGGATCCCGAAGGAGCGCATCGAGGCCATCGTCGAGCGCACCGCGAAGGGCGGCGGGGAGATCGTCAAGCTGCTGAAGTTCGGTTCCGCCTACTATGCCCCCGCGGCGGGCGCGGTGGAGATGGCGGAGGCGATCGTCAAGAACAGCCGCCGTGTCCTCCCCTGCTGCGCCTGGCTGCAGGGCGAATACCACAACAAGGACATCTACATGGGCGTGCCGATCGTGATCGGCAGCAGGGGCGTGGAAAAGATCATCGAGTACCCGTTGAACGCCGAGGAACAGGAGATGTTCGACAACTCGGTCGCGGCGGTCAAGGGGCTGCTGGCGGACGTGCAGAAGTTCCTCTGAGCGCACCGGGGAAAAGGTGTCGTGTTGTACGGCACGGTTCGCCGTGCCCCTGCGATACTGATGAACAGACAACCCGAAGAACCAGGGCCGCGCCCCCGCGAGGGGGCGTCGCTCGTTCAGGGCGTGGTCGGCACCGCCCCGCGCCAGGCGCGCACCGCCTCCTCGCGCGCCCCGGCGGCGATCGCCGCCTCCGCGATGCGGTCCGCCTCGCCGCCGGCCAGGGGACGGATCCCCCCGGCCCGGTCGGCGGCGGGTGGCCCGGTCCCGATGGGTGGCCCGATCCCGATGGGTGGCCCG
>CAYOKT010000054.1:0-19504 GCA_964404605.1 uncultured bacterium
AGCGAATACTTTAGCGCTGCCCGTCACCCCGGGGAATGGAATGGGCGGCGGTGATTCGGGTATGGAGATATTCGGGAAATCCCTACTGGGGCAGTAGCTCAGTTTGGTTTAGAGTGCCGGCCTGTCACGCCGGAGGTCGCGGGTTCGAGCCCCGTCTGCCCCGCAAATGCAGAAAACCCGCCGAACGGCGGGTTTTTTACGAACGATATTGACATGAACGGAGTATCCGCCGACCAATCTGTCCACGGGAGGGACCAGCCATCATGCAGCGGAAGACTTTAAACAGCCGTGAATGTATCGACCTCGAGGCGTCCTACGGCGCCCATAACTACCATCCGCTCCCCGTGGTCATCGCGCGCGGGGAGGGGGTCTGGGTCTGGGACCCGGAGGGGAACCGTTACATGGACTGCCTCGCCTCCTACAGCGCCCTGAACCAGGGGTACGGCCACCCGCGCATCCTGCAGGCCGCGCGAGAACAAATCGAGACCGGGGTCACCCTGACCAGCCGCGCCTTCTACAACACGCGGCTCGGGGAATTCCTCGAGAAGGTGTGCCGCTTGACCGGCCACGAACGCGCCCTGCCGATGAACACCGGCGCGGAGGCGGTGGAAACCGCGATCAAGATGGCCCGCCGCTGGGGTTACCGTGTCAAGGGAGTGGAGCGGGACAGGGCCGAGATCATCGTCTTCAGGGGCAATTTCCACGGCCGGACGACGACGATTGTCGGCTTCTCCTCCGACGAAGATTACCGGGACGGCTTCGGTCCCTTCACGCCCGGGTTCAAGATGGTCGAGTACGGCGACATCGGGGCCTTCGAGGCGGCGATCAGCGAGAACACCGTGGCGGTGCTGTTCGAGCCCATCCAGGCGGAGGGCGGCATCCTGATTCCCCCGGAGGGATACCTGAAGAGGATGGAGGAGCTGTGCCGCGAGCGGCGGATTCTCATGGTCGCCGATGAGATCCAGACCGGCCTGGGCCGCACAGGCAGGCTGTTCGCTTGCGACCACGAGGGGGTCCGCCCGGATGCCTACCTGCTGGCGAAGGCGATCAGCGGGGGGTTCATGCCGGTCAGCGTGGTGACCGCGGATGCCGGGGTGATGGACGTCTTCGATCCCGGCAGCCACGGCTCCACTTACGGCGGCAACCCCCTCGGCGCGGCGGTGGCGGCGGCGGCGCTCGATGTGCTGGTCGAGGAGAAGCTGCCTGAGCGGGCCGCGGAACTGGGCGGGTATTTCATGGAACGCCTGCGCGCGATCGACAGCCCGCATGTGAAGGAAGTGCGCGGGCGCGGCCTGCTGATCGGGGTGGAGATTCGGCGCGAGAGCGGCGTCGCGCGCCCCTTCTGCGAGGCGTTGCAGGCGAAGGGCATCCTCGCCAAGGAGACCCACGAGAGCGTGATCCGTTTCGCGCCGCCCCTGGTGATCACGCGCGAGGAGATCGACTGGGCGCTCGAGCGCATCGAAGCGGTGCTGACGACGGAGGCGCCGGTTTGAAACGTCCCGTGACCAGGCGGCGGTGAAGAGAAAAATGCGAGACCGGACGGCATCCTTGGTTCTCGACCAAAGATGCTGTGTATATTTCGCCTCGTCCGTGAAACTGCGTCATTCCGACGTCCCGCGGGGGTGAACCCTCCGGGGATCCCTTCTCAAGAAACAGCCGGGGAGACCGATGAGCGCAACGATACGCCGTGTTCATACCCTGCATGTCCTCCCGAGCCTTCCCGAAGGTCTGGAACAATTACGCGAGATCGCGCTGGACCTGCACTGGACGTGGAATTTCGATGCGATCGACCTCTTCCGCCGTCTCGACCACATTCTCTGGCGGGAGGTCGGACACAACCCGATGCGTCTTCTCGCGGAAATTTCACAGGAAAGACTGCAGGAAGCGGCGGAGGATGAGGGGTTCCTGAGCCACCTCGAGCGCGTCCGGCGGGACTTCCAGTCCTACCGGGAGGAACGAACCTGGTACCAGGCCACCTTCAACAACCACGAGAACCTGAAGGTTATCTATCTCTCGGCGGAATTCGGACTGCATGAGTGCCTGCCGGTCTACTCGGGCGGCCTTGGGCTCCTCGCGGGTGACCACCTGAAGGCGGCCAGCGATCTCGGCGTGCCGATGGTCGGGATGGGACTTTTTTACCAGCATGGCTATTTCCACCAGTACCTGAACGCCGACGGCTGGCAGCAGGAGCTCTACCCGGAGGTCGAGATTCCCTCCGAGCCGATGGTTCTTGTGCGCGGGGAGGATGGGACTCCGCTGGAGATCTCCGTGCAGGTCGGTCCGCGCGAGGTCAAGCTGCACATCTGGAAGGTGATCGTTGGGCGGGTGGACCTGTATCTCCTCGACACCAATGTCTTGTCGAACCACCCCGAGGACCGGGGGATCACGGACACCCTGTACGGCGGCGACACGGAGAAACGGATCCAGCAGGAGATCGTCCTCGGCATCGGAGGGTACCGCGCGCTGCAGGCGCTCGGTATCGAAGGCAGCATCTTCCACATGAACGAGGGCCACAGCGCGTTTATCGCCCTCGAGCGGATCCGCCAGTTGATGGCCGAACACAACCTGACCTTCGAAGAGGCCCGCGAGGCGACTCGCGCGGGGCATGTCTTCACGACACACACTCCCGTTCCCGCGGGGATCGACCGCTTCGGACTGGAACTGATGGACCGGTATTTCCAGGAGTTCTGGCCGACACTCGGGCTCGGCAGGGACCAGTTTCTCGCTCTCGGCGGGGCGAACGCGAAAAAAGAGGACAGCAGCTTCAACATGGCGACCCTCGCCATCGGTCTTTCCGCCTTTACCAACGGGGTGAGCAAGCTGCACGGCATGGTAAGCCGGAAGATGTGGCGCGAGCTGTGGCCGGACCTCCCCGAGGATGAAGTCCCCATCCGTTCCGTGACCAATGGGATTCACGCCCGGAGCTGGATCAGTCCGGAGATGAGCCTCCTGCTGGAACGGTATCTCGGGCCGAATTGGCAGGAGAATCCGCTCGATCGCCAAATGTGGCGGGGTGTCAGGGAGATTTCGACCGAGGAGCTGTGGCGGACACGAGTCCGCCTGCGCGAGCGGCTGATTACTTTCGCCCGCCACCGCCTGCGCTGGCAACTCACCCGGCGCGGCGAAAGCATCACGGATGTCGAGCTCGGCGGAGAGGTGCTCGACATGAACACCCTGACCATCGGATTCGCCCGCCGTTTCGCCACCTACAAGCGCGCTTCCCTGCTGTTCGCGGACAAGGACCGGCTGATCCGCCTGCTCACCGACCCGGACCGTCCGATCCAGTTGATTCTCGCCGGCAAGGCGCATCCGAAGGACGACCCCGGGAAAAACATCATCCGGGAGATCATCCACTTCGCGCGCGACGAGCGGCTGCGGAACCGCATCGTCTTCCTCGAGGATTACGATATCAATGTCGCGCGGTACATGGTACAGGGGTGCGACCTCTGGCTCAACACCCCGCGGCGCCCCTATGAAGCCTCCGGCACCAGCGGGATGAAGGCCGCGGTGAACGGGGTGCTCCATTGCAGCACCCTGGATGGATGGTGGGCGGAAGCCTACGACCGGGAGATCGGGTGGGCTATCGGCGGCGGCGAGGAGTACGAGGATTTCGACTACCAGGATCGCGTCGAGTCGGAGACGCTGTACGACCTGCTCGAAGAAGAGATCGTCCCGCTCTTTTACACGCGTGACCGGGCGCGCGTGGCGCGCGAGTGGACCGAGATGATCAAGCGGATGCTTGAGAAGGTCTGTCCCGTTTTCTTCACGACAAGGATGGTCTCCGAGTACGCGCAGGAGGCGTACATCCCCAATCATGAACGGGTGGAAACACTGCGGGAGGAGGACTTCAAGCGCGCGAAGAACCTCACCGCCTGGAAGAAACGGATTCGCAAGGCATGGGGTGAGATCAAGGTCCTGGAGGTCAAGACCCACGGGGAGTTCGAGCTTCGAGTCGGGGACAGGGTGCCGGTCGAGGCGACAGTCCAGCTCGGGTCCCTGAAGCCCGAGGATGTCCAGGTGGAGGTGTTCCTCGGCCGGATGGCGGGCGACCGCGAGCTGAAGGCGGGCAAGGGCCTGCGGATGGAGCTCGCCGGGCAGAAGGACGGCACCGCGACCTACAAGGCCGAAATCGTCTGCGAGGAGTCCGGGCACCAGGGGTTCGCCCTGCGTGTCCTCCCGCAGCATGAGGACCTGACCAATCCCCTTGATCTCGGACTGGTTACCTGGGAATAGGTGGTGCGGCTGACGGCGGAGAAACCGGCCCCGCTACCGATGAACCGGCGATTTCGTCCGGCGGAATGATTGCGTTTCTTCGGACTTGCCGCTACCTTCCGCGACATGGCGGTGCAGTTTCATTCGATGGTTGAGCGGCCGGTCGGGGCGGCCGGCATTCAATGAACCAAAGAGGAATTTCTTGGGCGACAAAGAGCTGTCCATCAGTGGATTGCGCCTCCGCTGGAAGGCGATTGAATGGGGGCGATTCTGGAAACCACGGCGCGAGGAGGACGCGGCGATCCGCACGGTGCTGGAGAGCACCCCCCTGTTCGAAGGGCTCTCGCATCGCGACTGGAGAATGCTCGCGGACCTGTTTCATCTCCGAAGGTACAGCCCGGGTGAGATCATCTTCGAGGAGGGAACCCCGGGACTGGGGATGTACGTCATTCTCTCCGGGGAAGTCTGCATCACCAGCCAGGCCGATGGCCGTGAGGTCATCCTCGCGACCCTCGGCCCGGGCGACTTTTTCGGCGAGTTGTCCCTGATCGATGAAATCGAGCGTAGCGCGAACGCCCGCGCGGAAGGGAAAACGGAGCTCATCGGGCTCTTCCGTCCGCAACTGCGCGAGCTGATGATGCACCGGCCCAAGCTGGGCGTGCGAATGTACGAACGCCTGGCGAAGGTCATCGTGCGCAGGATGCGGGAGGCCAATCGACTGCTCATCGAGCAGCAAATAGAGATGGCAAAGGCTAGGGAGTCCGAGTGATGCCTGCGAAGGATTCCCGCATCATTCGACCTCTCTACCGCAGGTTGCTGATCATCAGCCTGCTGCTTTTTTCGTTGGCGATCTTCGTCTATATTTTCCCCCTGATCCAGGATCTCGTCGTTGTCACCATCATCTCCCTGGTCCTGACCTATATTTTCCGGCCCATCATGATTTACCTCGAGCGGAAGGGCCTCCCGCGCATCTACACCATTCTCAGCATCTTCGCCGTCGTCATCGCCCTGCTCATCCTCTCGATCAATTACCTCGTTCCCGTGATCGTCGAAGAGGCCGGTTCCCTGATTTCGAATCTCGAACGCGTTGAGCTGAGCCATATGATGACAAACCTGCTCGCCTGGCTCGACAAGAAAGTCCCGGGGATCGTCGGCATCCTCGGGCTGGAATCGGGGAATGTGGGCGGTCTCCTCGACCAGGCTCGATTGTACATCAGCGGGGCCCTGCAGCAATCGGTGACCATTCTCGCCGGGGCGGCGAACCTGTTCGCCTTGATGATCGTCGTGCCGTTCCTGACGTTCTTCATGCTGAAGGACGGGGACCGGCTCATGCGCACCTGGGTGGAAAAGGTCCCCAACCGGTTCTTCGAGATGTCCCTCTCGCTGGGGCACCGGGTCGATCGGCAGCTCGGCAACTACATCCGCAGCATCCTGATCGAATCCCTGATCGTCGGCGTGCTCACCGGGGTGGCGTTTTCCCTCCTCGGGTTCAAGTTCGCCGTGATTATCGGCCTGGTCAGCGGGCTGCTGAACGCGATACCCTTTTTCGGACCCCTGATCGCGTACATCCCCATCGGGATCGTCGTTCTGTTGACCTACACGCCGATCGGGTGGGGGCTGTTGTGGATGGTGGTAATCCTCCTCGCGGTGCAGATGGTGGACAATGTCCTGCTGAAGCCTCTTCTGATCTCGCGATCCGTGGAGGTGCACCCGGCGGCGGTGCTGCTCGTGGTGCTCATCGGCGGGCGCCTCGCCGGCGCGATCGGGATGTTTGTCGCGGTCCCGGTCTATGCGATCATCCAGGTCATCGTCGTCGACATGTACGACCACCTCAGGCGCTACCGTATCCTATGATACGCCACATGAACATGCAGGAACCCTGAGACCACCGGCGGCACTTCCGGCAACCCTTTGAGTCAGCGCGCGAGTTCACACGATACCATGACCGACAGACCCGACACCTTCTCCCTGCCGCTGCTTCCGCTTCACCCCGGGAAGCTCGAACAGTTGTTCTATCCCGCCCCGGAATGGGCCTCTCTGTTCCGCGGTGAGCGCGGCGAAGGTGGCAGCGGCCGGCAGCCGGATGTGGGGGGGACGGTGGCGGGATTTCTCCGCTTCCTCGCGCCCCTGTTCAACGCGCGTTCCGCGCTGGACCTCGGCACGGGCACCGGGTATTCGGCCGCCATGCTGTCGGAAATCGTCGGCCCGAAGGGACACGTACTCTCCGTGGAGCGCGACCCGGATCTCGCCTCGCTGGCGCGGCGAAATTTCATGCAGGCGGGATTGGACCGGCGCGTGGCTGTGCTCACCGGTGACGCCGGCAAGATCCTGAGCACGCTGCGCGGTCCCTATGACCTGATTCTCCTCGATGTGGACAAGAGGGATTACGTGGACCTGCTCGAGAAGTGCGTCGACCTTCTCGCTCCCAACGGCCACCTGGTCGCCGACGATGTCGGGTTCATCGTCCGCGATTTTCCCCCGGAGCTGAAACCGCTGGCCGTGCACATGGCCCGCTTCGTGATGGCCCTCCTGCACCGGGAGGACCTCGACAGCATCTACCTGCCTTTCGGTGACGGGATCACGATCAGTCGAAAAAAGCCCTTGGTGAAGGCGGACCAGCTAAGCTTCTTCGATGCTTCGGCCCGCGAGGAGCACGGAAGCACGCCCGGGGACGGTGAACCGACTGAGGAGGAAGAGGAACCGGGGGAAGATGATCTCGTCGGCCGGGACGAGGACTGACCGCCACAACCTTTCAGGGTGACACTCGCACGATGAAGAATCCACAAAAAAACAGCTTCGATGCTTCCTTTCCGGGTCCATCCACCTCGTTCGCCGGTGATCCTCCGGTGACCGGGGAACTGGCTTCAGCGCACGGGTTGACCGGCGAAGAGTACGCCCGCATCGTCGAGTTGCTTGGCCGGACTCCGACCTACACCGAACTCGGCGTCTATTCCGTCATGTGGTCCGAGCACGCCAGCTACAAGAATTCCATCCTGAAGCTGAAGACCCTTCCGAGGGAGGGGTCGCATCTGCTGGTGGCCGCGGGGGAGGAGAACGCCGGGCTGGTGGACATCGGGGACGGCCTCGCCGTGGCGTTCAAGATCGAGAGCCACAACCACCCCTCGGCTGTTGAGCCCTACCAGGGCGCCGCGACCGGGGTCGGCGGCATCCTGCGCGACATCTTCACCATGGGCGCGAGGCCGATCGCCCTGCTCGACAGCCTGCGCTTCGGTCCGCCGGAGGACGCTCGGGTCCGGTTCCTCGTGGACGGCGTCGTGCGCGGGATCGCGGATTACGGCAACTGCGTCGGCGTGCCCACCGTGGCCGGGGAGGTCTGTTTCGAGCCGAGCTATCGCGGCAATCCCCTTGTGAACGCGATGGCCGTGGGAATCGTCCGGCACGACCGTACGATGAGCGCCACCGCCTCCGGGGAGGGGAACCCGGTGATCTACATCGGCGCGCGCACCGGCAGGGACGGCATCCACGGCGCCACCTTCGCATCGGTCGAACTCTCCGAGGAGTCCGAGAGCCGGAAGAGCAACGTGCAGGTGGGCGACCCGTTCACCGAGAAACTGCTCCTCGAAGCGACCCTGGAACTGGCGAAGTCCGGCGCCGTGGCCGGCATCCAGGACATGGGAGCAGCGGGGCTGACCTGCTCTTCGTGCGAAATGGCCGCGAAAGGGGGGACAGGGATTCTTCTCGACCTCGACCGCGTTCCCCGCCGTGAAGAGGGGATGACGCCCTACGAGGTGCTGCTCAGCGAATCCCAGGAGCGGATGCTGCTCGTCGCCCGGAAGGGACGGGAAGAAGAGGTCTACCGGATCGCGGAGAAGTGGGAACTTTCCGCGGTCCAGGTCGGGGTTGTCACCTCCGACGGCCGGTTCCGCGCGAAACAGGACGGCATCGCGGTGCTGGATGTCCCCGCGGAGTCGCTGGCCCTCGGCGGGGGAGCGCCGGTGTACGAGCGCCAAACCCGCCGTCCTGCATACCTGGATGAAGCGCGCAAGCTGCCGGAGTTTCCACTGCCCGACGACCCCCGCGCGGCGCTTCTCGCGCTGCTCGCCCGCCCGAACATCGCATCCAAGCGCCACATCTTCCGCCAGTACGATCACATGGTGCGCGCCAACACGCGGATCCTGCCGGGGGTCGGCGACGCCGCCGTGATCCGCGTACCCGGCACCAACCGGGCGATCGCGATGGCCACCGACTGTAACGGCCGGTTCACCTACCTCGACCCCAGGAACGGTGCGGCGATGGCGGTCGCCGAAGCGACGCGGAACGTGGCCTGCACCGGCGCCCGGCCCGTGGGAATCACGAACTGCCTCAATTTCGGCAACCCGTACAAGCCGGAGATGTACTGGACCTTCTCCGAAGCCGTGGCGGGCATGGGCGAGGCGTGCCGCGCGCTCGGAACCCCGGTCACGGGTGGGAATGTCTCCTTCTACAATGAGAACCCGGAAGGCGCCGTCTATCCGACCCCGGTGATCGGCGCGGTGGGGCTGGCGGAGGATGCGCGGAACACGGTAGGCTGCACCTTTCCCGGGGACGGCCTGGCGCTGTATCTTTGCGGTTCGACGGTCGCAAGTTGGGCGGGGAGCGAGTGGCAGGTCATGCAGTGCGGCGAGGAGCCGAGGGGGGAGCTGCCGCCGGTCGATCTCGCTCTCGAGGCGCGCTTGCAGGAACTCCTCGTGCGGGGCATCGGAGCGGGTGCGATCGTCGCGGCCCATGACCTCTCGGAGGGCGGCTTTCTCACCGCGCTGGCGGAGATGGCCGTCGCGGACAGGGGCAATCGGCGCGGCGCCCTGCTGGACCTCGAGGATGTCGATCCCCTCCTGCTGTTCGGAGAGGGGCCCGGACGTGTGATCGCCGTGGTCCCGCCGAGGGAAATTGATACCTTTGAGCAGCTCGCCGAGTCTCTTTCCGTTCCGGTGGAGTGGTTCGGCACAACGGGCGGGGTGGGAATCGGTGTGAAAGGGTATTTCCGGGTGTTGCTGGACGAGATGGCCGAGGCCTACGAGAACGGGTTGACCCGGGCGCTCGGTCTGGACGGCCATCCATGACTCCCCGGAACAGGCGTTTTCCCCATCAAGAGAAAGGTTTCTGAATGAAAGGCATAGTCCTCGCCGGCGGTCTCGGTTCACGGCTCTTCCCCCTGACGAAGGTGACGAACAAGCACCTGCTCCCGGTGGGGTTGGAGCCGATGATATTCCACCCGATAAAAAAGCTCCTCGGTGCGGAGATCGAAGATGTTCTCATCGTCACCGGACCGGAGCACATGGGGCACGTGGTCGCCCTGCTGGGCAGCGGGAAGGACTTTCACTGCCGGTTCACCTACCGGGTGCAGGACGAGCCGGGCGGCATCGCCCAGGCTCTCGGCCTCGCCGAGCAGTTCGCAGGCGGCGACCAGGTAGCCGTGATCCTCGGGGACAACATCTTCGAGGATTCGATCCGTGACATGGCTGCGCGCTTCCGTATACAGCGGAGCGGGGCGAAGGTGGTCCTCAAGGCGGTTCCCGACCCGCAGCGTTTCGGTGTCGCGGAAATCGCAGATGGCACAATCGTCGGATTCGAGGAGAAACCGGAAACGCCGAAGAGCGACCTTGCGGTCGTCGGCATCTACTTTTACGACGCCCAGGTCTTTGAGATCATCAAGACCCTGAAACCCTCCCGGCGCGGCGAGCTTGAGATCACGGACGTGAACAACCACTATCTCCAGGAAGGACAACTCTCATACGAAATCCTCGAGGGGTGGTGGACGGACGCGGGAACATTCGAATCGATCCGTACCGCCGACACCCTGTGGCGAGATACCTGGGGGGAGGACCCCGAGGCCATCCCCGAAACCTACTGACAGGGTCCCATGCACTCATGAATATCCTGCTGACCGGTGGCGCCGGTTTCATCGGTTCCCATGTCGGGGACATGCTTATCGCGGACGGGCACCAGGTGACCGTTCTCGATGATCTCAGCACCGGCCGGAGGAGCAACGTCCCTCCGGGGGCGGAATTCATCGAGGAGGACATCCGCAGCCGGAGCATCCACGCCCTGTGGGCGGAGAGGCGCTTTGACACTCTTGTTCACCTCGCCGCCCAGATGGATGTGCGGAAGAGCGTGAAGGACCCGGTGTTCGATGCCGATGTCAACATCCGCGGCACGTTGAACCTGGTGGAAGCGGGCCGGGAGAACGGTCTGGGGCGCGTGGTGTTCACCTCCACGGGCGGTGCCGGCTACGATGATAATGTTCCCTTCCCGACCCCGGAAACCGTGCCCGCGCGGCCCGTGTCGCCGTATGGAATCGCGAAAATCGCTACCGAGATGTACCTGCGGTATTATCATCTCGAGCACTCGATTCCCTACGTGGCGCTCAGGCTGGGCAACGTCTACGGTCCCCGGCAGAACCCGCACGGCGAAGCCGGAGTGATCGCGATCTTCTCCCAGCGCCTCCTCGCCGGTCAGACGGCGCTCATCAATGGGGACGGGTTGCAGACGCGGGATTACGTGTACGTGGGGGATGTGGCCGATGCAGTCCGCAGGGCGCTCTCCTACGGTGGGGTCGGCTCACTGAACGTGGGAACTTCCATCGAGACGAGCGTGGTGGAACTGTTCCGGATGATCCGCGACGCCGCGGGAGTGGATGTGGAAGAGGTTCATGGTCCCGGGAAGCCGGGCGAGGTGAGGCGCAGTTGCCTTGCCAACGACCTGATCCGCCGCGAGATGGGATGGGAGCCGCGGGTACCCCTTCGCGAAGGGATCGGTGCGACGGTGGACTTTTTCCGACGGCAACTCGAAGATGCAGACGCTCGCTGATCACAGACCGTCGATTCGGATTCGCTTCCGATCGACAGCACCCGGGTGTGCATCTTGATCGGAGCGGTTCCTTTTCTCTACATGCTGGTACGCCCCCAGCACACGTTGCGCTGGATCCTTGATACGGATGCCCATTTCGGCGTGGTGCTGATCGCCCTGGTCGAGGGGGTCACGGCGGCGCTCCGAGCCAGCGCTCTGCACGGATTATACCCCCTTCCCGACTGGATCGGGCTTCTCCCTTTGGTCGACAACGTGGTCACCTACGGCGTCGGTTCCTCGCCCGGGTGGGCGATGACCTCCGCCGCGATCGGGATCTATGGCGGTGTACTCGGTGTCGCGCTTGTCAACCTGGCGGCGGTGCTGCTGACCTATGTCGGGCGGATTTTCGGGGGGCAGGCGCGCTTTTCGGAAACCCGGGCCGCGGTGGCCTGGTCCTTCGCCCCGTATACCCTGATGATCGTCCTCTGGCTGCTCTACGTGGTGTTCGCCGGCTCCGGCCTGCGACTCTCCGGCTTTCCCTTCGGCGCGAGATTCCCGTGGCAGGGAATGGAACCCGGGCTCGCGGTGCTCCTCACCCTCGATTACGCCGTGCGCCTGTGGTGCGTCGTCTATTTCGTCCAGTCCGTCGCCATCGCGCATCGGATACGCACCCTGGCGGCGGGGCTGCTCGTTCTTTTGCTCCTCGGGCCGCTGACTGCCGGCCTCATCATCGGACAACGGTTCGGATTCTGATTATCGCGGGAGTGCCGTGACAGCGTACAGTAAGGCATCGGTCACCGGCGGGCCGGCCGGCGAAAGACCCGGACCGCTCGGCCGCCTGCTCGCCTGGGTCTTTTCCACCGGCCTGGGGACGGGGCTGGTGCCACGGGGGCAGGGAACCCTCGCCAGCGCGGTCTTCGTCGGTTTGTGGGTACTGCTGGTTCCCCGCGAGACCTGGGTCGAGCTGGCCGTCGCGGTTCTCCTGAACCTCCTCAGCGTGCCCCTCTCCTCCCTCGGGGAGCGTCTCTGGGGTCCGGACCCGGGCCGTGTAACCATCGACGAGTTCGCGGGACAATCCATCGCGCTCATCGCCCTGCCGAGGGAACCGCTTCTCCTCCTGGCGGCGTTCATCCTCTTCCGCCTGTTCGACGTTTTCAAGCTGCCCGTGGTCCGCAGGCGGGTTGAAACGCTGCCCGGGGGGTGGGGAGTGACATTGGATGACACCATCGCCGGTTTGCTGGCGAGGGTTCTCCTCGTCCCCCTGGTCCTGCTGCTCGCCTGAAGGTCTGTGCGGGGGACGGATCGGCCGGCGGATGTGATCCCCGGCATTGAGCGGGACGTGGTCCCGGAGTATATTCATTCCCTTTTCAATGGATACCCGCCGGAGGCCCGGAATCGTTCCAGGGACGCCGGGCTGAGGGAAGTTTTTCCAATCACCGGAGAGACGAGCGGCGATGTACATCCTCGGAATATCCGCGTTTTATCACGATTCGGCGGCCTGCCTGGTCAGGGATGGGGAAATCCTCGCCGCGGCGCAGGAGGAACGGTTCACGCGGAAAAAGCATGACCATCGTTTCCCCAGGCACGCGGTGGAATATTGCCTTCGGGAGGCGGGTATCACACCCGGGGAACTTGACCATGTCGCGTTCTATGACAAGCCCTGGATCAAGTTCGAGCGGCTCCTCGAAACCTACCTGATGTTCGCGCCGCGGGGATTGGTCTCGTTCCTCAAGGCGATGCCCCTGTGGCTGAAAGAGAAACTCTGGATGGGGGACCTGGTCAAGCGTGAAGTGGGGTACACCGGCGAGTTGGTTTTCCCGGAACACCACCAGTCGCACGCCGCATCGGCCTTCTACCCGAGCCCCTTCGAGCGGGCGGCGTTCCTCACCCTCGACGGCGTCGGAGAGTGGGCCACCGCCTCGTGGGGCGTGGGGGAGGGCAACAAGATCGACATCCGGTACGAGATGCGCTTTCCCCACAGCCTCGGTCTGCTCTACACCGCGTTCACCTACTACACCGGGTTCCGGGTCAATTCCGGCGAATACAAGGTCATGGGCCTCGCACCCTACGGCGAGCCGAAATATGTCCGGACCATCCTCGACAACCTGGTTGATCTTCGCGAGGACGGCTCCTTCCGAATGAACATGAAGTATTTCAATTATTGCCAAGGCCTGACCATGACTTCGCCGGCGTTCCACAAGCTGTTCGGCGGGCCGCCCCGCAAGCCGGAGACGAAGATCACCCGGAAGGAGATGGACCTCGCCGCCTCGGTGCAGGCCGTGACCGAAGAGGTGATGCTCCGCATGGCCCGCCACGTCAAGAAAGAGACCGGCGAGAAGAACCTCTGCCTCGCGGGCGGGGTGGCGCTGAACTGCGTCGGCAACGGCAAGATTCTGCGCGAGAAGGTCTTCGACAGGATCTGGATTCAGCCCGCCGCCGGTGACGCCGGCGGCGCGCTGGGGGCGGCCCTGTTCACCTGGCACCAGGTGTTGGACAACCCGCGGCTCGTTCCCGGGAACGGCCGTGACAGCCAGCGGGGCTCCTACCTCGGTCCGAAGTTCAGCTCCGACGAGATCGAGGCCTGGTTGAAGGAGAACGGGTACCCGTACCACCGGTACGACAACGGCGAGGTGCTGGAGAAGACCGCGGAGGCGATTGCGGGGGAGAAGGTCGTCGGCTGGTTCAACGGGCGGATGGAGTTCGGGCCCCGCGCGCTGGGAGCGCGGTCCATCATCGGCGATGCCCGCAGCCCGAAGATGCAGTCGGTGATGAATCTGAAAATCAAGTACCGTGAGTCTTTCCGGCCCTTTGCTCCCTCCGTGCTGAGGGAGAATGTCAGCGAGTATTTCGACCTGGAGACCGAGTCGCCCTACATGCTCCTCGTCGCACCGGTGCGGGAAGAGCGCCGGAAATCGATGAACGAGGAAGAGAAGAAGCTGTTCGGCATCGAGAAGCTGAACGTCCCGCGCAGCGACATCCCCGCGGTGACGCACGTGGATTACAGCGCCCGCGTGCAGACCGTGAACAGGGAAGACCAGCCGGATTACCATGCCCTCATCGCGAAGTTCAGGGAGAAATCCGGGTGCGGGGTCATCATCAACACCAGTTTCAACGTGCGCGGGGAGCCGATCGTCTGCACCCCGCAGGATGCCTACCTCTGCTTCATGCGCACCGAGATGGACATGCTCGTCCTCGAGGATATCATCCTCTTCAAGGAGGAGCAGCCCGAACTGAAGGATGACAAGGACTGGCGCAAGATCTACGAACTCGATTGAACGGACGGGATTACGATGGGTCAGGTAAAAACTGGAAAAGAGCTGCGCAAGTTCGCCCTCACCATGACCGTCGCCCTGGCGGTGATCGGCGGATTGACCTCCTGGCGGGGCCACGGCCCCACAGGTATCTGGCTGTTCGGGTTCTCCGCGGGTTTTCTGGTCTTCGGCCTGCTGGTTCCCCGGTGGCTCGCCCCGGTGGAATGGACCTGGATGAAGCTGGCGCTGGTGCTCCAGGTCGTTGTGACCCATGTGCTGCTTACGTTGACCTTCTTTCTTATTATCACTCCTATCGGGCTGCTGCTCCGCCTGATGGGAAAAGACCTGCTGAACCTTAAGTTCGACAAGAGCCAGGCGAGTTACTGGGTCCCGGTGGAGGTCGACGGCCCCTGTAGCCGTCCTGACAAACCCTATTAGGGAGAGCCTGATCGAAACCGTCCTGCTCGGCTGAACGTAAAGGCCTGCGGCGGTGTTGAGCGATTCCAAGGAGAGAGATTGTGGCATCGAGATTCGGTGACATCTGGGATTTCCTCAAGGTGCGTAAAAAGTGGTGGCTGACACCGATCGTCCTGTTTCTCCTGTTGCTGAGCCTGTTGATCGTGCTGTCCGCCGGCTCCGCCGTGGCGCCCTTCATCTACGCCATTTTCTGAGGGGGGGGAGACCGCGGGCGGTCACCCGCCTGACCGGTTGTCGGCTGCCATGCCAGTTCGCTGTTGCGGTATTCCATATGCTGTGAGGAAAAACGCCTCGCTGTGCGAGGCGTTTATTCTCTGCGAGATGGCGGCTACTTCGACAAGGTGGCGTGGGTTCCATCGCAGAAGGGCGCGTTGCCGGTGTGTTTGCACTGGCAGAAGGCGACCGTTTTCTTCTCCTCGATGACGAGGCGGATCGGGAGGAACTCCGTCCCCTTGTGAGACCCGTCGCAAAACGGCTGCTCTTTGGACAGACCGCAACGGCACCACCAGTATTCCCCCGGCTCGAGTTCAAGGACCGCCGGTTCACGCGCGGCGATAGTCGGTTCTCTCATGGGCACTCTTCCTTCGCAGGGTTCTCTCGCCCGAAATCGTGGTAAAATACGAAGTTGCCCCCCTGAGAGGAACACCCCTAAAAAACCGCAGTCAGCAACGGCTCTTCAAGGGTGTGGGGGGTACGTGGGAGTAGCTTACTTCATCTCGTTCAGCTCGGCGTCGATCACGATATCAACGTCTTCCGAGACCAGCAATCCACCCTTGGCCAGCGGCATGTTCCAGTTTACCCCGTAGTCCATGCGGTTGATCACCGTGGTCGCATGGGCAGCCATCTTGTTCATCTTCATGAACCCGAAGGGACCGGTGGGGCCGTCCACATCCAGGGTGACTTCCCTCGTGACTCCGCGGATCGTCAGATCACCGATGATCTTCAATTTGCCGGCGCCGGCCTTTTCGATCTTCTTCGAGACGAAGGTCATCTTCGGATAGTTCTCCGCGTCGAAAAAGTCTGCGCTGCGAAGGTGATTGTCACGTTTTTCGTTGTCGGTGTCCACCGAGGCGACATCGATCGTCACATCGACTTTCGACTTGGTGATGTCCTTGGGATCATAGGTAATCGTCCCCGAGAACGTGTTGAACTTGCCCCACACATCCACGACCATCAGGTGCTTCGTCCTGAAACGGATGTTGGTATGGGGGTCATCGAACGTCCAGGTGCTCGCACTCGCTGCGCCTGCCATCGAAAGCAGCAGGCTGAACGCGAAGAATGATAACAAACGCTTCATTTTTTCTGTTCTCCTCTTGCCTGAACCCTTACATGAACTGTCGCATGAGTCTGATACAGTTCATAGGATTAATGAACCGTGTCCTGTTCCTGTGTGGTTGCCGTTTATACCGGCCACGTGTAACCAGGTTCCGGGTTCATTCGCGGGAGTTGCTCTCCTGCCTCTGCTCGGTTCTCGTGCCGTTGAGAGGGAGCGAAGGGAGAAGAGGGACCGCGGCCAGTGACCGGCAGCCGCCTCCAACATCCTGGGATGGGTGGATCGAGCGGGGTGCCATCAGGTGATATGCGCGCGCACCTGTCAGGCGTTCATGTCCTTCCAACGCCTGGCGAGCTGGTTGAAGATGATCAGCGCGATGATCGCGACGACGCCGATGATGGCGAAGGGAATCCACACGTTGAACTGTGGATTGTAGGTGTCCCACAGCAGTTTGGTCGCCGCGACGGGGTCGAGGCCGGTGACCTCCTGCAGCCGGACGAACGCCTCAGTGCGCGGGACCCCGATGAGCTCGGCGAGCCGGTCGGGCGAGCCGTTCCAGAGCGCGAGCTTGCCGGTGCCGAGGGCGGTATGTTCGAGCAGGTATTTCTGGGCGAGGACCGCCTTTTCCCCGAAGTGGCCGTAGAAGTAGCCCGCGAGTTTCGAGCCGACGAAACCCCCGATGCCCACAGGGATGTTCACGTAGCCGAGATACTGCCCTTTTTTCTCAGGCGGACTGATGAGCGCGAGGTACTCGTTCTTCTTCGGTCCGGTCAGCATCTCGCCGAGGGAGAAGAAGACCACGCCGAGGAGGAAGACGCCGCCGACATTGGTGAACCCGGCGACAACGATCCCGGCCGTGGCCACGGTCATCCCGATAACCATCGCCGAGAGGGTGCGGATCCGTCGTACGGCCCAGGAGACCGGGATCATGAGCACCACGATCAACAGGGCGTTCAGGTTGAGAAGGATCTCCTGGGGCACCTGGGGGCCCCGGTCGGTGGCGACCACCCAGTTCGAGGGCAACAGGCCGGAGGAGCTGATGGCGGCGGCGACATCGCCGCTGTCGATCCAGTCGGTGATGAAGTTCGGGTGGAGATCCCACAGCTGGTACATCATCAGCCAGAAGCAGGACATGATCAGCAGCCAGGACAACAGGCGGATGTCGGTAATGTCCTTCATCGTGCGGCGCAGCACCTGCAGAGGCGTCTCCGTCTTCGAGGCCCCGGAAGGGTAATCCTTGAAGGTGAGGAGCATCAGGTAGTTGAGGGAGGTAATCCCGGCGGCGGTGAAGAAGAGAATCTGCCAACTGTGTTCATGCCGGATGAAATTCGCAAGCATCGGGGCGATGGCCGCTCCGACATTGACGATCCAGTAGAAGATGCCCCATCCCACCGAGGAGTTCTTCTTCGTCAGGTTCTGCGCCAGGGATCCCTGCACACTCGGTTTGAAAAACGCCGTGCCCGTGGCGAGGGTCATCACCCCGATGAAGAAGCCTGTGTAGCTCCTCATCGTCGCCATCATGATGTAGCCGGCGATGTTCATCGTGAAGGAGAAGAACAGGGTCTTCTTGTACCCGTAACGGTCCGCGAAACCGCCGGTGAGAGTGGGGAGCAGGGACTGGAAGATGAACCACCACGCGTAGATGGAACCCTTCTGCGCCGCGGTGAAGTGGAGGCCGTGCGGGTCGTCCGCCTGCATGATGTAGATCGCGACTACGCTGCGGACGAGGAAATAGGCCATCCGTTCCCACATCTCGATGCCGTTGAGCATCCAGTAACCGAAGGGGAATCCGAAAAACCAGATTCCTTTGCGCTGCAGGGGGGAGGTCTCGGTGGTGTCCATGGTGAACCGTTTCCGTGAGATTGGTTGAAGCCTACGATTCTATCCGAAACGGGACGACCCGCGGTGAGCGCGGTTCGGCGAATATAGGGCTGGCGGTCCCGGGAAGCCAGCGGGGAGATGCGGCGTTCCCTTTTCCCGGCGGACCGCGGCGAATCAGGAGGCTCCCGTTCTCCGCCGTAGAAGCGCACCGGCGGAGAGAATCAACGCGGAAACCGCCAGGCCGGGATAGATCGGCTCGAGACCGAAGGGATACGCGCCGTCCGGCTCTCCGGCGAGGAGCCAGAGAAGCGCCGTCAGCCCGGAGACCGCCATCGAGGGCAGGACAAAACGGCGCGGGACCAGCGGCGGTCTGCGGAACCCGGCGGCGAGGGGAAACAGGAGCATGGGGGTGCCGAGGGAGCCGAGATCGTGCCACAGGCCGACGACGGATCCCTTCCACGCAGCGAGGAGCACCGCGAGCAGGGAGGAGGCGGCGAGGGACCACTGGAAGCGCCGCAGCCTCCAGGTTCCGACCTCGCCCCGCGCGCGGGAGATGATGTCCCGCCCGAGGCTCTGCGCCGCGAGGAAGCTGTAAGAATCCACCGTCGACATGATCACCGCCAGCAGGCCGACGAAGAACAGCCCCTTGAGTCCTATCGGGAGTACGCGCTCGGCGAGCGCGGGGTAGGAGGTGAGGGGGTCCGTCCCCGGTCCGAGGACGGCCCGGGCGTACAGCCCGGTGAAGGTCGTCAAGGCGTCGAACACGATCCAGAAGAGGATGGAGACGAGGATGCCCCCCCGCGCGACGGATGTGCTGCGGGCGGCATAGCACCTCTGGTAGAAGCTGGGCTCGACGAGGGTCGAGAGGGCGATCACGTACCAGACGGCGATCGCACCGAGGCTTCTTCCCCCGCTCCACGAGAGGTGGGCGGGGGGCAGCGATTCGTGGAGAAAGGCGAAGCCGCCGTAGCGCCCCGCCGCCACGGCGAGCAGCAGGGCGAATCCCAGGTACATCAGGATGAATTGCAGGACATCCGTGCGAACGACGCTGCGGAAGCCGCCGATGCCGACGTACAGCCCCGAAGCCGCCGCGCCGGCGAGGATCCAGAGCACCAGGGGGCCGCCGAAGAACATCCGCAGCAGCACGCCGAGCATCAGGACATAGGCGGCGGGGACGGTCATCAGGAAGACGACCCCCGCTCCCAGCAGCGCCGGACCGCGGCCATAGGCCCTCTCGAGCTGATCCGGGATGGAGAGAACCCGGCTGCGGCGGGCGGGGGAGGCGAGAAACAGGGCGAAGAGGAGCGCGGCGAGGTAATAGGGGACCCCGAAGACGAGCCAGTTGGAGATCCCGTAGAGGAACGAATACTCCCCGACTCCGAGGATGCCTCCGTACCAGGTTGAGACCAGGGTGGCGACGAAGGCGGGCAGGGTCATCGTCCGCCCGAGGAGCAGAAAGTCCGCTTCACCGGCATGGACCTGGTCCCGCGTCCTCCAGATGACGAACGCGAGGAAGACGAGATACCCCAGGATGAGCGCGAGATCAGCGGGCGCAAGAGTGATCATTTGACCCCGGCCGGTGATGTACTCCTCTTCCCAGGCGCAGGAACCGACGCCTCCATGGTATTCTGAAACTCACTCACCCCGGACCCGGCGGTCACAGGCGCGCGGTCAGCAAGCGTAG
>CAYOKT010000055.1:0-14678 GCA_964404605.1 uncultured bacterium
CTGCCGTCAAATCCGGCAGGGCCACACGATGTTCGTCACGGAAACCCATATGAAACCCGGGACACCCGCCTTCGCCTGTGGCTATGGCGTGGTAATAGTCCCGGGCCACCCTTCCGCCCGCGGGGAAGGCACAACCGCGGCGGTACCGGAACCCCGGTCCACTCAAGACTTGATGGAATCCCGCTGGTGTTCGGCTTTTTCCGGCCGGTTCCCGGACGGCGGTTTCCCGTTCGTGCCATCCTGCTCGGCGGGAGCTTCATGAACGGAGGAAGCGGGCCGGGGCGTGGTGCTATATCCCTTCGCATGGAGCTCTTCGCGGAGGGCGCGAATCCCGTCGATCATCCGGTCCGCGATGCGCTGGTAGGTTTCCCGGCTCTCCTTCTCGGCGTACAGGTCCCCCATGTCGACCGGCTCGCCGACGATCACGCTCATCTTTTTACCGGTCTGCAACCAGTGCCGGCCGATGGGGAGGATCTCCTGGGTCCCCTCATGGTAGCAGGGAATGACCTTCGCCTTCGACTGGTAGGCGATGCGGCCGACACCGACCTGGCCGCGGTTGATGTCTCCCGTGCGGGAACGGGTGCCCTCCGGGAAAATGTGAATCGTATAGCCGTTCTCCAGCAGCTCTTTCAGGCGGGTCATTCCGGGCTGGAAGACGCCATGACCTCGTGTCAGGGGGACGCAGCGGGCTTTCTTCATCATCCAGGTGAAGATGGGGCCGAGGAAAAAGTTCTTCTCCTCCGGGGCATGCCAGGGGAGGTAGCGCGGATGCCAGATGGCCCAGGGGAAAAACAGCAGAGGGTCGAGAAAGGCATCGTCGAACATCGTAAGATGATTGGAAACAAGCAAATACGGGGGCTTAATGTGGCGCAACCGGTCCCTGTGGAGAATCCTCACCCTGTTGAACAGGCGGAGGAAGGTGACCATCGGCAAGCCGATCAGGAACACCTGGACGAACCATGAGAGGAAGGAGTTGATCGGCCCCCTTGTCCAGGAACGCATCTCATCGAGGCGTTCCTGCACCTCCTCGGGAGTCCGCGGCGCGGGCGGCCGCTTCCCAAGTCCTTTGAGTTTATCGAACTTGAACATGCTCTCTGTCCCACCGTGTTTCACCGCGTACTATCGCGTGGTGAAACGATGCTCTTCTTACTCGTTCATATGCCCGAAAACCAGGCGGGTTCCCGGGTAGTAATGCGCGAGCAGCCTCTCCCAGCTCCATCCCCGCGCGGCCAGCGCCGCCGCCCCCAACTGGCACAGGCCCACGCCATGGCCCCAGCCGATTCCCTCGAGGTGAAACTCATCACCGGTATCATTCACGATGAAGGCACTGCTCGGCAGGTGGCTCGGAGAAAGAAGACGTCGAATCCGCAGCTCTTTGCCAACCGTCACACTGCCTTTTTTCCCCACGATGCGGAGGTGGATGACACGGCCCGATGAACCCCTCTCGAGCGGCTGAAGCGCCGTAATATAACCAAGCTCGCGCCCGATGCGAGTGTTGATCAGCCCGCGAAGTTCTTCCCGCGAGAGGGAGACTCTCCAGCGGAAAAGAGCTTCCATTTCCCCGCTGGAGGCGGGGTAGCGCACGGCTTTCGGGTTGCAGGCGGCCCAGAGAGGCGGAGACTCGAGCCGCTCCCGCAGCGTCTCATCGCCGGCCACCCAAAGGTCCTCGACCGATGCGCCGGGCGCCCCGTCGAGCGGTCCGCAGACCACGGGGCGGAGACAGGGCGGGTTCCACCCCTCCCAGGCGGAGGAATACGCCTCGGTCACCCCGCCGCAGCTCTTCGCGTACCGGGCATCCGCCACGCGGCCGCCATGGACGAGGAGCGCACCCCGGGAGGCCTCGAGCGCCCGCCGGGCGAGATCGCTCTCCCGCGACGCCCCGCGGTAGCACTGGCAATGGTCATCATGGCAGAGGTCGAACGCCTCGCCGTAGTGGTGCCGGCCCCGGGTCGCGAGGACGGTGGACCGGGCCGCCACCGCCTGCGCGGTGAGCGCATCGAGGGGCCAATCCTCCCGCATCTCGCTGCCGAGAAGCGAGGCGAGATACTCCTCGATGGGCAGCTCGTTGACCGCGGTGAGAGTATCACCGTCCGGCAGGAGTTCGAGCACCCCGCGAAACGACAGCGTCTCGAGGTGGTCCCAGTGGAACTCGATGCCGATGCGCACCTCTGCGAGGGTGAAGCACGCATCCGGGCCGGGCGGAACCAGGCGCGCCGCGCCGACGACGGAGAAGGTCTCCCCCCCTTCACGCTCCAGCCGCAGTCCGCCGCCCGAGGGTGGGGTGCGCCGGATCGGGTCGAAGTAGAGATGCTGGTCCGGGTAGGCGGCGAGGCCGAACTCCCGGCCGTGAGGCGCGAGCATGTCCCGCGCCCGCTCCTCCGCCGAGGCGGGGTCCTCCTCATCACCCAGCACCACGGCCCAGACGCGGGTTTCGTACTCCTCGCCCCCCCAGCGGGCCGGGCGGCCCAGGGGGACCACCTCCGCCTCCAGGCCCGCCTCGGCCATCGACAGGGCGAGCCGTTCCGCCTCCTCCCTGCTCAAGAACGTATCGACCTTCGCCCCCCAACGGGGAGCGGCGCCCGGGTGTTCCACGACGGCCCGGTATCGCCCCGGTGGGAGAGTCCGCGTCCCGGAAGGCAAACCCGAAGCAAGGTGATACCTTGACGCGAGCTCGAACCGCAGCTCGGGCCGGCGGACGGCGATTCCCACCCGGACGGTTTCGCCGCCCGAAGCGGCGCTTTCCGCTGCCATCGTTCAGACGGTGAGGTTGATGTTCGCGCCGCTGTCGCCCGAGGGGCCGTGTCCCCCGAGACCGATCTGTTCCGCCGAACGGAAGAAGGCGCGCAAGGCGACGATCAGCACGACCAGCGCGAGCAGCAGCCACCAGGGGGCTACATGGCCGGAGAGAGCATACCAGGAGGGGTCTTCGCTGCCGCTGTTGGCCGCGATCAGGCCGATCCCGTTGTTCGTTCCGTGCACGACCACGGCGGGCCAGATGGATTCCGTCCGCCATGCCATCGCACCGATCACCGTCGCCATGAGGAGGATCGGGATGAGCCAGAAGATGTTGAAGTGGTAGGCCGCGAACAGGGCGCTGGCCGCGAGCACGCCGGAGGTCACACCCCGCTTCGATTCGAAATATCGTTGAAAGAAGCCGCGGAAGAGCGCCTCCTCGACGACCGGCGCGACGAGAATCACGGTCAGACCGATGGTGAGGAGGTCGAACATCCCGTGCAGGCGGAGGGCGTCGCGCAGGCCCTGCACCTGCTCCTCGGGCATCGGCAACACCAGGTCCACGATGCGGGTCAGTTCGTCGCCGAGGACCGCGATGCAGCCCCCGATAACGACGGCATAGCCGAGAAAGGAAAAGGGGATAATATGCAGCCGCAGGTGTTTCCGCATCGAGAAGCCGCGCTTGCGGAGGTACAGCCAGACAGGAAGGATGAGGGACGCCTGGACGAGGAGGGTCAGCACTTTCATGGAGTCGGGGAAGCCGTTCATCCCGCCGGTGGCGAGCTTGGTGATCGCGTCCTTGTCCGGCTGGATGCCGGCGCGCCCCAGCTCCCACAACCCCACCGCGGCGATCACCATGTAACCGGCGAAGAGGATCGACAAGGTCATGAGAATCACTCGGATCACATCCCAACCGCTGATCTCATCACTTCGCGGTGTGGGAGGAGGCGCACCGTTCTCGGGGTCGAGGGGGGGCATGTGTTCTCCGGGTCAGGGGCGAAGGAGACGGTCCAGCAGGACGACACCGGCCATCGCAACGTTGAGGGAATCTATCGGTCCCCGGCGGGGAATCGCAAGGCGGATATCCGCCAGCGACACAAGCTCCCCGGAAAGACCGTGCGGTTCGCTGCCGAGGAGGAGGACGGCGCGCCCGCCCGCCGGAAGCGGCCTGGGCTCCTCCCCCCCATCGACCGTGGCGGCGAAGACCACGGCTCCCTGCTCCCTGGCGCGGCGGACCCATTCGGGCAGCGCGACATGCGCAGCGATCCGCAGGTGAAGATGGGCGCTCATCGCCGCGCGCAACACCTTCGGGTTGTAGCGTTCGGCGCACCCCTCGCCGAGCCGGACCTCGCGCAGGCCGTAGAACGCCGCCGCGCGGAGCAGGGTGCCGACGTTTCCCGGGTCGCCGACCCGGTCGAGGGCGAGGGTCAGCCCCTCGGCCACCTCCTCACCGGCCGGTTCCTCCTCCTCGCGGAGGACGGCGATCACCGGGGGCGGGGTGGTGAGACCGCTGATGCGCTTCAGGTCCGCCTCGCCGACTTCCTGCAGTGGGATGCCGCGCCGCCGGAGCTCCGCGAGTAACTCCCCCGCCGCCTTCTGTTTCCCGGCGCGCGAATCATGCACCACGCCGAGTATTCCGGCTCCCAGCCTCGCGGCATCCCAGACCGAGGCGACCCCCTCGAGCAGGTAGAGCCCGGCCTGCTTCCGGTATTTCTTCTTCGCCAGTTTCTGCAGCGTCGCCCGTCCGATGGGCCAGTGGTTCTCCATGATTCTCCCCGCCGCCGCCGGCAATCCACCGGGATTTCCAGCCACGTCGAAGATACGCAGGGTGCACCTCCCGCCCAACTCGGATGTACCTCCTTGGACGGAAGAACCATCCGCGATTCTTCCGCCGTTGACCCGCGCCCGATGGAAGCGTATGTTCCGCCCATCCGCCGGAATGCTCCGAAGAGGAGGAACGCACCGCGTGAACGCGACCAACGCCGCCTTGCTTCTCGCGGGATGTGCGACCGGCGTGTTTCTCCTCGCGCGCTTCCGGCTGTTGACGTTCGCGGGAGCCGTCCTCGCGGGGGTGATGGCCCTTCTCCTCGCGGCGGCGGGAGGGTTCGGGTGGCTTGCGCCGGCCCTGGCGTTCCTCCTGCCGGCGAGCCTGTGGACCCGCTGGCCGGGCGGCTCGCGGCGGACGGACTTGACGCGCACAGTTTCACAGGTGCTGGCCAACGGCGGCGTGGCGGTCCTCGCGGCGGTGATCGCGGTTCTCTTCCGGGATCCGGAGTTGGGCGGCCTCCTGCTCAGCGGGGCGTTCGCCGCCGCGGCGGCGGACACGTGGTCCACGGAATGGGGCCGCGCCTTCGGCGGAGCGCCGCTCTCCCTGCGGACCTTCCGCCGGGTGGAGAGCGGGAGATCGGGCGCGATCAGCGCGGCCGGCCTGCTGGCCTCCCTCGCGGGGGGCGCCTCCGTGGCGATCGCCGCCGGGCTGGCCGGGGTGGTCGACAGCGGACGGATATACGCCATCCTCTGGGCCGGGGTCATCGGCGGCTTCGCCGACAGCCTCGCGGGCGCATGGGTGCAGGGGATTTGGCGTTCGGCGGAGGGCCGGTTTCATGAAACGCCACGGGACGCCGGACCGGGGGCGACGCTCGTGCGCGGCGCCGCCTGGATACGAAACGATGCGGTCAATGCCTTCGCCACGGTCGTCGGAGCATCGGCCGCCTGCATTCTCTCGGGGTAACCCCGAAGGAGGGTAAACATGGGACGCTCGTCGAACGGCGCAACCGCCGTTCTCCTCGGCCTGTTCCTCGTCCTCGCCTCATCCGGCTGTTCGGGGCGCGGCGCCGCGCCACCCGCCCACGTGGACAGGGTGCAACTGTCCCTCAGCCTCGAGCCCGAGACCCACATCCTCGACGGGGCGGCGAAGCTCGAGGTCGCCGGTTCGATTCCCGACACCCTGTACCTGGTGCTCCACCGCGACCTGAAGGTCCGCGCCCTCGCGGTGACCGATGTCCAGGGTGCAAACCTCCAGCGCGTGGGCGAGGGCGCCGCGATCGCCGACCGCTTGAAACGTCTTGGGGAGACGGTCGAGAAGGACTCGGACGTCGAGCATCTCGCCCTCTACGCCCTCTCCCTTCCGGCTCCCCGCGACAGCTTGGAGTTCGAGCTCTCCTATCGCGGAGTCGTCTATGACAGCGTCCGGATCCCTTCCTTCTCGCGGATGCAGATCGCGGACGAGACCTCCGGCCTGATCGACTCGCGCGGCGCCTTTCTCACCCCGTGGACCGGGTACTACCCCCGCCTCGCGGGGGACGCCTCCCTGGCGCGTTTCACCACCACGGTGGAGGTGCCGCCGGAATGGGCGGCGATCGCCGAGGGGAACATCATCGAGCGGGGCGAGCGCACGGTCACCTTCGACAGCGCTCACCCCCTCGACGGCACCTACCTCGTCGCCGGCCCGTACGTGGTCACCAGCCGGCAGGCCGGCGATGTGGAGGTTTCCACCTACTTCTATCACGGCAGCGAGTCCCTCGCCCCGCGCTACCTCGCCGCGACCGCCGGGTATGTGACACGGTACAGCGACCTGTTCGGCCCCTACGCTTTCGAGCGGTTCAGCGTGGTGGAGAATTGGTTTCCCACCGGGTACGGCATGCCGAGTTACACCCTGTTGGGCAGCCAGGTGATCCGCCTGCCCTTCATCATCGGCACCAGCCTCGGGCACGAGGTTTGTCACAACTGGTGGGGAAACGGGGTCCTCGTCGATTACAAGAGCGGAAACTGGTGCGAGGGGCTTACCGTCTACTGCGCCGATTACCTCTACAAGACCGACAAGGGGCCGGAGGCCGCGCGAAGCTACCGGATGAACACCCTGCGGGATTACGCCGACTATGTCGTCCGCGGTGACGAGAACGACATGGCGCTCCGCGACTTCACCGAGCGCACGACTCCCGGCACCCGGACCATCGGGTACGGCAAGGCGATGATGGTCTTTCACATGCTCCACAAGCGGGTGGGCGACGAGAAGTTCTGGGAGGGGCTGCGGACCCTGTACGGCCAGCGGAAATTCACCGTCACCGCCTGGAGTGACATCTTCGGCATTTTCAGCCGTATCGCGGGGGAGTCCTTCGGCTGGTACGAGCGCCAGTGGATCGACCGGGCAGGCGCGCCGCAACTGGTACTCCAGCACCCCGAAGTGACCCGCCGCGGGGAGGAAAACATCGTCGAGTTCGACCTGTCCCAGGTCCAGGAGGGAGATCCGTACCGTCTCGACATCCCGGTGCGGGTGACCACCGTGGAGGGAGATACCATCGAACGGACCTTGCGCGACGTCCGTGGACGGATGTACCATGCGCGGATTCAAGTCCCGGGAACGCCGGATCGCCTGGAAGTGGACCCCGGCTTCGACGTTTTCCGGGTCCTCGCTCCCGAGGAGGCGCCGGCGAGCCTCGCGGGCTTCTTCGGCGAGGACACGATCCTCGTGATCACCCCGGACACGGGGGAACCGATGGCCTCCGCCTATCGTTCCTTCGCCGAGGAACTCTTGCGGGGAAGAGTGGTGCAAACAATCGCCGGCAGCGAACTGGAAACGAGGGAAGCCACGGGTGGAGCGATGCTGTTCCTCGGTGAATTGCACGAGGGCGGGCACGAGGCGGGAGACCGCCTGACCATCGCGGGCGAATCCGTGGGTGGAACAGGCCTCGCGGGGGTCACCGCATGGCGGGATGAGACCGATCCGACGGTGACTCACCTGGCCGTCTGGGGCGAGTCTCCCGAAGCCTTGAAACCCCTTGGCGCGAAACTGCCGCACTACGGGAAATACAGTTACCTTGCCTTTTCTTCAGGGCAAAACATCCTGAAGGGGCAATGGAAGGTCACTTCATCGCCGTTGATGGTGGTACTGTCTCAAGGGACGAACTGAACGAAAGCGTTGGTGCCTGATGCGTTACTGCCCTGCTTGCAAGACCGATTACGACGAGGACGTGTTCGAGTGCGCCTCCTGCGGAGGTCCGCTGGTGGAGGGCTCCGCCCGTGATGCCTTCGAGGAGGTCGACGAGGACTCCTGGGTGGAGCTGGATCCCCTGAGTTCACTAGCCCATGCGAAATTGGTGCTGGAAGCGCTCGAGGAAGAAGAGATTCCCTGTTATATCGAGGCATATTACAGCGGTTCCGGGTTGGAGAGTTTCGCGGCGAACATCCTGGTGCCGGACAGCGTTTACGAACATGCACTTGAGATCCAGCAGGGCATGGCGCCGCCCGCGGACGATGATCTCCTGCTGGATCCCGACGCGGATGACTATTGATTCCGCCACGCGGGAGGGGAAGCTTCGTTTCCGCCGCCGCCGGTTTCACTCCGGCGGCAGCCTAACAGGGGGAGTCCATCGATGACCGAAATCCAGGATATTTTCGCGAGGGAAGTCCTCGACAGCCGCGGCAATCCCACCGTCGAAGTCGAGGTGATCCTCTCCAGCGGCGCGTTCGGAAGGGCGATCGTCCCCTCGGGCGCATCCACGGGGGAACACGAGGCGATCGAGCTGCGCGACAACGATAAGAGCCGTTTCCTCGGAAAAGGCGTGAGCATGGCGGTGGAGAACGTGAACACGGTCATCGCCCCCCGCCTGATCGGTCGCGACGCCCTCGAACAGGCCGCCATCGACAAGCTGATGATCGAGCTGGACGGCACCCCGAACAAGGCGAAGCTCGGGGCCAACGCCATCCTCGGCGTCTCGCTCGCCGTCTGCCGCGCCGCCGCCGAGGTGCTGGAGATGCCGCTCTACCGTTACATCGGCGGGACCGGCGCGCACGTGATACCCGTGCCGATGATGAACATCCTCAACGGCGGGCAGCACGCGGACAACACGGTCGACATCCAGGAATTCATGATCGTCCCGAGGGGCGCCCCCTCGTTCCGCGAAGGACTGCGCTGGGGATCGGAAGTCTTTCACAACCTGAAGAAGGTGCTGAAGACCAGGGGGCTGAGCACCGCGGTCGGCGATGAGGGCGGCTTCGCTCCGAACCTGAAGACGAACGAAGAGGCCTTCGAAGCGATCCTCGAGGCGATTGAGGCCGCGGGATACAAGGCCGGTGAGGAGGTCGCCCTCGCCATCGATTCCGCGGCCAACTCGTTCTACGATGCGGACAAGGGGCTGTATGTCCTCTCGGGCGAGGGCCGGGAGTTCGATGCGGACGCGCTGATCGACCTCTACACGGCCTGGTGCGACAAGTTCCCCATCATCAGCCTCGAGGACCCGCTGGACGAAAACGACTGGGAGGGCTGGGCGCGGATGACCGGGAAGCTGGGCGGCCGCGTGCAGATCGTCGGGGACGACATCTTCGTGACGAACACCGAGCGCATCGCCCGCGGCATCCGCGAAGGGGTCGCGAACAGCGTGCTGATCAAGGTGAACCAGATCGGCACGTTGAGCGAAACCCTCGCGGCGATCACCATGGCGACCCGGGCGGGATACACGACGGTCGTTTCGCACCGCAGCGGGGAGACCGAAGACACGACCATCGCCGACCTCGCCGTGGCGATGAACACCGGCCAGATCAAGACCGGGAGCCTCTCCCGCACGGATCGCATCGCCAAGTACAACCAGCTTCTGCGTATCGAGGAGGATCTCGGCGACGCGGCCGTGTACGGCCTTGCCCGACCCTGAGGGATGAGCCGTAACCCCTTTCCCGGCGTTGCCCGCCGCTGGTGGCTGATGCTGCTCATCGCCGGCGCGCTGGTGCTGGCGGGATACGTGATCTTCGGCAAGGAGGGGGGCGTCATCCGCGTCATCGAGCTGCGGCGGGAGCGGGATCGGCTGCAACTCGAGGTCGACCGGCTGAAGGCGGAAAAGGTCCGGCTGGAGAGCCAGATCGAGCAGCTCGAACGGCAGGAACCGATGGTGATCGAGGGTGAGGCGCGACGCAAAGGCCTGGTGAGGGAAGGTGAACAGGTCTATCGCCTGCGTTACCAGGCAGTACCGGATTCGACAAAACGGGAGGCACCCGGAAAACCCGGGGACCGATAAGTATGTCCATGTATGATGAACTCGCCGCCAAGTATGACATGATGATCCGCTGGAAAACGCGGCTCGAGCGAGAGACGCCCTTCTTCCAGCGGCTGTTCACCGAGAAGCGCGTGCAGCGTGTCCTCGATCTCGCCTGCGGGACGGGCCATCACGCCCGCCTGTTCCACAAGTGGGGCTGCGACGTGATCGGAGTGGACCCCTCCCCCGCCCTGCTCCAGCTCGCGCGGGAGGGACTCGAGGAAGAGGACGACTCCCTCCGGTTCATCGAGGCGGACTATCTCACGTTCCCGGAAGTGGTCGAGGGACCGTTCGATGTCGTCCTCAGCCTGGGCAACTCTCTCCCGCACCTGCAGAGCGCCGACGAGCTGAAGCGCACGATGGAAAACGTGAACAGCGTCCTCGCACCCGGCGGCAGCTTCGTCTTCCAGAACCGGAACTACGACCGTCTGCTCAAGTCGCGCGAGCGCTTTCTCCTGCCCACCACGCAGCGTTCGGCGGATGTGGAGCAGATCTTCTTCCGCTTCAACGATTTCGAGGGGGACAAGGTCCGGTTCAACGTGGTGCACTTCACGCGGGTCGGGGAGGGCTGGATCCACGAAGTCTATTCCACCGAACTCAGCCCCTGGCGGCGAGCCGACCTGGAAGCGGCGATCAAGGAAGCGGGATTCGGCGCCATACACCTCTACGGAGACTTCTCCGGCACTCCCTTCGACGAAGAGACCTCCACGGATATCATCGGGCTCGCGCGCCGCGCGGCGGAGAACGGCTGACCCGTCCGCCCGGCGCTTCACCCGTTCGCCGACCGGGACAACCCAAGGAAACAACACGATGAAACTCGCGGTAGTCGGCACCGGTTACGTGGGACTCGTGGCCGGGGCCTGTTTCGCCAGCACGGGAAACCATGTCACCTGTGTGGACATCGACAGGAGAAAGATCGAGCACCTGCGGCAGGGGGAGATCCCGATCTACGAGCCGGGCCTCGAATCCCTCGTCCACGACGGGCTCGAGAAGGGCCGGTTGGCCTTCTCGACGGACCTGGCGGAAGCTGTGCGTGGAAGCGAAGTGATTTTCATCGCCGTCGGCACACCTCCCAACGAGGACGGCAGCGCGGACCTGCAACACGTCCTCGATGTCGCCGCGGGAATCGGCGAGTCGATGAACGGCTTCAAGGTGATCGTCGACAAGAGCACCGTCCCCGTCGGCACGGCGGAAAAGGTGAGCGAGGTGATACGTTCGAAGACCGGCGGGGAGTTCGCCGTCGTCTCCAACCCGGAGTTCCTGAAAGAGGGGGCGGCGGTCAGCGACTTCCTGAAACCCGACCGGGTTATCATCGGGACCGATGATGAGCGAGCGCGGGAGATCATGACCCGCCTCTACCGCCCGTTCCTCCGCACCGGCCACCCGATCATCCACATGGACATCGTCTCGGCGGAGTTGACGAAATACGCCGCCAACGCCTTCCTGGCGATGAAGATCTCCTTCATGAACGAGATGGCCAGGCTCTGTGAAGCGGCCGGAGCGGACATCGACAGCATCCGTCACGGCATCGGCTCCGATCCACGCATCGGGCGCAGCTTTCTCTTCGCCGGCGCCGGGTACGGCGGTTCCTGCTTCCCGAAGGACGTGCGCGCCATTCTCCGCACCGCGAAGGAGTTCGGTGTGCAGCTCTCCCTCATCGAACAGACGCACCTGATCAACGAGCGGCAGAAGAACGTCCTCTTCGAGAAGATCATGCGGCATTATGACGGTGCGATCGGCGGAAAAAGGTTCGCCGTGTGGGGCCTCTCCTTCAAGCCGAACACGGATGACATGCGCGAGGCGCCCTCGATCGAACTCATCGAGGCGCTGCTCGGGGAAGGCGCGGAGGTGAGCGCTTATGACCCCGCCGCGATCGAGACCGCGAAGGGAGTGTTCGGCGACCGCATCACTTATGCCGGAAACGAGTACGAGGCGATGGACGGCGCGGACGCCCTGTGCGTGGTCACCGAATGGAACGACTTCCGCACGCCGGATTTCGACCACATCGCAGGGTCCCTGCGCGACCGCGTCCTCTTCGACGGGCGCAACCTGTACGACCCGGCCTACGTCCGGGAGAAGGGGCTGCGGTACTACGGCATCGGAAAGCGTACGTGAGGGGGTTTCCCCCGTGAACCATGCGCCGTTCTCCCCGGGGGACGGCGTGTTTTTGTATCTTCCCAAACCGTTTATCGGCCGGCTGCAACGAGGAAGAAATGGCTCCCCCGCGGAAGGTGCACCTCTTCATCCCCTGTTTCGTGGACCAGGTCTATCCCCAGACCGGCCTCGCCGCCCTGAAACTGCTGCGAGCCGCGGGGTGCGAGGTCATCTACCCGCGCGGCCAGACCTGCTGCGGCCAACCGGCGTTCAACTCCGGGTACGCCGGGGAGGCCGCCGACCTCGCGGAACGGTTCATCCGGCTCTTCCGGGATGCGGAAGCGGTGGTCGCGCCTTCCGCGAGCTGCATCGCGATGGTCCGCGTGCATTATGGAGACCTCCCCCTCGCCCCGGAGATCCGGGAGGAGTACGAATCCCTGCGGGAACGTGTCTTCGAACTGAGCGAATACCTCGTCGACCGGTTGGGCGTCACGGACTTCGGCGCCCGCTTCCCCGGCCGGGTCGCCTACCACGCCTCCTGCCACGGCCTGCGCGAACTGGGTATCCTGCGCCAGCCGATGGAGTTGCTCCGCAAGGTGGAGGGGCTTGAGCTGGTGGAGCCCGACGACCGGCACCTCTGCTGCGGGTTCGGCGGGACCTTCGCCGCCAAGTTCTCCTCCCTCTCCGCGGCCATCGGCGAGGACAAGATCGAGGCGCTGGTGCGCACCGGCGCGGAGGTTGTCACCGCGACCGATGATTCCTGCCTGATGCACCTCGGCGGGATGCTCTCCCGGCGCAAGGTGCCGATACGCCCCCTCCATTACGCCCGCATCCTCGCGGGCGGGGAGGCGCTCGCATGAGACACGCCTCCTCCCCTCGGCGGATGAAAGCCGAAATCCGGCGGACCCTGCGCCGCCGCCCGGGTGGACCACTTCCGTACAAGGTCAACACGCGCAAAGCGGTGCGGGCGAGGGATGCTCGGGCTGCGGAGTGGCCCGATTTCGAGGACCGCCGGGCCGAGGCCACCCTCCGGCGGCAGGAGGTGATCGACCGGCTCGACGAGCTGCACCGGATGCTGCGTGACAAGTGGCGGCACAGCGGCATCGTGGTCCACGAGGCCCGCGACGTCGAAGCCGCCCGCCAGGCTGTCCTGCAGATTGTGCGGAACGCGGGCGCGGACCGCCTGATGAAATCGAAAACGATGCTCAGCGAGGAGATCGAGCTGAACGGTTTTCTCGCGGAGCACGGCATCGCGGCCGTCGAAACCGACCTCGGCGAATACATCGTGCAGCTTCGCGGCGAGACCCCCAGCCACATCACGATGCCCGCGATGCACCTCGACCGGCGGGATATCGGCCGGCTCTTCGCAGAGAAGCTGGGGACGGAGTACACCGAGGAACCGCCGGCCCTGACACGGATCGCGCGGTCCGTGCTCCGCCGCCAGTTCCTCGAAGCGGAGGTGGGACTCATCGGGGTTAACTTCGCGGTCGCCGAGACCGGCCACATCGCCACGGTGACCAACGAGGGCAACGGGCGGATGATGGGCACGCTGCCGCGCGTGGTCATCGCGCTGATGGGGCGGGAACGGGTGACACGGTCCCTCGCCGACCTAGGCCTGCTCTGGCAACTCCTCGCGCGCAGCGCCACCGGCCAGCGGGCCACCGTGTACCTGAATCTCCTCGGCGGTCCCTCGCCCGGCGGATCGCGGCCCGACGAGGTGCATGTCATCGTCGTGGACAACGGCCGGAAACAGCTCGAGGACGACGCGGAACTGCGCGAGGTGCTGCGCTGTATCCGTTGCGGGGCCTGCCTGAACGCCTGCCCGGTGTACCAGCAGGTCGGAGGACACCCCTACGGCGGCACCTACCCGGGACCGCTTGGGGCGGTGCTCACGCCAGCATTGCGCGGCATCCGCGAGGCGCCCGATCACCCCTTCGCCAGCAGCCTGTGCGGATCGTGCGAGGAGATCTGCCCGATGTCGATCCCGCTGCCGAAAATGCTCCTCGCGCTGCGTCAGCGGAGCGTGCAGCAACGCGGAATGGACCCCGAGCGAACCGCCTGGCGCCTGTTCCGCGACGTGATGAGCGATGAGAAACGGTACGAGCGGGCCGCCGCCCTCGCCCGCACCGTGCAGCATGTCCTCCCCGAACGGCTCTTCGTCATCCCCGGCTGGACGAACCACCGGGACGCCCCGAAGCTCGCCCCCCGTCCCTTCCGCGACCTGATCGACGATTCAAGCAGCGAGGGAGGGGTGAAATGAACGCCGCGGATCTCATGGGGCGGCTGTCACGCGCGCTGGCCGACGTGGATGCCGAATGCCACCCGGTCCCGGCGGACGGTGCGGCGAGCCGCATCGCCGCGTGGCTGGGCGGGCAGGAGGTCCGGACGGCGGCCCTGACGACCGAACCCCTCTGGGAGGCGCTGCAACTGCCGGAAACGTTGAAGGCGGGCGGGCTGGAGGTGATTTCCCCGCCGGCCCCCGACGCCGCGCGGGAGACGATCGACCGGTGGCGGGCCGAACTGGCCGGGGCGGACGCGGGGATCACCTCCGCCCTGGGCATCGCCGCCGAAACCGGCTCCGCCCTGCTCCCCGCCCTCCTGCCCGACCAGCGGGCGGTCAGCCTCCTGCCGGACCTGCACCTGATCGTGATCCCGGAGGAGCGCGTGGTGGAGGACATCGCAGGACTGATGCGGCTCTTCACCGGCACCGGGGACGCCGGGGGAAACGCAGTCATCGTCACCGGACCCAGCCGGACGGCGGACATCGAAAAGGAACTCGTCCTCGGGGTGCACGGCCCGAGGAGGGTGGCCGTGTTCGTTCTGCAA
>CAYOKT010000055.1:14778-19169 GCA_964404605.1 uncultured bacterium
GTCCGCAGTGGTTCCAAGATGCAGCCTGGCACGCCGAAGCGGCGCGCAGGCGGCTCCCTCCTTCACCTTCAGGTGTCCCCCGGGACTTGCCCGCCGCGGCGGGTGAAGTCGCTCCCGGGCCACGCACTGCACCGCGGCGTGGCGCTCCCAAGCTACCACGGGGGCGGCCCTGTCAGCTCCGATGATAGGGTACAAAGTCAAGAAACCCTGCCGTCAAAGCCGGCAGGGCCACACGCAAAATCACGCACTATAACAACGAGATACAGCGATCGTCAAACACTTTACTTCAAGCCTGTCAAGGCTCTTCCGGCCAGGGCAATGGTCCCTGGTACCCCTCCTCCAGCGCCAGGTATCCCCGCCGCTCCATCCGCACCCGCCACGGCTCGTAACGGTCATGCAGGAACGCCGCGCGCTCGGCCTCGGTGAGTTTCTGGATGGGTGAGCCGCGGACGAGCATCGGGTTCATCCGCCGGCCGTCACGGAAGGTTTCATAGTGCAGGTGCGGCGCGGTGGCCAGCCCGGTCATGCCGACGTAGCCGATCACCTGCCCCTGCTTGACGCGCGCACCCCGGTGGATTCCCCTCGCAAACCGCTTCAGGTGGCCGTAACGGGTCTCGAAACCGGTGGCGTCATGCTTGATGTGCAGCCAGTTTCCGAGCCCCTTGTCGCCACGAACGGCCTTGGTCACGACCCCCGACCCCGCCGCGACCACCGGGGTGCCCATGGGTGCGCCGAAGTCCACTCCATAGTGCTTTTTCCAGGTGCCGAAAATCGGATGCTTGCGCAATCCGAAGGTGCTGGTCACGCGGGCGGCGGAGAAAGGTGCGCGCAGGAGGTCGCGGCGGAAGGAGATCCCCTCGGCATCGAAGTACTCCCCTCCGAACTCATCGGTCGAGTCGGGCCGCCATACCGCGGTAAGTGTATCGGAATTTTGGATATACTGCGCCGCCAGGATGTGGCCGTACCCGATCCGCTCCCCGTCGCGCCAGATCTCCTCGGCGATCAACCGGTACCGGTCGCCCTGCCGGGTTTCGGAGGAGAAATAGAGGACGAACTGGAACACCTCGATGTACTTCACCGCCAGCTCAGCCGTGCCGCCGGAGGCGATGAAGGACTCGTAGAAGCTGTTCTCGATCTCCCCCTCGAAGCGGCGCAGCAGGGTGTCCTCCGGCAGCGGCACCGCCCGGGCGATGAAGCCTCTCCCCTGCCGCTCCACCTGGAAGGCGCCGGGGGAGCGCGGCGGGGTCAGCCGCAGGCGGACAAGCCCGCTGTCAGCCGAGTACACGGCTGCGCGGGTGTGCACCGGGATGGATCGCAGGTCGGTGACCCCCGAGAGGGCCAGCGAGGCTTCCGCGGCCTGCTCATCGGGGATCGCATGACGCTTCAGCAGGCTGGCGAGGTTGTCCCCCCAGCGGAACTCATCATAGGCCGGCTCGGGCAGCGCTTGCACAGGCGCTTGTGTAGAATCCACCGCGGGAGGAGAGGCGGGAGGCGCGGGACGGGTCGACAATCCCGCGAGCAGGAGGAAAAACGCGAGGATCGAGGCTCCCCCCGCGACCAGGGGCGGCCAGGTACGTTTCAGCCGACTCATTCGCAAGCCGTCCGCATGGTTCGGACCCCGACAGGCTGTGGTCTCAGCCCATCAACTGTTCACGGATGACTTCATCGCGCTGCTCTTCGGTGAGGTACCCGAGATCGATGAGGATGTCGCCGAGAACCCCCTTGGAGGTGGTCTGGTAGCGAACTGCATCCGCAAGTTGTGCTTCGTTGATCAGGCCCATTTCCACGGCGCATTCCCCGAACTTCCTGCCCGCGCCCTTCTCGCTCTTCTGGAAGGTGAGAACCTCCTCGACCTGCGATTCCGTGAGCAGGCGCTCATGCACCATGATCTGGCCCAGCCTGGCGCGCCCCATCTTCTGCAGGGTCAGCGCCTCCTCGAGTTGTTCTTCCGTGACAAGTTCCATCTCGACAACGAGCTCACCGAATTTCGCCGGCATGACACCCTCACATCAGTTGTTCAAGTGTTGAAGAATCAGCTCTTTCGCCACCTCCGGGCACCTCGAGGATCGACCCCGGGGAGCGGCGGCTTGCCTGTGTCCTTATCTCCGTCCCCGCACGCCGTCGGGGCGGAGCGGAGCGTAAACCCGGGAGGGAACGACCCACGCGCTCCGAAAGCCCGCTTCCCGCGCCCTTCGGGCGGCCTGGTCCGCCTCGCTGCGGGAAAGGTAGTTGCCCGCCCGCACCTTGTAGTTGGGACTGTGGAAGATGACATAGACGCTGTCGAACAGGGCTTCCGCGCGCTTCCTGATCGCGACGGCGGACTCTTCGTCCAGCACGTTGGCGAGTTGGATACGGAAACCCTGGACCTCGCGGCTGACCGCGGCCGCGCCGCCTGTCGCCGGGGAGGCGGATCGCGCTCCGGCCGGTTGCGGGGAGGCCATCCGGATTCCGCCGGGCAGAACCCGCTGCCGGGGCCGGGGGTCCCAGGCAGGAGTCCAGTCATCCCCCCCGACCGAGTAGACATCGACGAACGCCGCTTCCGCCGGGACGGGGGGTGTTCTCCGGCGGGCTCGAGGACGTTCCGCCCGCTCCGGGACCGTCTCACGGGCAGGTCCGGCGCACCCGGCGGTCCAGAGCCCCGCGAGGAGGAAAGCCGCGATAAACGCCGCCGCCCCGGGCGATCCAAACCGGTTGTTCCCACCCCGTACCCTCACACCCCTCTCCATTCTCAAATCCTGTCATCGGAGCTGACAGGGCCACCCGGCAATTCCCGGGATGCATCCCGCCTTCGCCTTCAGCTACCCGCCTTCGCCTTTGGCTATGGCGTGGCAAGCGGCGTGGCAGGCGCTCCCGGGTTGCACGACTTAGAGGGCTACCTCCCTCACCCCTGAATGCGGGGAATCGTATCCTTCCCTTTTCGGGGTTCGACGGGCTGAATATACGGCGTTCCGGCGGCCTCCCGCCGTACTCCGGTTCACTCCTGAGCAGGCATCCGGGGTGCCGGCATGAGGGCGGTACCCGAACGGCGGGATTCCAGCGGCGCCGATTCCTCCCGGAGGACGAGCCTCGCGGAGCAGTGGAGCACGGCCTGCATGAAAAGCCCGTTTCCGGTAAGTTTAGCGCGTGATGGAACCGCGGACACGAGACAGAGGAGATTCCCCGGCGGCGCCCGAGGCTCCCGGGACCCGGTGGTTCGACCGCCGCCCCCTCGTCGCCCTCGCGCCGATGGAGGCGGTGACGAACCGGCCCTATCGTCTCATCGTGCGCCGACTTGCACCGGAAGTCATTCTTTACACGGAATTTACCAACGCCAGCGGGTTGATCCGCGGGGGCGAACGTGTCTGGAAGATGGTCGAGTTCACCGACGAGGAGCGACCGATCATCGTTCAGCTCTACGACCACAACATCGATGCCCTCGGCGAAGCGACCCGCGAGGTGGTCCGTCGGCTTCGCCCGGACGGCGTGGACCTGAACATGGGATGTCCGGTGCGCAAGGTGGTCAGACGGGGCGCGGGGTGCGGGATGATGGCCGACCCGGAGCACGCGGCGCGGTGCGTGGCGCGGATGGTCGAGGAGGCGGACGGGGTTCCGGTCACGATCAAGACCCGCCTCGGCATCGCCGACAAGCGGGAGGTGATCGAACTCGCGCAGGGCTGCATCGCGGCCGGCGCGCGCCAGGTGACCATCCACGCGCGTCTGAAGGCGGATCGCCCCAGCGAACCGGCGGACTGGGAGGCGCTGGAAGCCGCCGCCCGCCGGCTCCCGGTGCCGGTGATCGGAAACGGCGACATCTGGACCGTGGAAGATGCTCTCCGCATGGCGGAACTGGAGGGGGTGGACGGGGTGATGGTCGCCCGCGCCGGCATCGGCGATCCCTGGCTGCTGCGGCGCATCTGGCAGGGCCTTGCCGGCAGGCCGGTGGACCCGAAGCCCGACCGCGAGGAACGTGTCCGGGTGATGATCGACCACATGAGGATGAACGTCGAACGCGTCGGCGAACGAAGGGGCATACTCGAGATGCGCGGTTTCATCCGGAACTACATCAAGGGCTGCGCGGACACGAAAAAAACCTGGCTGAAAGTGATCGCGGTGGAGACCTTCGCGGAAACCGCCGCCGTTCTCGAGGAGTTCGCCCGCGGAGGGAACCGCTCCGTCCGCTGACAGCACGGGGAACAGGGCGTTTCAGGCGCGCAGGAAGCACGAGACCCGGGACTGAAGTCCCGGGCCACCCCGCCGCGCCGCCGTTCTCGAGGAGTTCGCCCGCGGAGGGAACCGCTCCGTCCGCTGACAGCACGGGGAACAGGGCGTTTCAGGCGCGCAGGAAGCACGAGACCCGGGACTGAAGTCCCGGGCCACCCCGCCGCGCCGCCGTTCTCGAGGAGTTCGCCCGC
>CAYOKT010000056.1:0-9974 GCA_964404605.1 uncultured bacterium
CTCCTTCTCCCGAAGTGTCGGGAGAAGGATCTCGGAACGAACTGCTTCGGATTCGACGGAAACGCAGCGTTCCGAGACCCTTTCCTCGTCCCGACCTCGGGACGGGTCAGGGTGACAACTCCTTGCGCGAGGTGAGCAGGTGGTTACGAGGGCACGGCACGCCGTGCCCCTGCAAAGGCAGCAGCCTGGGCGGCGCGCCCCTGCGGAACCCCTGATGAAACCCGGGACACCCTCCTTCGTCCGTCAGCCGACGGACTACGGAGGGCAGGAGTCCCGGACCCCCCGCTTCGCGTTCGCTACCCCGCTTCCACTTCTTCCACCTCGACCGTCCGCCTTCCCGCCATGTTCATCCGTGTCCGCCGGATGGTCGCGGGCTCGATGATCCGCCCGTCGGGGTAGCGGAAGCGCAGGGCGTCCTCCGGGCACTGCACGATGCAGGCCCCGCAGAGGATGCAGCTTACCGGGCGAACGATTTCCACCCGGGGCGGCGGGCCGTTCATCCGGAGGACATCGCGCGGGCAGACCTGGATGCAGTCGGCTGCGCCGGTGCACCGTTCTTCCAGCAGTTCAAGGGCGAAACGGTTGCGATAAGTATTGATGCTGCTTGCGTACAGGGGAGTCGTCCCCGCGAGGTCGACCGAGAGGAGGAGCATCGTGAGGACGGCTTCGACGGCGAGGATGAGAATACCCCCTCCGGTGGACGAGCCGGTGACAGCCAGCAGACCCGCGCCGGCGGCTGTCCCGAGGAGTGCGAAAGCGGTATAGAGAAACATGCTTGGCCTGCTCGTCGCGGGCCGCTGCGGCAGGGCGGCGAATACGCCGAAAACCATCAGCACCGTGTCGAGCGCGGCGATCAGGCCGAGCCGCCAGGACCACCCGAAGCCGATGATCAGCAACGCGACCAATGCCAGCGCCCAGGCCCACATCAACGCCATCTCCAGCCGTTCCCACAGGGGGAAACGCATCACGCGCTGGTCCTGCTTCACATGTCCGCCCTGGTCGAACCAGAGGGGAAGATCCTCGAGGCGTGCCGGACCCCAGGCGGCTTCCCAGCCGGTCGCCTCCCGGATTTTCCGCGGTTCAACCCCGGTGGCGGCGAGTTGCGGCAGGATGAGCCGACGGTGGTTCACCACCCCGGAAATCTCCGTGAAGCGAAGGACCGCGATGACATCGTGATGAGTGAGATACCCGCCCCCGGCCGCGCACCAGACATTGATCCCGTGGCTGTTCGCGACCAGCACCCACGCATCACGCCCGGCGAGGGCGCGGAGCAGGCGGCGCACGGTGAGGGTGAAATTGCAGGTGAGAAACACCGGCGAGTCCGGGCCGGGGTTGCCGGAACGGCGCAGCCCGGGCGGCGTGGGATGGGGGAACATCCTCATGAAGCTCTCCAGGAACCAGCCCGCGACCTTACCGATCCTCATCGGAGTTGTCTTCCTTTTCGTGCCGTCAGGAGAAGAAAATCACCGGGCCATGTCCGTTCCTCGTGGATTTCGGTGAAGCCCGCCTCGCGCACCCGCTCGGCGAGGTGTTCGACGGGACGCGTGGTGGTCTGGGTGAGAACGTACGCCGCCGCGGCCAGGGGCAGGCGCGCGAGGCGGTGGAGGAATCGACGGCCCGCTCCGGCCGGGAGCGCTTCATCGGCGACGGCCAGCAGGCCGCCGGGCTTCAAGCGGGTGTGGGCCGTTTTCAGGACGTACGCCTGTTCTTCCGGGGCGAGTTCGCTGAACATCAGGCAGGAGACGACGGCGTCGAAGCTCTCCTCCACGAACCGGTCCTCGATCTCCAGGGCGCTCAACTCGATCCATTCCACCTTTCCGCCGGCGCCGCCCGGGAGTCTCTTTGCTCGCGCGACCTCCAGCATTCCCTCGTTCCTGTCGATGCCGACAACTTCAGCGCCGCGCTCGGCGCAGGCGAGGGTGAGGCCGCCGGTGCCGCAGCCAAGGTCGAGGATCCGCACCCCCGGGGCGGCGACCAGGCCGGCCATGTGCTGATAGACACCATCGATCCGCCCGCGGGAGAGGAGGCGAATCCCCCGATCGTACCTCCACGGGGCGGATTCGAGCACCTTCATGAAAACATAACTGCTCATCGCATCGCCCCTGCTGTCGCCATAACGTACACTTGGGCGGTGAGAATTGAAAGACCGCCGCCGGTGGTTTACCGATGACTTCATGGATCAGCACGGCGCGCGGCGAGGAAGTATATTTAACCTGCGGTAATGCTGCGAGCCGATTATTGGGGCCGCGCGGTGCGGTCGTGACCTGTCGGGGAAGGCGGTTGATACTCAACCTGGGGGAACCCGGAAAGGAGAGGAAGCATGGGCAGCAAGGGGCGTGAGATCGTCGGGATGAACGTCGATGAAGTGCTGGATCTCCTCAATTGTGCCTTCGCCGATGAGTGGCTGGCGTACTACCAGTACTGGCTCGGCGCCAAGGTCGCCAAGGGACCGATGAAGGAAGCCGTGATCGCCGAGCTGGTCCAGCATGCCGCCGACGAGTTGCGTCATGCCGACATGGTGTCGAACCGGATCATTCAACTCGGTGGGATGCCGGTCTCCGAGCCGAGAGGCTGGTACGAAGTCTCGAATTGCGGGTATGATGCTCCCGAGAACCCCGATGTCGTCGAACTCCTGAAGCAGAATATCAAGGGAGAACAGTGCGCCATCGGCGTGTACAAGAAGATGATGGAACTGACCAAGGACAAGGACCCCGTCACCTACTTCCTGGCGCTGCAGATCCTGCAGGACGAGGTGGAGCATGAGGAGGACCTGGAGGCGCTTCAGGAAGACCTCGACCTGATGATTCGCCGGGTCTGACCGGGTGGCGTGACGGGATAAAGGGCCGTCAACCCCTCCCGGATGCCGTCCGCTGCCCTCCCGGGAGCGGGGGCCGAAGATCGAGAAGGCGGGAGGGTGGCCCGGGACCTGTCCGCCGCGGCGGCCGGGGGGCCGGAAGGTGGCTTGTAGGGTGGCCCGGGACTTCTCGCCGCGGCGCAGCAAAGCGAAGCCGGGCAGTCCCGGGTTTCACTCGTCACTCGGTGGAACCACATTCCATGACGCCTTTGTGTGGCCCTGCCCGGCCCAGCGGGGCGGACAGGCAAACCGCGGCGAGCGGCCCCGGGAGCTACATCCTTCGCCCTCACCTACCCGTTGCGTTTCCCCCGGTCCGCGATCACGAGCCCGGCGAGGAGGAGGGTCGCCGCCGCCGCCAGCGATGCCCCGATGAGAAAGGCCGTCTTCGCGCCGAGTTCCGCCCAGAAAACCCCGAAGAGCAGGCTCGCCGGCAAGGCGGAGAAACCGACCGCGCCATGATAGATGCCGTACGCCCTGCCCCTGTGTGAGGAGGGGACATAGTCCGCCACGAGGGCGCGTTCGGCGCCCTCGGTCAAACCGTAATAGGCGCCGTAGAGGACCAGCAGCCCCCAAACCGCCCGGAGGCTTGAGGTGAAAGGCATCGCGAGGTAGACGAGGAAATAGACCGCCCAGCCGGAGAGGATCGCCGCCCTCCGCCCGTACCGGTCCGACATGCGCCCCCCCGGAAGGCTGAAGAGGATTTTCGACAGGTGCAGCGAAATCCACAGTGCGCTGACATACCCGAGTCCGAGGCCGAACCGGCTTTGCGCGTAGAAGATGAGGAACAGGTCGGAGCTGTTCCCCAGGGTGAACAGGGTGACCGCGCCGAGAAACAGGTAGAACTTCGCCGGCAGGGGGGAGGCGGCGTCGCCTGCGCCTTCGTTCCGCCCGCCGGCCTCGTCTTTCACCCACTCGACGGGCACTTCACGCACCTTCCGCCAGAACACCAGGACTCCAGCGATTCCGGGAAGCAGGGCGAGGGCGAACAGCAGGCGCAGGGCGTGCATTTCCCCGGGTCCGGGAGTGGCGTCGCCTCTCCGCCACAACAGGGTGTTTCCGAGCAGGGCATAGAGGAAAACCGCCGCGACCAGCGGGCCGAGCACGGCGCCCGCGTGGTCCATCATCCGGTGGAAACTGAACGCCGTTCCGCGCACGTCGGCCGGCGCGGAGTCGCTGATCAGGGCGTCACGCGGAGAGGTTCGGACACCCTTTCCGATCCGGTCGATGAAGCGGAAGGCGACGATATGCCACCCCGCTGTCGCCACGGCGGTCAGCGGACGGGCGATGGTGGACAGGCCATAGCCTGCCAGGGCCAGGGGCTTCCGCTTGCCGAGCCTGTCGCTCCAGCGCCCCGAGTACACTTTCAGCAGGCTGGAGACACTCCCGGCGAGGCCATCCATCAGCCCGACATACACCGCCGCGGCCGCCGCCGGCACCAGCCCCGTGAAGAACACCGGCAGCAGCGGATAGATCATCTCGCTGGCGAAGTCGTTGAAAAAGCTGACTACGCCGAGGAGCAGCACGTTGCCCCGAATGGCTTCCCGCCAGGGATGGGGGGAGGCCCCTTCGCGCGTCTTCATGAATCGGTCGTTCCCCGAAACGGTGCGATATGCACCTTTTTCCGACTGGCTGGGACCGGCCGGGTCTTCCAATACGGCCTGCGGATGTTACTCGTGTTCCTCCTCCGGGGGGAAGGGAATCAGGGTTCTCCAGGCCACCAGCCAGCGACCCTCCCGGCGAACAAGGACGAAGAGGTCCCACCCGGTCTCGTCGTAGGTCTCGCCGTTCATTTCGTAGGTGATCTCGAAACGGTAGGTCGCGACCACCGTGTCGCCGTACCGGTCCACCGCGTGGTTCATTTCCTTGAAATCCAGCACTTTGGCGTTATTGCAGAATTCCAGGTAACTCTGCACGCACACCTCCCTGCCTTCACCGCGCGTGGTGAAATCGGGGTGGACGATCACCATGTTCTCGTGGAAAAAATCGGCGAGCCGCTTCGGGTCGCCCTTCACCCAGGTCTCATTGATCTCCTTGAGAAGTTGCAGGATTTCCCCCTCAACCCCGGTTGCTTTTCCTGGCGCCATCGGTCTCCTCCCTTCGTTGCTGTGATGAATGCAGCGCTGCCGTGGTCATCCCGGGTATGTATGTACTCGCGATGTTGAAAGCTCTTCCGGAAAGGATAGATCCGGTTCGTGTTGGTGCTGTCCGGGTTCGTTCCGGCAAGATACTCCGCCGGGCGGAAAACCGGAAGGAGCGCGGCGAATTCCTGCAAGGTCACGAGGGGAGGAGTGTATCCATGTCGGAAGGTGGACAGGTCCTTCAGATCCGTGGGAGACCGGCTCGAGTTCCGGACTTGCGCGGGGCGGCGGGGTCTCATAGTTTACGCGCCGGCGGTACGGGCATTCCGCCGGTCAATTGGGAAAGACGTCGTTACGATCCCCGGTAGCTCAATTGGTAGAGCGGGTGGCTGTTAACCACTAGGTTGGCGGTTCGAGTCCGTCCCGGGGAGCCAGATCGGATGATTTATACTTGGTCCTTTTTTCATAGCCTCCCTGTCCGCCTCTCTATATAGCTAATTAATAGTCTGTTATTCCAAAGGATAGCTAACACACATGTGCGTCAGCACGAAGTCCGTTCTCGAAGAATGAGAGGTCGATTCAGTTCTGTATGGCGCCCTCAAGGTTTGCTTCGGATTCGCGGATTTGCTTGGAGCTACCGGAACGCGCGCGCCGTCGGGAGAACCGGGTGGACCAACCCAGGGCTTTCGTGCCCTGGTCCCTTCAGAACACGAAAGGGATGAACATCTTGGTGTGTTTCATGTACTCGCCGTAAACCGCGCCGAAGTAGCGAGTGTTCTCGACCTCTTCGACTTTGGCCGTTGCGGTCAGAAAGACCGTCGCCAGTATGGCAAGCCCACCGCCCGCCGGGGAAGGCAGTTTGAAAAACGCGCCCCAGGCCAGGAAAAGCAACGAGCTGTAGAGAGGATGCCTGATCGTGCGATAAGCCCCGACCGTGACCAATTCCGTCGTTTTTTCGATGCTGATCAAGGAAGGATCACTCCGCTTGCTGTCCGGTTTCCCCGTCATCCGCAGGTACCACACCCCGTGAGCAACCAGGAACAGAGAGGTGAGAAGCAAGAGCCAGGAGATGACCTGGTGGATACTGAAGGGTCGAAAAAACCAGGAATCGAGGTTCAACAGGACTAAGGCGACAATGGCCACCCAGGCGAAGAGGCGGTAGAATCCATGGGAGCGAAAACTCCGCAAGGAGGATCGTGTCAGCCAGGCAAGCGCAATGGATACGACCAGGAAAGCCAATATCTTGAGTGTAAGGGACATGGTGCCCCCGTCCTGCGGGGTGAATGATATACCGCTTCCGGGAAAGAGCGTTTCAGGTTGTGACTGCGATAACAGTTTCAGGTTCTTGCAGCGAAGGGCCTTCGTCACGTAAACCGTATGAAATCCGGGGCAAGTCCGCCGGAGGCGGGCAAGCCCCGGGCCACCCGCCGATAACAGGTGACCCGGTCCACCAGTCTCCTGGAGTTCGATTCCGTTCAGCGTCGGCCGCAATCCGGTTTGAGCCTTAAGAAGGCACTCGCGGGAATCGAACGCAAGTGTATCTTTCCCGGGAATCGGGCGGGTCCGCACACTCGCCATTCGCATCGAACGGAACGGTTTTATGACATCTCCACGATCCGGCAGGGTGGAAATGCGCGACGGTTTATGCGGCATCTGTCCGGCCGGCTGCTGGGTCCGGGCGGAGATCGAGGACGGGCGGCTGGTTTCGGTGGAGGCGCTGCCGGACCATCCCCTGGGCATGATCTGCCATATCGGCCGGCATTCGCCCCAAATCGTCCACGATCCGCAGCGCCTGCGCCACCCGCTGAGGCGCGTGGGACCCAAGGGTTCCTTCGACTTCGAGCGAATCAGTTGGGACGAGGCTTACAGCACCATTGTCAATGAGCTGCAACGCCTCAAGCAGGAATCCGGTCCCGAGTCGACGGCGATCTACACCGGCCGGGGCAGCTTCGACATGTCGCTCTGCGACCTGTTCCAACCGGCCGGGGTCGCTGTCTCCTCGGCCTCGAGCGTGCTCTTTCCCTTCGGTTCGCCCAACACGCTGGGGGTGGGGGCACTCTGCTATGTCTCGTTCGCCATGATCGCGCCCCATGTCACCCTGGGGGAGATGTACATCACCATGGACACCGAGATCGACGACGCGGACCTGGTCGTCGTCTGGGGCGCCAACCCCGCGACCGATTCGCCGCCTCGTGTCCACCAGCAGATCCTCGCGGCCCGGCGGCGCGGAGCGGAAGTCATCGTCATCGATCCGCGCCGCACCAGGACGGCTCGCCAGGCCGAGGCGGAGTGGATCCCCGTGCGGCCCGGCACCGACGGCGCCCTGGCCCTGGGATTGATCAATGTGCTCATCGAAGAGGAGCTGTACGACGAGTCTTTCGTGCGCGATTGGACGGTCGGTTTCGCCGAGCTCTCGCGCCTGGTGCAGCATTACCGGCCCGAGGTCGTCGAAACGGTGACCGGTGTCCCCGCCGACAGGGTCCGTTCGCTCGCGCGGCGTATCGCTTCGGCCCGGGGCGCCTCACCCGTCATGTACACCGGCCTCGAGTATTCCGACAGCGGCGTGCAGGCGATCCGGGCGGTCCTCACCCTCTGGGCCGTCGCGGGACAACTGGATGTGCCGGGCGGCCTTGTCATCCGGATGAAAGAGAACGTCTTTCCCCAGAACCGCTCGGGGCTCGTTCCCAACCCGGACGTCCGCAAGGCGCTCGGCAGGGACCGCTTCCCGGTCTATTCGCACTACCGGGGGGAATCACACGCGATCGCCCTGCCCAGGTCGGTCCTCGAGGGCGAACCTTACAAGGTACGCGGCCTGATCATTCTCGGTGGATCGATCATCACCTCCTGGCCGCAGCCTCGAGTGTGGAAGAAGACGCTCGCGGCACTGGACCTGCTTGTCTGCATCGACCGCTACCTGACCGCGGACGCCGCCTACGCGGACATCGTGCTTCCCGCCGCCACGGGGTATGAAATTACCTCCTACATGCGCTACGGTCCTTTGTTCAAGATTCGCGAGCGCCTGGTCGAGCCCCAGGGCGAGGCCCGCAACGATTTTCTGATCCTGGCTGAGCTGGCCGAACGGCTCGGTTATGGACACCTGTACCCGCAGACCGAGGAGGCGATCCTCGAACACGCCCTGGCCGAAACCGGTTTCACCGTCGAAGAGGTCCGGGCGGCGGGCGGTTCGGTCCAACTGCCCTCGACGATGATGCAGTATCGCAAGTGGGAAAAGGGGCTGCTGCGGGAAGACGGCCGGGCGGGGTTCAACACGCCGAGCGGGAAGTTCGAGATCAGCTCGAGCATTCTCGCGGAGCATGGCTACGATCCCCTCCCGGTCTACACCGAGCCGGCCGAAGGCCCCCTCGCCCGCCCGGACCTAGCCGAGCGCTTTCCGCTCATCTTCAACTCCGGGTCGAGGACGATCTATGACTTTCGCTCGCAGCATCACGGTGTCCGCGGGCTCGCCGACAGCATGCCCGAGCCTTTCGTGGTGATGAACACGAGGGATGCCGAGGCGCGAAACATCGTGGATGGCGACGCGGTCGAGATCACGACTCCCCATGGTCGACTCCGCTTCGCCGCCCGGGTCACCGATGATATCATGAGCGGGGCGGTCGACGCCGTCATGGGTGGAGGAGGACCCCTCGGCCCGGAAGCCTGGCAGAAGTGCAACACCAACGAGTTGACCGACCTCGAACATTACGACCCGATATCGGGCTTTCCCGTCTACAAGACGCTTCTGTGCGAGGTGACAAAGGTGAAGGACCGCGGCGGTCGTCGAAACCCCCGTGAGGAGATCGAGGATGAGCCGGACAGCGTCGTCGCACCGGTCGTGACAAGGCGTCAGGTCTACCTGGACGCCAGCGCCACCACGCCGATTGCCCATGAAGTCCTGGAAGCGATGATGCCTTTCCTCTCCTCGAGGTATGGCAACCCCTCCAGCATCCATCGCAGTGGAGTCGAGGCGAAAGACGCCGTCGAGGGAGCCCGCCGCGCCATCGCCAATGTCCTCAACTGCACGGCCCGGCGTATCCTTTTCACCGGGAGCGGCACCGAGTCCGACAACCTCGCCATCAAGGGCGTCGCCCGGGCACACGGGGAGCGCGGGCGGCACATCGTGACAACGGCGATCGAGCATCCGGCGGTGCTCTCCACCTGTCGCTCCCTCCAGGCGCAGGGATTTGAGATCACCTGGCTCACCGTGGATGGGGACGGCCTGGTCAGCCCCGGGGAGTTGGCCCGCTCGCTGCGTGATGACACCATCCTCGTCTCGGTGATGATGGCGAACAACGAGATCGGCACGGTGCAACCGATCCGCGAACTCGCAGAAATCGCCCGCGAGCGGGGGGTTCTCTTTCACACCGATGCGGTCCAGGCGCTGGGCAAACTGCCCATCGATGTCGACGCACTCGGCATCGACCTGCTGTCGGTCTCGGCTCACAAGATCCACGGGCCCAAGGGCGTCGGGGCGCTCTACCTGCGGAATGGAGTGGACCTTCTCCCGTTACTGCACGGCGGAAAGCAGGAGGGTGGGCTGAGGGCGAGCACCGAGAATGTGCCCGCAATCATCGGCTTCGGAGAGGCGTGCGAACTTGCCGCGCGGCGTCTCGATCAGGGCGAGATGGAACGGGTGCGCCTGCTTCGCGATCGACTCGAGCAGGGTGTGCGCGACCTCGTTTCCGGTGCCCGGCGCAACGGGCACGCGTCCCGCCGGCTCCCCAGTGTGCTGAATATGATGCTGCCGGGAATCCGCGGTGAGTCACTGGTGCTGCAGCTGGACCGCAGGGGTGTATGCCTCTCCTCGGGATCGGCGTGCAAATCGGGCAACCCTGAACCGTCCCACGTCCTCAAGGCGCTGGGGCTGGGCGACGAGGAGGCGCACTGTTCGGTGCGATTCTCCCTGAGCGCGGACAACACGGACGACGACATCGAGCAGGCGCTCGAGAGGCTCGCCGAGGTGGTTCACGATACCCGCAGCTCCATCCGCTTTGCCGGCTGCCGCTGACTGCATGACGGATGGGTGGCCCGATGGATGGGTGGCC
>CAYOKT010000056.1:10074-18773 GCA_964404605.1 uncultured bacterium
GGATGGGTGGCCCGATGGATGGGTGGCCTGGGACTTCAGTCCCAGGTTTCATAAGGGAAAGAACTACATGCCATGACACCGTTGTGTGGTCCTGTTGTTATACAACAGGGTTTATTAAATATTTTATCGCTTATTCTTTCTCATAACTTTATCAAACCATTGATTTTGTGCTTGGGAGATGACAGGGGAGATGAGACCCGGGACTGAAGTCCCGGGCCACCCTTCGGAGCGGGATACCGTTCGCTGTGCCCCGATGTTGACCTCTCCCGGACTCAATGGCTTCCGCTTGCCCCACCCCGCCAGTCGGCGGGCAACAGACCTTCGTTCACCGCCAGTTCGATCGTCCGCAGGGCGCGCTTGACCACGGGCGGATCGATCATCTTGCTGCCGAGGCTGACCACGCCCAGGCCGCGGCGTTCGGCCTCCTCGTAGGCCGTTACGATCCGCTTCGCCTTTGCGATCTCCTCCTCGCCGGGGGCGAAGCCGCGGTGGACCACGGCGATCTGCCGCGGGTGGATGCAGCCCTTCCCCTCGAAGCCGAGGGCTTTCGCTTCCGCCACGGCGGCGGCGAGCCCCTCCTCGTCGGCGACATCGGAGAAGACGGTGTCGATCGGCTGTACGCCGGCCGCGCGGGCGCCGTTGAGCACCTGCGCGCGGGCCCAGAAGCTCTCCGATCCGGTTTTCGTCCGCTGCGCCCCGATGTCCGCGGTGTAATCCTCCAGCCCGATGGCGAGCGCAACCACGGAATCGTGCGCCGAGGCGATATCATAGGCGAACCATGCGCCCTTGGCCGACTCGACGATCGGCATCAGCCAGACCGGGTCCACCCGCCCCGCCTCACGGAGGAGTTCCGCGGTCCGGCGCGCCACGGCGAGCACATCCTCGGGGCTCTCCACCTTCGGGATCAGCAGGGTTTGCACCCCGTGGGGCACCACCCAGTCGAGGTCCTCGAGCCCTCGCTCGCCCTGGTTGATGCGCACCATGCGCTCCGAATCCGCGAAGTCGAGGTGGACGAGGGCGTTACGGACGAGCACGCGGGCGGCATCCTTCTCCGCGGGGGCGACGGAGTCCTCGAGGTCGAGGATGAGGCCGTCGGGATGGTGCAGCGCCGCGTTGAACATGAATTTCGGCTCGTTGCCCGGCAGGTAGAGGCGGCTGCGACGGGGGCGGCGTTTGGTCGACGGGGGGGAGGGCGGCCCCTGCGGCGGCAGCCAGGGGTCGTGTTCCGCCTCCGGGTCGAGGCGGCGCACCGCCGCCTCGAGGCGCGCCATGAGGACGAAGGGCAGGGCGCCCTGGTCCTCCACGGTCACCCGGGCGTGTTCGATGCCGAAATGGGCCAGCCCCTCGCGCAGCAGTTTTTCCGTGGCGGCCCCGTAGAGCGAGGCGACCTTGCTCGTCAACCGGAGGTCGATTCCCCCAGAGCGTTTCGTTTCGATCGAAACCCACACATCCGAGCGCACCGCGGCGCCGCGTATTCCCGCTTCCGCACGTCTCTTCATCGTCCATCCCCAAGAGCTGTTTCGCCGAACGTACATTCCGCGCCGCGTGCACTTCAAGCGGCGAGGAGCCATCCGATGCGCTGGTGTGCGTTGCCTCTGAAGCCCGGGGGTTGCCCGGACGGCCGGGAAACGGTAGTTTTCCTCGCCCCTCGCCGCCTTCGAACATGGCCGGGGGCGGGGGAGTCAACCCACGATGGCAGGCCTCATGTTCAGAAGACGCACGATGCCTTGGTATGGGAAGTTCTTCGCGCTTTCGGGGGTGCTCGCCGGGTTGATCTGGAGCGAGCGCCGCTCGCCGATGATCCTGCCGGAGTTGATGGCCGGAGTCCGCCGTCGCATCGACCGGCTGGTGCAACCCCGCCTGAAAGTATTGCTCGAACGCCTGGTTCATCGTGGAGCCGGCCGCGGCGCCGCGCGGGAGGGCGGCGCTTGAGCACCTTCGTCATCCTCTTCACCGTGCTCGTGCTGGCATCGATGGCGGCGGACCGCCTGCTCCAGGCGGTGGGGAGGCCTGCGGGGCCTTTCCTGGATGCGCTGCAGCTCTGGGCGGGCATCGCGGCGGTGGCCGCGCACAGCTTGTATCTCAACGGCCCGGACTGGACCCTGCGGTTCACCCTGGTCGCGCTCATCCTGCCCTATGCCTTCGAGGCGCTGGGGCACAGGACCGGGTTTCCCTTCGGAGTCTACCGGTACCAGCCGGTCGCCGGTCCGGCGCTGCCTGGCGGTATTCCGCTGGCGATCGTCCTCTCCTGGTGGGCGCTGCTCTACGCGTTCTGGATGAACGGGGGGATCATCGCGGGGACCCTGGGGCTGTCGTCCGGCTGGGCGGCGATCGGGGTCGCGGCCGTGACCGCGTCGCTGTTCGACATGGTGGCGGACCCCGTGGCGGTGCACATGGGAGTCTGGCGCTGGAAGCGGTCGGGGCGCTGGGAGGGGATCCCCGCCGGTAATTTCCTCGGCTGGGCGCTCACCGCCGGGGTCACCCTCACCGTGGTCCGGGCCGTGGCCGGGCTGCCGGGCCAGGGCATTCTCCAGCCGTCACCGCTGCTCGCCGGCCTCCCGGCGCTGGGGCTTTCCGCCGGATTCGCCCATCTCGCCGCGGCGGCGAAGATGAGGGGATTCCGCAAGGCGAGTCTCCTCGGCGGCGTCCTCGCCGTTCTCGCCCTGCTGGTGTTCGTCCGGGCCGTTCCCTGGGGATGATCGAGGCGGGGGCTATCGGTTCTCCTGGATCGATCCACCGGGTCACTCCCGGTTCGCGCCGCTCTGGAAGGTGAGCACCATGCAGGTGCCGCCCAACGTGCTTTCTCCGAGGGCGAGGGCGGCGCCGAACATCATGACCAGGTAACGGACCAGCCCGATTCCCAGCCCGGGACCGGCGCTGTTTTCGCCGCGCACGAAGTCCTTCCAGAAGGTTTCCCGGATCTCCTCCGGGATTCCCGTCCCGTTGTCATCGATGAGCACCCGGATCCCTTCACTCCCGGCATCCTGCAGGGTGACGTGCAGGCGGGGCGGGTTCGCATCACGGGTGGCGTGGACGCTGTTGCTGAACAGTTCGTGGAAGATCTGCTGCAACCCGACCTCGGTCCCGACCACGGGGACGGGTCGGTGGGGAACGGCGCTGCCGGGGTGGAGCTCCGGCGGATCGGTAACCAGTTCGATACTCGGCTGCTCGGCGTGCAGCAACCTCAGCGCGAGGTGAAGAGCGCCCGCGAGATCCACGACCCCGATGGCGGACTGCTCGCTGACGAGGAACTCCTTCCAGTGTTCGACGATGCGCTCGGTGCTGGTGATCCCGGAACGGATCATGCGCAGCTTGGAGTTCGGCTCGGTCCCCTCCATCTCGAGCTGCATCTCGTACAGGTCCATCGCGTTTCCGATCACCGTTTGCGGGCTTGTCAGGTCGTGCAGCAGCCGTGAGGTTCCCTCGATGATTCCATCCCGAATCGCTCGAAAAACGAGGCGCAGGGTGCGCAACGCTTCATGAACGCGGCGGGAATACGCCCGCTCGACCGCCGGGATCAGCTCCTTTTCGAGATCATCTTCCGAGATGAGATCCGTGGCTCCGGCCCGGAACGCCGCGACGGTTTGGCGCGTGGAGTGTTCCTTCGTGAGCAGGATGGGGGCGAGGTCGAAGATGGGATGCTCCGCCCCGGCGATATGGGTGACCAGGTTGTTCAACGTCTCCGGGGGAATCCACCAGAGGGGGACCGAGTTCCACTCCTGGAGGCTTTCCCGGACAAACTGCCGGGTCTCATCGATTCGACGGTGGATGACTTCCCATCCATTCCGGCGCAGTCGGGCGACAAGCGGATCGGCGTCGGCCGATGTGGATTGCAGCAGGAGGACGGATCGCCGTGGGAAGAGCATGGTGGTCTCGCGTGAATTGGCGACGCTTCTTGTTCACAACTCCCGGGTCAATAGGCGGAAGGTACCATCCGCTACGCCCGGACGGGTACAGGTAGCCCAAACATACTGAACGTTCGCGGGTCGCGCCAGAAGAGTTCTCGCTGCTGCTTGCGGAGTAGAGATGCAACGAGCCGGTCCCGGAGGACCGGCTCGCCCGCGGTACCGTAATCCGACACCGCCGATGCCGTAATCGCCGCGAGGAAAGGCGCAGGAACCTCGCGTCGTCCGGCACGCCGTGGGTCAGGGCTACCCAGTAAGCCTATCGGCAAGGGCGGGCGGCTTCTTTGACCGGAACGCCGCGCGCCGCGCGACCCTGAGCGCCGCGGGCAAGGATTTCCATGACCCTGGTCCGGGATGCCTGAAGGGGCCGCTGTCGAAAGCTCAAGCGGTCTCCCGGAGGACTGTCAGGGAGCGGTTGAAGGTTGTCCGATTCAAGTCTCGGAAAAACAAGGGATGACAAGAACCCGATGAAAGCGGTCCTTGCACAATCTTTCCCGTAAGACTCGACGGATTCTTCCAGCACGTCGGCCGGGATAGTTCAAGCGGAACGCGCCGGCTTCCGCCCACCCGATCCGTTCCCGCCGCTCCACCCCGCCCGGATGCCGGATTCGCTTCGCGGGATGAGGGCCGGTCGCGGTGTGGACAGCCTCCGGGCGATGTCGTACCTTCCCGGCAGGAGAAGCGGGTGTTCCGGCCCTGCCGGGCGGAGCGACCCGAGGGTTTCGGCGGACCCGTCCGGCCGCCGCCGCGAGGGAACGATGAGTTCACTATCCGTCGCCGTCATCGCGCACAACGAAGAGGAGATGCTCCCGGGCGCCCTGGCGAGTGTCGCCTGGGCGGACCAGGTGGTCCTCATCGATTGCTCCTCCACCGACGCCACCGGCCGCCTCGCCCGTGAGGCCGGAGCGGAGGTCTTCGTCGAACCCAACCGGTCGAACCTGAACCTGAACAAGAACCTCGCGATCGATCGCTGCACCGGGGACTGGGTCCTCGTTCTCGATGCCGATGAGCGCATCCCGCCCGCGCTGGCGGAGGAAATCCGCCGCGTGATGGATCGCGGGCGACACGCGGGGTATTTCATCCCGCGCCGGAACCATGTCCTCGGCAAGTGGGTGAGGCATGGGGGACAATACCCGGACCTCCAGCTCCGCCTTTTCCGCCGCGGCACGGCGCGTTTCCCCGCCCGGCACGTGCACGAGCGGATTTCGGTGAAGGGGAGCGTCGGCCGTCTCCACCATCCCATGGACCATCACCCCTATCCGACCGTGACCCACATGCTCCGCAAGGGCGAGTTCTACGCCTCCTTCGAGGCGGAGAAGCTGCTCCGGCGCGGCGCGTCCTACCCCGAGGCGGTGCTCTTCCTCAACATCGGGCTGCGCCAGGCGGGGCGGTTTCTCCGGCGGTTCCTCCTCAAGGGCGGCTTCCTCGACGGCGTACCGGGTCTGGCCGTCGCCTGGTTCGATGCCTTCAATCACGTTGTGCGCTGGCTGCGCGTGTGGGAAGTCCAACAGCGGCGCGGCGAGGCGGGCTCCGAATGAGGCCGGTCCGGGTGGGCTTCCGCCGTCAACGCGGTGATTCCCATCCCCGCTGACCCACCGGGCAGGCACCTTCGGCGAACCGGGCCACCGGGATCAACCCATCGCGCAGAACCCATTCCGCCCTTCTGCTTCTCCGTTTTTCCCCCGGGCACCTTCCCTGTCTCCCGCTTTCCCGGGGAGGACTGACGGATCATTTGTTCAGTGCTTTTTCCTGCCCTACATTCCCTCTCGTTCATTCGGATGATCCCCTCTGCTCCGGGGAGAACCACGCGGGCGCACCGCGCCCCTGCGTTCCATAGCAAGCGGGAACCATGGCACCCAACGAACCGGAAGAGATACTGATCAGCGGCGCTCGCGAGCACAACCTGAAGGACATCTCCGTCTCCCTGCCCCGAAACCGGCTCATCGTGATCACCGGTCTTTCCGGCAGCGGCAAGTCCTCGCTGGCCTTCGACACCCTGTACGCGGAGGGGCAGCGCCGGTACGTGGAATCCCTGTCGGCCTATGCCCGCCAGTTCCTCGGGCTGATGGAGAAGCCGGATGTGGACTTCATCGAGGGGCTCAGCCCGGCGATCAGCATCGAGCAGAAGGCGACGAGCCGGAATCCGCGCTCGACGGTTGCCACGGTCACCGAAATCTATGACTACCTGCGCCTGTTGTTCGCGCGAATCGGCATCGTGCACTGTCCCTCGTGCGGCAAGCGCATCGAGCGGCAGACGGTCCAGCAGATCACGGATTCCATCCTGACCCTGCCGGAGGGGGAGCGCATCCAGGTTCTCGCCCCGGTCGTCCGGGAACGCAAGGGGGAATATCGCAAGCTGTTCAAGGAGATCGAGCGGGACGGCTTCGTCCGCGTCCGGGTCGATGGAGAAATCCATCCCATCGAGGAGGCACCCGCCCTCGAGAAGAACCGGAAGCACAGCATCGATGTCGTCGTCGACCGTCTGGTGGTCAAGGGCTCCATCCGCAACCGTCTTGCCGATTCGCTGGAGACGGCCCTGAAGCGGGCGAACGGGTTGGTCACCGTGCTGCGCCGGTCGGGCGAAGAGATCCTCTTCAGCGAGCATTTCGCCTGCCATGACTGCGGCATCTCCCTGGAGGAACTCGCCCCGCGCAACTTCTCCTTCAACAGCCCCTTCGGTGCCTGCCCGGTCTGCGACGGCCTCGGGTTCAAGCTGGAGATCGACCCGCGCCGCATCGTCCCCGACCCGCGGAAATCCCTGCGCCAGGGGGCGGTCGCCAGCCTCGGCAGCCCGCGGGAGGCCTGGTACTTCCGGATGCTCGAACAGGTGGCGCACCATTACGGTTTCGACTTCGACACGCCGTGGGAGAAGCTGAGCGAAGCGCAGCAGGGTATCGTCCTCTACGGCTCGCCGGATAAGCTGCATTTCCGGTGGGAGCGCGACACGCAGACCTCCAGCGGCACCTGGGACCACTGGGCGAAGTGGGAGGGGGTGATCCGCAACCTCGAACGGCGCTACCGGCAGACCGCCAGCGCGATGATCCGGGAGTGGATCGAGGGGTTCATGGGCAAGGTGCCCTGCGCGGCGTGCGGCGGGCAGCGGTTGCGGCCGGAAGCCCTCTCGGTGCGCATCGCGGGGCGGAACATCGCCGAGATCACCTCGCTCTCCATCCGCGAGGCGCAGCGGTTCTTCGCGGAACTCGAGCTGGGCGAGCGGGACCGGATCATCGCGGCCCAGATCCTCAAGGAGATCGGCGCCCGCCTCGGTTTCCTGGTGAACGTGGGGCTCGACTATCTCAGCCTCGACCGCTCCGCCGGCAGCCTGTCGGGGGGCGAGGCGCAGCGCATCCGGCTGGCGACGCAGATCGGCAGCCAGCTCGTCGGCGTGCTCTACATCCTCGATGAACCCTCCATCGGCCTGCACCAGCGGGACAACAACCGCCTCATCGAGACCCTCGAGCGGCTGCGCGACCTGGGGAACACGGTGATCGTCGTCGAGCATGACCGCGAAACCATCGAGCGGGCGGACCACATCATCGACCTCGGACCGGGCGCGGGGCGGCGCGGGGGGGAGGTGGTCGCGGCGGGAACGCTCGAGAAGATCATCGGTGAGCCGCGCAGCATCACCGGGAGGTACCTGTCGGGGGCGGAGCGCATCCCGCTCCCGGCGTGCCGCCGCAAGCCCGCCCGCCGCTGGCTCCGGGTCCGGGGGGCGAGAGGGCACAACCTGCAGCGCATCGACGTGCGCTTCCCCGTGGGCCTGTTCACCGTGGTCACCGGGGTTTCGGGCAGCGGGAAGTCCACCCTGGTCAACGAGACCCTCTACCCGGCCCTGGCGCGGATGATCTACGGCTCCCGCGAGATGCCCCTCGAACATGACGAGATCAACGGCCTGCACTGGGTGGACAAGGTGGTGGACATCGACCAGTCGCCCATCGGCCGCACTCCCCGCTCCAACCCGGCGACCTACACCGGCCTGTTCACCGAGATCCGCGACATCTTCAGCCGCCTGCCGGAGGCGAAGGCCCGCGGGTACAAGCCCGGGCGCTTCAGCTTCAATGTCAAGGGCGGGCGCTGCGAGGCCTGCGAAGGGGCGGGGATTATCAAGATCGAGATGCACTTCCTCCCGGATGTCTATGTCACCTGCGAGGCGTGCAAGGGGAAGCGGTACAACCGCGAGACGCTGGAGGTGCAGTACCGGGGCCGGAGCATCGCGGACGTGCTCGACATGACTGTTGAGGAAGCACTTGAATTCTTCGAGTCAATTCCGCGTATAGCCCGGAAATTGAGGGTTCTGAACGATGTCGGCCTCGGCTACATCCACCTGGGCCAGCAGGCGACCACCCTCTCCGGCGGGGAGGCGCAGCGGGTGAAGCTGGCCTCCGAGCTGAGCAAGGTCGCCACCGGGCGCACGGTGTACATCCTCGATGAGCCGACCACCGGCCTCCACTTTCATGACATCCGGATGCTGCTTAATGTCCTCCAGAAGCTGGTCGACAAGGGGAACACGGTGATCGTGATCGAGCACAACCTCGATGTGATCAAGACCGCGGACTGGGTCATCGACCTGGGTCCGGAGGGCGGCGACAAGGGCGGGCGGGTGATCGCCGCCGGTTCGCCGGAGGAGGTCGCGGCGGTGCGGGCGAGCTACACCGGGCAGTACCTCCGCGCCGAGCTGGGAATGGGCGGAGAGGCGGCGTAGGCGGCCCGGCGGGCCGATTGACAGCGTTTGGATATCACAAGAGGTGTTTTTGTAGCAGTTAAAAGTGTCATCCTGAACGAAGTGAAGGATCT
>CAYOKT010000057.1:0-18769 GCA_964404605.1 uncultured bacterium
CCCGGGAAAACGTTGGTAGGGGCACGGCGCGCCGTGCCCCCACAAACCCGTCCTGCGGGCGCGGAGCGCCCCGTTTCAGGCAGCCCTCCCGCCGTTCAGCGGACCAGCATCACCTTCCTCGTGACCGCGGCTCCTCCGGCGTCGAGGCGGAGGAAATAGAGTCCGCTCGCGAGCCCCTCCGGCGCCCTCCACACCAGCGCATGGCTTCCGGCGGACCGCTCTCCCGCCGCCAGCAGCGCCACCCGGCGGCCGAGGATGTCGAACACCTCCAGCCTCACCGAGCCGGCCCGCGGCAGGGCATACGCGAAGCGCGTCGTCGAGTTGAACGGGTTCGGCCAGGCGGGCGCGAGGGTGGGCGCAGCCGGCAGCGCGGCGACGGGCTCAGCCGCGACGACATCCAGGGTGACCCGCCGCCGGATCTGCGAGGCCTGGTCGAAGTCCGGGTCCTGTTCGAGCGGCAGGGAGGAGATCGCGGCGACCTCGCCCAGCCCGGGAGCCAGCCAGACGTAGGATTGGCTCGCGGGGAAGGTCTGCTGGTACACCGGGAGCCAGAAGGGCGGGACGGGCCAGACATCCACCAGCACGGACACCACGACCTGCCCGCCGATCTCCGTGTGAAGGCGCAGGACGGGGTCCTCGCCGCCCGGGTAGCTCGCCGTACCCCAGGCGTCCACCTCGTTGAACCCGCCGAGTTCCAGGTCGACACGGTACTGCTGGCCGGTCGAATCGGTGAACTCGCGCTGAACGGTGTCCGAGAAGGTCCACTCCATCGGGAAGGAGGCGGGCAGGGGGAGCAGCGGGATCGGGCGGGTGAAGGGGAGCGAGAAATCGAGCGGCAGCGGGGTGCTGTCGTTCTCGACATGAATCCCCAAGCCGAGCAGCACCCAGCCGGTGTCGCTCACCGATTCATAGCGGATCGCGCCCGCCAGCCCGAACCCGAACGGGCTGCCGTCGGAGGTCAGGACACGGTTGGCGTCGGGGAAGGAGTCCGCCTGGGGCGCGCTCGACGGGTCGAGCAGGGTTTCGCGCAGCACCGAGTCGACCGGCCCCCCGGTGAAGTCCCAGGCGCCGTTCGGCCCGCTTGGACCGAGGTCCACGGGAATGCCGAGGGTGTCCGCGAGGTTGCTGTCCACCTGCACGTAGAAGTTCATCACCGTGCCGGGGGCGATGGGAATGTCATCCGCGGTGAGGGTCACCTGCGCATGGGCCGCGGGGGCGAACAGCAGCAGTGCGGCGACCGCCGCGGCGTAGTTTCCTGTCCCGGTAAACCGTTTCATCGTCCACCTCCCTCGAATCACGCTTCCATGGAAGCTATATCGTCTCTTCGCCGCCCGGGAGTGATTCGTCGCACATGGAGGGGTTGTTCCACCCGTTTCAGTGTCCCCCGGTCTTTTTCGCCGGCTGGGGGAAGGCGTGCCAGATGCGGATCGAGAGGACCAGCCCGATCACGGCGAACGGCAGCAGGAAGGGCGGCCAGTAACTCCATTTCGCGGTGGTCAGGAACCCGAGGGCGAAGGACTGCACCCCGGTGCCGAGGTAGACGAAGCCGTCGATCATCCCGACGGCGGTTGCCGCCGCCCGCTGGCCGCCGAAGTCCATCGTCGAGGTACCGGACAGCATCCCGTGCACCCCGATCACGCTCAGGCTCATGAAGGCGACGATGGCGCCGAGGATATACCACGGCGCCTGCAAGGTGAAGTTCATCGCGATCACGCCGGCCAGCATCATGCCGTAGAGCAGCGCCGCCACCGGTCCGCGCCGGGAGCCGAACACCTTGTCCGAGAGCACCCCGGCGAACAGCCCGCCGGTCACCCCCGCGAGCATCAGGATCAGGCCCCAGTTGGCGCGCATGAACTGATCCGGGCTGTAGTGCAGCGCCTCCTTGATGTAGATCGGGTACCAGTGCATGATCCCGTTGCGCATCACCCCGGAACAGAACTCGATGAGCGCGATGGTGAGGATGATCCGGTTGGTCAGCACCCGCTTGAGGATTTCGCCCAGTCGGAAGGGCTTGTCCGCTTCACCGGAGGAGGCGTCGCCGGTGTTGAAGTCCTCGAACCCCGCCTGGCTCGGGCGGTCGCGGAGGAGGAAGAGCTCGATGATGAAGAAGGTGAACAGCAGCGCGGCGGGGGCGAAGAAGACCCACCAGGTCTGGTCGATGGTCGATCCCTGTACCCCGAGCACCGTCCGCAGGGCCTGCTGCACGGGGTTCAGGTGGCTGGTCACCGTGGCCCGGGTCGCCTCGACGATCGCCGAACCCCAGTCGAAGGCGAAGTAGATCCCGAGGGAAATCAGCACCCCGAAGATGCCGCCGAAAATGCCGCGCTCGCGCACATGAAACCACGAGGCGTTCACCTTCACGATGGCCACGGCGCCGTAGCTCTGGAAGTACATGTTGCCCGCGTACAGCAGGCTGAACGCCAGGCGCAGGTTCATCTTCATGCCCTGGGTCAGCATGTGGTGGATCGTGAGGCCCATGAGGATGTTCATCGTCGCCGAGCCGAAGGCGGCGATGAGAATCGCGCGCCTGCCGCCGATCCGGTCGGTGAGCGGACCGTTGATCAGGAAGGCGATGGCGTAGGTGATCGTCCCGACGGCGAAGATGATGCCGAAATCCTCCTTCGTCATCAGGTCGCCGAGGGCGTTCTTCGAGACGGTCAGGTTGTAGCGGCCCATGTAGAGGAAAGCGTAGGTCAGCCCCATGGGCAGCCAGTTGAGCGTCCGCCGGAAGCGATATTCGCGGCTGTGCTGGATCGGCATTCTGCTGGGCATCGAATTCCCCTTCTCTCACTCCCCTGTCATGCCGGTTCCGTCCGCCGGGAGAGGGACAGGCCGCGCCGCCCGGCAGCGACGGGCGCCCGGCGGTCAGTTCCGTGAAGTGTCGGCGACGAAACTCCCCATGACGAGCACGCCGGGTTCGAGCGGCTCCACGTCCGGGCTGTGCATGGTGTCGAGGAACACCGCGAGCGCCTCCGGGAACCCGCGCACGAGCACGTTCAACGGCTTCGGTTCGTTGTCGAACAGGCCCACCGGCCGGCCGATTTCACGCAGCCGCGCGACCGCCTCGCGCTTGTACTCCATGTCCGGTTGCTCGAAGGTGGGCTTGGTGATCAGGATCGTCCCCCGGTCGTCGGGCACCGGGAAGCCGTGTTTGATCAGCGAACTCAGGGTTCCCCGGCTCATCCCCGGCGTGTCGCGGCCGGTGAGGTAGATCGTGGTTCCGCCGAACTCCGCCACCCGCCGGACGAATTCCACCGAGCCCGGGGTGGGCAGGTCGAAGACGACATACTCGTTGGTGAAAAACCGCTTCCACCAGCCCTCCTGGAAACGCTCGAGCAGAGCCGGGTCGGTCAGACCGGCGGCGCGGAGGGTGTCCGCGACGCGGTACCGGATGCGGTCGAGGGTAATGGACTTCACCAGGGCGCGGGTCCGCTCATCGAGTGTGGAGTCTTCTTCGGCCAGGTCCCGCAAAATGCGAAGAACCCGCGGGCGGTTGTCGAACAGGGTGGCATCCAGGTCATAGACGACCAGCGGGCGACCGCCGTCCGCCAGGGTGCGCGCGATGCGCTCCTCGAGGAGGTCGAGAACCTCGGAGGGGCTGACGCGCCGGTGGGAACCGCTCAGGGCCGGGGAAGAGTCCGCCGGAAAGGGGACGAGAGAATCCATCAAGTTCCTTTCGCCTGGCGTGCCGCGGGCGTTTCGCGAGGACGGGAAGGCCGCGTCCGTCCCGCGGCGGGTGGACCGGTCAAGAGTTACGGAAAAGGTGCCGATAAGATAAGAGGAAAAGTAGGGAAGAACAGCGATGCCAGGAATCCAACCGAAAGAGCCGGTGAAGGGGCCGGTCCCGGTCCACTATAACCCCCCCAAGCCCGCGCCTCCGCCGGAGACCAGCACTCCGCCGCGAGATCCCATCGATGCGATGAAGGACATGGGCAAGCGCGACCTGCGGCGGCATGAAATGGCGGAGGAGGCGATCCGCGAGCATTTCCGCACCCACTTCAAGGAGCTGCGTGAAAAGGAAAAGGTCGACCGGGTGATCTGAACCCGGGGCGGAAGCCGCCTTTCGTGGGAGAGAAAAAACGCGCCGAGGGGGTCACACGGCGCGTTTTCCACTCCCGGCGCATCGGGGCTGCATGGCGCCGGGAGACCTGCGAGCGGCACTCTCACCAGCGAAAGTCGATCTTCTCCACTTCCTCCCACGGGATGTAGACGCGCTTGTCCTCGTTATCCTCCGGGAAAACCAGGATGCCGTCGTTGTTGTCGGAAACATCCTGGCCGCCCTCGAGGCGCAGCTTCTCCCCGTTGGTCAGGACCACCATGCTCGAGTTGCGGCTGCGGGGGGAGATGGACGCCACCCTGCTGAAGGGGATGTTGTACTCGATGTCGAAACGGTTGCCGTTCAGCATCTCCCAGCTTTCCGACTCGTCGAGGTCGAAGACGATGCGTCCCTCGTAGGTGTTCTCATTCACGTCCGTGACCACGCCCTGCAACGGTTTCGCCGGGCGGTAGGTGTCGTACCCGGGGCCGCTGTCGCCCTCGTCCTCGAACGTCAGCTCCTCGAACGCATCCCAGGAGACCTTGACCCGGCCGTACCTCGGGTCCTCGATCATGATCCCGCGGATGGACGCATCCACGTCGTTCGTCCCCTCGAGCGACATCTTCCGTCCGTCCTTCAACTGCACCCAGGTGCTGTTCATGCTGCGCCGCTTGAGGGAGCGGATGGCCCCCATGGGAATGCTGACCCGGCCATCCTCCGAGTCGCCGTCCAGCTTGTCGGTGGAGAGGCACTCCTCGCTGTCCCACTGGATGTAACCGTTGTACTCGCCGCCGTCGGTGACGAGGGTGCCGCGCAGCCGGTACCCCTCCGGCTTCACATCGCCCGGGGTGGGGAGGAATTCGATGGTCTCGATCTTCTTCCAGGGGAGTTTGATGTCGCCGAGGGAGTTGTCGCGGACCTCGATCTTGCCGCCGACATCGTTCGAGTAGCCGCTGACGATGTATTTCTTACCGTTCTTCATCGTAACCTCGGCGTCCTCGCTGCCGATCACGTCGATCTTCTTGATGTCGCCGAAGCGGGCGATGAAGATGCGGGAGCCGCCCCCCCGGTCATCCCAGTTCACGCGGATGGAGCCGCCGAGAATGCTGACCACGCTCCTCGAGCGTTGCCTGGAGCGCGACGAACGGGCATAGGCTTCCGCGCGCTGCTCCATCAGATCCGCCCGCTCCTCCTCCAGGTCGACGAGCGACTCGCGCAGGTCGGTGATTTCCTCGGGGATGTCCGCCTTGTCCAGGCGACGACGGAGCTTCTCTTCCTTCTTGCGGAGTTTCTTCTCCTCGCGCTCGAGGCGGCGGATTTCCGCGCGGGCGTCCTCGCTCCCCTTCTCCTCCTGCTCCTCGAGGTATTTCATGTAGGGCAGCTTCTCCTTGGAGGAGTGGAACAGGTCGTCCCAGAAGGCCTCTTCCGTGCCCCAGCGGATGAGCCCGGTGTAGGTGTTCCCGCTGCGGGTTTCCACTTTTCCGTAGATGTAGCCGTCTTTCCTGCCCTTGGCGACGGCGTTGTCCGCCGGGGTCAAGGAGAGGAAGATCGCTGCGACAATGACTCCGAACAGGATCGACCTCGTGCGAGCCATAGCCCTGTCTCCTCTTCGTCGCGCGGGGGAGATGATACGCGCTCTATCGTTTACCACAGTTGTATCTCCATCGGGTTGATCCTCTGCCGGTCTGCGCTCGAGGGCACGGTCTCGTCCGGCGGTAGCTCCGCCAGGGATTCGGACTCTCCGGCGGGTTCCTCGATCCGCCGCGGCGCCTTGAAGTCCATCGAACCCTCTTCGATCACTTCTCCGGCGGTGACCGCCTCGAGTACCTCGAGCATCTTCCGGTGATAACGGCGGTCGGCCCGGAGCAGCTCGGTTGTCAATGCGATGAAACGCTCCTCGGTCATTTTCCCGACATCCTCGCCGAGGGTGACCTCGACGGGTTCGTCCGATGCCCGCAGCACGGGCAGGCGGAGAACCCCGCCCGCCGCGAGCCCGATCCCGATCAGCAGCATGGCGGCCGCCGCCCAGGCACGGGAGGAGAGGCGGAATGTCCTCGCCCGCCCGGTTTTCCCCAGGCGGCCCCGCCGCGCGATCCGCCTCCACAGGTGTTCCGGCGGCGGCTCGGCCCCCGCCCCCGGCAAGGGGGGTGCGGCGAGGTCCTGCAGGCGCCGCATCTCGCTCCAGAAGCGCTGCAGCTCCGGGGAGGCGGCGAGAGCATCGAGTGTCTCCAGCAGCTCGCTTCCCGCCAGCTCCCCGTCGAACAGGGCCGACAGGTTCGCTTCCATGGTTTCGCGGCTCTTCATGGTTTCGGCTCCTCATCCACCAGCCCGCGGCGGCGAATCTCGGCGATCGCCGTCTTCCGCGCGCGGTAGATGTTGATCTTCACCTGCGCAAGACTCCAACCGGTCAACCGGGCGATCTCGCTGTAGGGACGTCCTTCGAGCACGCCCATCCGGAACGCCTCCCGGTGTGCCGGGGTCATCATTTCCATCGCCTGTGCCACGGTTTCATCGAGGTCCCGCAAGTGTACCGTGTCTTCCGGGGAGTCGCTCTCGTCATCGGCGATCCCTTCGAAGGTGTTCCCCCCTCTCTCTCCGGTCGCGCTCAGGGGCAGCACCCGCGTACGGCGCACCTGGTTGATCATCAGGTTGTGCGCCACGGTGAAGAGGTACGAGCGCAGTTTTCCTTCGTCTCGCAGGCTGCCGCTCGCCCGGATGGCGCGGACGAAGGTTTCCTGCAGCAGGTCCTCCGCGTCATCCCGCCGGGGGAGACGGCTGAGGAGGTAGGCCAGCAGCGCCGGGCCGTATTGTTCGTATGCGGCGCGCCAGTACACGGCGCTGTCGGCGGCAGCCTCCACCTCGCCCGGTTCCCTCCAGTTCTCCGCGCTCACCATCCCACCCGTTCATGAGACACGACCCGAGGATGGAAGTTACAGAGGGCGGCTGCCATGAGGAAGGAGCGAAAGCGGATGATGTTATCGGGGCGCGGGAGATTCCCGCGGGCGGGAACGGGAGGGGGGGCGCGCGATGGGGCGGCTTTTACCCGCGGGCGAGGCGGTGAGCGCGGCCGTTGCCGCGGCGCGCATCGATCTCCTTCACCGGGACGAGATCATCCAGCCAGTAGGCCTGGTCGTCACGGTGGAAGGCGAGGAAGCGACCGGCGTTCTCCGGTTTCGCCGCCCGGTGGTACCGGATGTAGATCCGGTGGTCGTCCACGCCGATGATTTCAACCTTGCCGGTGGCGTGGCTCATGGTGTAGCGAAGCCGCCGGCCGAGGCCGGAGACCCGGGTGAGGGACTCCTGGAAAAGCCGGTAGCCGCGTGTCAGGGGCACGCGGAAGGGCGCGTTGCCCGCCGTCGGCCGGTTGACGAACAGGTAGTAAGGGGTCGCGCCGATCTCGCTCAACCGGAGCCACAGCTCGCCGAGGACATCCGGGTCGTCGTTGATCCCGGCGAGCAGGGGGGTCTGGTTGGCGATGATCACCCCCGCCCGGAGAAGGCGGTGCACCACCTCGATCGCGGGTGTGGTCAATTCGCGGGGATGGGTGAAGTGCGACATCAGGTAGATGCGTTTGCGCGGCGTGCTGTAACGGGCGAACATCGTGAACAGGGCGCGGTCGTCCAGGAGGCGGAGCGGGTTGAAGGAGGGAACCTTCGAGCCGATGCGGATCACACCGACATGGTCGATCGCCCGCAGCCGGGCGATGAGGGCTTCCAGCCGCCCGGTGGAGAGGACGAGAGGATCGCCGCCCGAGAGCAACACGTTCTGCACCTCCGGGTGGCGGGCGATGTACTCGATTCCCTCGCTGAAGTCGACCGCGGTCTCCTCGCTGTCCGGCATGAACAGCCTCTTGCGGAAGCAGTACCGGCAGTAGGCGGCGCAGGTCATCGTGGCGAGGATCAGCACGGTATGCGGGTACTTGTGCTGCACCCCGGGCGCGACCGTGTAGTCCGCCTCGTGGCTGACATCGAGCTTCCCCCACTCCTCGAGTTCGTCCTCGCTGGGGATCACCAGCCGGCGGATGGGGTCCTTCGGGTCCGCCCAGTTGATCAGGTTGAGGTAATAGTCGTTGGCACGAAACGCGTACCGTTCACAGACGGGTCGCAGGCGCCTGCGCTCCTCCTCGCTCAGTTGCGCGACCTGGTCGATTCGTCTCAGGTAGCGCACCCTGCGTGGGTGGCGGATGTCGGCCTGCCCGCGAAGCATATGTCAGCCCTCCGTGCGAATAGATTCGGCTCCCAGTTGACCGGTTCACCTGGATCCGCCCCGGCCGGCAACGCCCCGGAAGGACAAGTAAAAACCACCCGTCACCATATCGCGGCGGGTGGTTGAAACAGACAGGAGTGTCAGCAGCGAGGCGCGACTTCGAAGTCTTCCCTTGGCGTGGAGCGGTACCCGATACCACGACACAGTCTTCACTTTATTAATACGCAATTCAGCCGTGTGATGCAAATCACAGAGAGACGCTTTCCCCTCTCCCGACAGGCGTTCCGGCGGGTGCGGCGGCCCACCCCCGGGCGGGCGGGGTCTCTTGCGCCCTCTCGTGGTCCTGACTACCTTCACGCCTTATGAGACGTGCTCTCCTCGCCGTGGGAGTGGTGCTTGCGGCTTTCGCCCTTGGCGCCCAGACCCCCTCCGAACGCTGGACCGTGATCCGTAACGGTGCCCCGGCGGGGTCCGCCCCGGCGCGCCTGTTTGGGGAGGTCGAAACCATCGATGCCCTCTCGCTCTGCGATGCCCTCGGCATCGCCTATCAGCGCGACGAGAGCGGGCGGTACATCCTCCTCATCCCGGAGCAGCCGGTGACCCTGGTGCCGGACGGCGCCTTCGCGCAGGTCGGGGTGGAGATCGTCCACTTTCCCCTGCCCGTGGTCCGCGACGGCGTGCGCCTCTTCGTTCCCGGGGAGTTCCTCCTCGACCTGCTCCAGCGGTATGCTCCGGGCACCCTGCGCATCGACCGCGCCGCCCGCCGGATCGAGTGGGAACGCCCCGCCTCCGACGTGCTCGAGCTGGAGGCGCATCGCGAGGAAAATGCGGTGGTGTACCGCATCACCCTCGCCTATCCCTATCCCGTGCACCTTGAACCGGTCGATTCGACCCGGCTGGAACTCGTGATCGAGGGTGCCAGGCTCGGCGGCGGGGCGCTCACCATCTCCGGCGACAGCGCGCTGACCGCCCGGGTGCTGTGGGATGCGAAACGGGGGCGGGCGGTGATCCTCTCCCGGGTGCCCCTCTATGGCGCGCGCCTGCAGGGGCCGGACCTGTCCTGCCGGATCACGGTGCGCCTGCAGCCGGCGGAGGAGAACGGGAACGGCCCCCTGGCTTACGGCGACACCCCGGTGGAGGAGGAGCTGCGGGAGGCGAAGCGGAGCTGGCGGATCGACAAGATCGTCATCGACCCCGGGCATGGGGGAAAGGATCCCGGCGCCGTCGGCCGGAAGAAGACCCGGGAGAAGGACATCGCGCTCGACATCGGCCTGCGGTTGCGCAAGGCGCTCCGCGAGCGGTCCCGCGCGGACGTGTTGATGACGCGCGATGATGATACCTTCATTCCCCTCGGGGAGCGGACGCGGATCGCCAACCGCAGCGGCGGCAAGCTGTTCGTCAGCATTCACTGCAACTCGTCGCGCAACCGCAGGGCGCACGGGCTGGAAACCTACTTTCTCTCCCCGGCGCGCACCGAGCGGGCGATGAAGGTCGCGCTGAAGGAAAACTCGGTCATCCAGTATGAAGAGTCCCGCGACCAGTACAAGGACCTGACCGAGGAGAACTTCATCCTCCTCGCGATGGCGCAGGCGCAATTTGTCAAGGAGTCCGAGCAGCTCGCGGCGCTGGTCCAGAAGGAGGTACACAAGAGGACCAGGCTGATCGACCGGGGGGTGGACCAGGCCGGTTTCTACGTCCTCATCGGCGCTTCGATGCCGGCGATCCTGATCGAGACGGCCTTCATCTCGAACCCGAACGAGGAGGGGCAGCTTCGCAGCAAGGCGTTCCGCCAGAAGTTGGCGGACGGCATCTGCGATGCGATCCTCGAGTTCATCGATCGCAGCGGGACCTGAGCCCGCCCGGCTCCCCCCCGAAAGCGGAACCGGGGGAGGGGAGCTTCACGATTCATGGTGATAATCGGATGGCGGAACGAATCCTCCTGACCAACGATGACGGCTACCTTTCGCCGGGCCTGCAGGCGCTGTACGAGGCGTTGAGCGGCGAGGCGAAGGTGACCGTCGTCGCGCCCGATCGCGAGCGCAGCGCGGTGGCGATGGGGATTACCTTGACCGACCCGCTTCGCGTCTGGCCGATCCGGGACGACGGGCTCCGGGGGTATTTCATCAACGGCACCCCGGCGGATTGCGTCAAGATCGGGTGCAGCGAGCTGATGGACGAGCCCCCGGATTACGTTTTCAGCGGGATCAACCGGGGGAGCAACGTCGGCTTGAACTGCGTCTACTCCGGCACGGTGGCCGGCGCGCTGGAGGGGGCGCTGCTCAGCATCCCCTCCGTGGCGGTCTCGCTGGCCAGCTTCCAGAGCAACGATTACCGCGGCGCGGTGAAGGTCGCCCTGCACGTCCTCCGGAGGCTGCGGGAGGTGCCGCTGGAGCATTTCGAGTTCCTGAGTGTGAACGTCCCCCCGCTGCCGGTGGAGGAGTTGAAGGGGATCCGGGTGACCCGCGTCGGCTACACGGTGTTCCGCGAGGTCTTCGACCGGCGCCGTGACGCCCGCGACCGGGAATATTACTGGATGGGCGGCAAGTGGACCGAGCTGGGCGACCTCGAGGAGGGCGATGACCGGGCCGTCGGGCGGGGATACGCCGCGGTGACGCCGCTCAAGGTTGACTGGACCGCGTTCGAAACCCTGCGCAGCCTGCGGGAGCGGGGCTGGGAGGAGAACTGGGCGGGGGAAGGGGGATGAGCGCAACCTTCGACACCGTCGTCATCGTCGATTTCGGGTCCCAGTACTCGCAACTCATCGCCCGGCGGGTGCGCGAGGAGGGCGTCTTCGCGGAGATCCTCTCCTGCGAGGCCGGGGTGGAGGCGGTGCGGGCGAGACATCCCATCGGGGTGATCCTCTCCGGCGGACCTTCGAGCGTGCACGAGGAGGGCGCGCCCTCCATCGACCCGGAGATCTTCCGCCTCGGGGTCCCGGTGCTCGGCATCTGCTACGGCATGCAGTTGATGGCGCTGCTCCTCGGGGGGCGGGTGGTCCCGAGCGAGCTTCGCGAGTACGGCCGGCGCGAGGTCGATGTCCTGGAGGGCGGGGGGACCCCTCTCGCGGGGATCGAGGGCGGCACCCTGACCTGGATGAGCCACGGCGACCGGATCGAGGAGCTGCCGGAAGGCTTCCGGGTCGTCGCCCGCAGCGACAGTTGCCCGGTGGCCGCGATGGCCGACGAGGCGCGCCGCCTCTACGGCGTGCAGTTCCACCCCGAGGTCCGCCATACCGCGCGCGGACAGGAGATCCTGCGCCGCTTCCTCTTCGAGAGCTGCGGCGCCTCCGGCGGCTGGTCGATGGGCGCGTTCGAGGTGGAGGCGGTCCGCCGTGTCCGCGAGCAGGTGGGCGACGGCGTCGTCATCGGCGGCGTCAGCGGCGGGGTGGACAGCACGGTGATGGCCGCGCTGCTCGCGCGCGCCGTTGGCGAACGCTTCATCGCCCTCTTCGTTGACAACGGGCTGCTGCGGAAAGGGGAGGCGGAGGAGGTCGCCGCCCTGCTGGGGGAACGCCTGCATGTCCGCCTCGAGGTGGTGGACGCCGCCGGCCGCTTCCTCGCCGCCCTGCGCGGGGTCACCGACCCGGAGGAGAAGCGGGTGCGCATCGGGCATACCTTCATCGAGGTCTTCGAGGAGGCGGCCGGCCGCCATGCGGACGCGCGCTTCCTCGCCCAGGGCACCCTGTACCCCGATGTTATCGAGTCGGTCAGTTTCCGCGGCCCCTCGGCGACGATCAAGTCGCACCACAACGTCGGCGGGCTGCCGGAGCGGATGAAGCTCGAGCTGGTGGAGCCGCTGCGCGAGCTGTTCAAGGACGAGGTCCGCGACCTCGGGCGGGAGCTCGGGCTGCCGGAGTCGATCGTCGGGCGGCATCCCTTCCCGGGGCCGGGGCTCGCGGTGCGCATCCTCGGCGAGGTGACCCCCGAACGGCTCGCCGTGCTGCGCGAGGCGGATGCGATCTTCCTCGAGGAGCTGCGGGCGGCCGGTTGGTACGACAAGGTCAGCCAGGCGCTGGCGGTGCTGCTCCCGGTGCGCAGCGTGGGGGTGATGGGCGACGCCCGCACCTACGAGCACGTGGTCGCCCTGCGTTCGGTGGACACCTGGGACTTCATGACCGCCGATTACAGCCCGCTGCCCCATGACCTCCTCGGGCGGGTCGCGACCCGTATCATCAACGAGGTCAAGGGGGTCAACCGGGTGGTCTATGACATCAGCAGCAAGCCCCCGGCGACGGTGGAGTGGGAGTAGTAACGATGCCGCCCGGTTCCGGGGGAAAGGGCAGGGGATGAAGATGAAATCATGGGCCGCGGGGACGACTTCACCGGCGCGGTTGTGCCTGGTGCTGGGGCTCGCACTCGCGCTTTCGCTGCTGCCGGCGCCCCGCGTCGCGGCGGCCCGGGGGGAGATGCCGCCGGAGCTGCGCACGGCGCTCGAGCGGCTGGACGCGGGCGATGCGGAGGGGGCGCTGGCTTCCGCCGAGGCGTTGCTGGCCGCCCGGCCGGACGGTCCCTTCGCGGCGGCGGCGGCTCTTCTCGCCGGCCGGGCCGAACTCGCCCTCGGGCAGCCGGACCGGGCGCTCGCCCGCGCGCTGGCGGTGCTGGAGCGCGAGGCGGCCGGGCCGATGGCGGCCCAGGCGCATTACCTCCTCGCCACGGTCCACGAGGCGCGGGGGGAGAGCTACGACGCCGCCCGCGAGCTGGTCGCCTGCCTGAACGCGGGAGCCCCGGAGAGGGTGGCGGCGATGGCGGCGAGGCGGCTCGCCGGACTGGCCGCCGGCCCGGTGCGCTACCGCGCCGGGACCCTGCGCGCCCTCGCCCGCAGCAGCGTCGCCCGGGCGGCGCTGGACACCCTCGCCGCGCCCCCGGCGGAGAACCCCCGCATCGGGGTTATCGTCCAGCAGGAGAGCGAGGAGGACACCACCGCCCGTGACCTGCTCGTCGGCGCCCGTGCGGCGGTGAAGGTCGATGAACAGGCGGGCGGACGGGGGGAACTGGTCGTCCGGACGGTTCCCTGCGGCGCGCCGGAGGCGGTCTTCGCCGCGAGAACCCTCGTGCGGCGGGAGGGGGTCTGGGCTCTCGTGATCTCCGGGCGGGAGAGCGATGCGATCGCCGCGGCGGTCGAAGCGCAGGCGGCGGGTATCCCGGTGGTTCTGCCCGGCCGGCGCCGCCCGGACCTGTACCTGGCCGGTCCCACGGTGTTCATGCCGGAGGCGGACTGGGAGCGCGAAGGGGCCATCGCCGCGATGTACGCCGCCGATTCGCTCCACCTGCGCACCTTCGCCGTGGTCGCCCCGGCGACCGATCTCGGGCGCTACCTGGTCGAGGGCTTCACGAAAACCCTCGAGGCCCGCGACAGTTGCGAGGTGCTGGCGGTGGAATGGTACTTCCCCGAGGAGGGGGTGAGTGTCAGCCGCCAGTTCCTCCGCATCCGCGAGATCGGCTTCCGCCGCGCCTTCCTCGACAGCCTGGGCGCGGACAGCGTGTGGCATGACAGCTTGTGGGTCGCCGATACGACGGGCGGCCGGGACACCACGCTCCTCGACAGCGCCCTGTGGAAACGCCTGTGGAGAACCCACCTCGACAGCATCCGCCGCACACCCGCCTTCAAGGTCGGGGCGATCGACTCCAACGCCATCGAGCTGAAAACGATCGAGGGGTTGTACTTCCCCATTGAGCCCGGCACCATCGAGCTGTTCGCCCCGCAGTTCGCCTTCTACAACTTCCGCGCGGTGAAGATGGGCAACGCCGGCTGGTACGACCCCGAGGAGCTGTACCATCAACGCCAGTACACCGAGGACCTCGTGTTCACCGCCCCCTACCGCCTGGAGGAGACCGAGGGGGTGATGGCGGAGCTGGCGACGGAGGTCTACCGCGAGACGGGCGGCGCGGTTCACCCCTGGAACATCCGCGGCTTCGACGGCGTGCGCATGCTGCTCACCGCCGCCGGTGGGCGCAGCGGCCCGGCGGGCACGGCCGAGGGGTTGAAACGGCTGAAGACGCTGGACCTCGCGGCAGGGCGGCAGGTGTTCGACAGCCGTCGGCATGTCGGGCTCGGGATGTGGCTGCTCACCGTGGTGGAGGGCGCGGTGAGGGTCGAGGACCCCGCCCGCCGCCGCCTGCTGCTCTCCCCCCCCGCGGATCTCGATGAGAGCGCGGGCGCGGGACGCTCCCCGGGGAGGCGCCGGTGAGCCTGCTCCACGCCCTGCTGCTCGGGCTCTTGCAGGGGCTCACCGAGTTCCTCCCGATCAGCTCTTCCGGCCATCTCGTTCTCGGCCAGTACCTGCTCGGCATCCACAGCGAGAATGTCGCCTTCGAGGTGGCGGTGCACCTCGGCACGCTGCTCGCGGTGCTCGTCTATTTCCGGCGCGACCTGGCGATGGTGTTGCACGATTTCTTCGCCGGCGGGGCGGGACGCCGGGTCGGCTGGATGCTCCTGCTCGCGATGGTGCCCACCGCGGTCATCGGCCTGGGGTTCAAGGGTCTGCTCGAGTCGCTGTTCCAGGTCCCGCGCATCGCCGCGGGCGGATTGCTGTTGACGACCGCGCTGCTGGTCGCCGCGGAGCGGGTTCGCGGGGGTGACAGGCCGTTGACCGGGGTCCGCACCCTGGACGCCCTGCTCGTCGGCACCCTGCAGGGGCTGGCGATCGTCCCCGGCATCAGCCGCAGCGGCTCGACCATCGCCGCCGGGCTGTTCGCCGGGATGTCGCGGGACGCCGCCGCGCGCTTCAGCTTCCTGCTCTCCATCCCCGCCATCCTCGGGGCGGCGGTGCTCACGCTCAAGGACTTCTCCACCTTGGAGAACGGGATGGCGCTTCCCTTTCTCGCCGGCACCGTCGCCTCCGCCTTCAGCGGGTATGTCGCCATCGGGGTGTTGATGGCCGTGCTCCGGCGTGGCCGCCTGTACGGCTTCGCGGCTTACACACTCATCGTCGGGGTGCTCGGTTTGATTCTCCTTCCCTGAGCGCACAAGTCGATGGGTTGACCACCATCACGGATTTTCGCTACAGGATTTTGTACTTTTACCGTTTCCCGAAGGTCCGCTCCCCGGACGGGTGACGGGCGGGGGGACGGCACTGACGCCGTTTCCGGGGCGCCGCCGGAGGAGCACCGAGACAGGGTACCGCATTCCCGGCACATCATACGGCGAGGGGGCATTGCACGGGACGCGGGAACGGGATGCAGGAGGGACCATGCGATTTACACTGCGATGGGCTGCGTCGCTTTTTATCCTCTTGGGCTTTTGCCTGGTAACGCCCGGATCTCTCCGGGCGCGACCCACGACGAACACCCGGGAGCTGGAACGGATCAGCCGTGAGACCGCGGCGAAATGGGCCGCCCGGCGCGGGCCCGAGTACGAGCGGTTCCTGCGGTCCGATAACCCCGCCTGGCGCGCGCTGTTCGCCGATTCCACCATTGAATTCATCGGTGTCGAGGGCGGCCGGCCGCTGTTCTACCAGGTGAACAACCTGGACGCCGCCCGGACCGTGGGCACCGACAAGTGCTGGCCCAACGCGGGCTTTGGATTCTCGCTCACCGGTGCGAACGACGCGGGCGAACTCGCCATCTGGGACGGCGGCGCGGTGCGCTTCACCCACCAGGAATTCACCGGCCGGGTGATCGTGATGGACGGCGGCAGCGCGGCCTCGCATGCCACCCATGTCGCCGGGACCATGATCGCCGCCGGGGTGCGCAATGACGCCCACGGGATGAGCCCCGAGGGCGTGCTCTACTCCTACGAATGGACCAATGACAACGGCGAGATGGCCTCCGCCGCCGGAAACGGCCTGCTGGTCTCGAACCATTCCTACAGCTACATCACCGGCTGGAACTACGATTACGGCCAGGGCATCTGGTACTGGTGGGGTGACCCGGACATCTCGGAGGACGAGGACTACAACTTCGGCTTCTACGGCTACCAGGCCCAGTCCTGGGACAACATCGCCTACAACGCCCCCTATTACACCATCTGCAAGTCCGCGGGCAATGACCGCGGCGAGGGACCCGGCGGGCAGCCGGTCTCGCACTATGTCTACATCGACGGGGACTGGGAGCTGAACAGCACGATGGTGCACGAGCGGGACGGCGGCTCGGACGGCTACGATTGCATCACCGCCGCCGGCAACTCGAAGAACATCATCACCGTCGGCGCGGTGAACGACATCCCCCAGGGGTACCAGTACCCCTCCGACGTCGTGATGAGCTCCTTCAGCACCTGGGGTCCCACCGATGACGGACGGGTGAAACCGGACCTCGTCGCCAACGGCATCCAGCTCTACTCCTCCGTCGCGAGCAGCAACACGGCCTACTCTTCCTACAGCGGGACCTCGATGTCCAGCCCCAACCTGGCGGGTTCGCTCAACCTGCTGGTGCAGTACTACAAGGACACCCACGGCGGCGACACCCCCCTCTCGGCGACGATGAAGGCCCTGATGGTTCACACCGCGGACGAAGCCGGCTCCGGGGACGGGCCGGACTACCGCTTCGGCTGGGGCCTGCTGAACACCTTCCACGCCGCGGAGGTGATCCGGGATGACGAGGAGGACTACTACCGTATCCAGGAATCCACGCTGACGGAGGGGGATACGGTGCGGTACACCCTCCTGGCGGATGGGAACGAACCGTTGACGGCGACCATCGCCTGGACCGATCCCCCCGCCAGCCCGCCGTCCGCCGCCCTGAACCCCCCGGACCTGATGCTGGTCAACGACCTCGACATGCGGCTGATTCATGTCGGCACGGGCACCGAGTTCGAGCCCTGGGTGCTCGACCCGGCCAACCCCTCCGCCGCCGCGACCACGGGCGACAACTTCCGCGACAATGTCGAGGAGATCTTCGTCGACGTGCCGGATGCGCTGGCGGGGGACTACGTGCTGGAAGTCCACCACAAGAACACGCTCACCGGCGGCGAACAGCCCTTCAGCCTTGTCCTCTCCGGGCTGTGGGCCAGCGATGACCCGCGTGTCACTCCCGAGGGGTTGACGGCGGAGCTGGACAACGTGCACGGGATCGTCATCCTGCACTGGCACATGGATGCCGACCTGACCGATTTCGTCGCCTACCGGGTCTATCGTGACGGCGAGGAGATCGCGACCACCGCCGACACCATGTGGGTGGACATCGTCACGGAGTTCGGGTCCTACGTGTACACGGTGACCTCCCAGTGGGCGCAGGGGCAGTCGCACCCGACCCCTCCCCTGACCGTGACCTGGTACGAGCCGGTGGCGCCCACGGCCCTCGCGGCGGAATATGACGCCGCGGCGGGGGCGGTGAACCTCTCCTGGGGGCACCTGCGGGGGGGCGAGCTGGCCTATGACGACGGCAGCGCGGAGTCGAACCTCGCCTTCGCCGCCAGCGCGCCGGAAGGGTCGCAATATGCCAACCGGATCACCGTGCCGGACGAAGCCGATATGATCGCCATGGGAGCGTGGGTGCTCGAACTCGGGATGACGAGCTTCGGACCCATCCGTTTCGCCCTCTATGCCGATGACGGCGGCCTGCCCGGCGAACTGCTCTACATGAGCGAGCCGCGGACCCCGGAGGAGGAGGGCTGGTTCTGGATCACCATGCCGCCGGACACGGCCGTCACCCTGGCCGCCGGCAGCGAGGTCTGGGTCGCCGTGGACTGGGTGCAGATGGGTCACACCAAGATCGGCCGTGACACCACACCGCCCCTCCTCGGGCGCGGCGCCTTCACCATCGGGCCGGACGCCTGGGAGCCGCTCGACGATTTCGGCGGCGGCGTCCTTGCCGGGAACCCGATGCTCCGCCTCTCCCTCGGCTCCGAAGAGCCGGTCGGCCCGGAGCGGGGGTTGACGGAGTATCGCGTGGAGCGCGACGGCGAACCTGTCGGGACGACGGCCGAGCGGTTCTGGGTCGACTCCGACCCGCCGGACACCGTGGTCGTCTACCAAGTCGTGGCGGAATACGAGCAGGGCGAGGCGGCTTCCGACACCGTGTCGATCGACCTGACCGGTACGGCCGTGGAGGACGAGGCGGCGCTGCCCGCGCGCTTCGAAATCGGCGGGGCCTACCCCAACCCGTTCAACCCGGAGATGACCATCCCCTTCAGCCTGCCGCGCTCCTCGGAGGTGACGGCGGAGGTGTTCGACCTCCTCGGGCGACGGGTGGCGACTCTCGCCGCCGGGCGGTTCCAGCCGGGCCGGCACCGGTTGAGCTGGAACGCGGCGGAGGCGGCCTCGGGCGTCTACTTCGTCCGCGTGCAGGCCGGCCCGGTCCACGCCGTGCGCAAGGTGGTCCTGCTCAGGTAAGGCGCGCTCCCGGCCGGCCGGAAGCAGGATGACGCTTCAAAGGGCTTGGGACAGCAGATACAAAACACGGCAAAGCGCGCAAGAATGTCATTCTGACGAAAGGAAGAATCTCGAAATGCCGCGCTTCTGTTGGATGTGAATCATTTCGTTTTGAGATCCTTCACTGGCGTTCAGGATGACAACGGGAAGCATTCAAGGCCGGGGTGGCCCTGTCAGCTTCTCGATGGGTGGCTCAGGACGTAGCCCTGGGTCGCCGACCC
>CAYOKT010000058.1:0-18279 GCA_964404605.1 uncultured bacterium
CCCTGCCCATACGAACCAGCGCACCGCTCCGTGAGTGTCCGCCGGTCAGATCTTGAAAGAGGTGGTGAACTGGACCCGGAGGGACCTGTCCGCCGCCGGATCTCCGGGGACAAGAAGGTCGGCGTCGAGCAGGAGGAGGACCGCCGGGTCGGGCCACCAGGCGAGGGCGCCGATCCAGCGCTGGAAGTCGTCATCCCCGGTCCGTGTGTCCGGGTCGAAGGAATCCCACCGTCCCCAGAGGCTCAGGGTCCTCTCCGGCAACAGGCGAACTTCGGCGAACAGGGAGGTTCCCTGGTGCACGAGCGCCTCGCCGGTGTTGTAGTCCGCGGTCGACGATCCGTCATGGAACATCGTCCCTGCCAGGTTGCCCGCCCCGGCCTCCGCCGTGCCCGTGAGGACCAGGCGGTGGGTCTCGAGGCTCAGCATCAAGGCGTTCAGGGAATACTCCGGCGCCTTGTCGACCGCGATGCCCGCCGCCGGAGTGGTGAAGGGCTCCATCCGGTTCCCCCGGCCGGTGATGAAGAGGTGGGATAGCTGCAAACCCGGAACGACACCCGGCAGGGGCCGCAGGGTCAGGCGGCCCTGGAAGGTCTTGTCCTCGTTCACCTCGAGGGAGGAATACCCGCCGCCGTTGTACACTCCGAACATCAGGCTGCCGTAGCGGCCGGGAAAGTGGGAGTTGATCCGCTCGCGGTACGACTCGTCCAGCCGGCCGCCGAGCAGGGCGCCGAACGTGACGCCGTGATCCGCGGAGGAGATCAGCCCGGCGCGTTCGAGGAACATCGGGTCCTGCAGGCGGTACCGGTTGAGGTGTTCCTCGAAATCGAGCCAGGGGGTGTGCACGAAGCCGAACTCCACCGTCGGGCCGGTGAAGACGGCATAATCGGGCGCCTCGAAGCGCAGGTAGGCATACTTGAGCCGGTATTCGGTGCCGTCATCATCCGGGTAGATATCCGGTGTGATACGCACCGAGAAACGGCTGCTGATGTTCGCCCGGACATCGATATAGGCGCGCTTGACGGTGAAACGGCTGCTCGCGGGCCGGTCGGTCCGCTGGTAGGAGAGGTACGCCAGTCCCCCGACTCGCATCCCCCGCAGGGAAGCGAAGATGCCCTCGAGGTCGCCGAGATCCATCTCGTCCGCGGCGGCCCGCCCCGCCGGAAGCATCAGACCGGCGGCGATCACCACCGCCATCACACGGAACGTTCTCTTCATCCGGTTTTCCTCGCAGCGTAGCTACTCTTCCCGGAACTTGCCCGCCGTGGCGGGTAAATCGCTCCCGGGCGAGCCCTGTTAAACAGGCACAAACGTAGCGTGCAAAGGGGGGACGTGCAAGGAAGAATCCTACGGCGGGAAAATATCGGGATGGGTCGGCCGGGAATCGTTACTCCCCGGCGGAGGCGGCGCGGTCTTCCGGGTGGACCCCGGAGGCGTTGTCGATCAGGGCGAAGAACGCCTCCTCGAGATCGGCCGCGCCGGTCGTGGCGAGGACCTCCTCGAGCGTTCCCACCGCACGGATGGTCCCCTCGTGCAGCACCGCCAGGCGGTCGCAGAGATGCTCCGCTTCGCGCAGGTAGTGCGTCGAGAAGAACACCGTGCGGCCCTCTTCGCGGCAGGCACGGATGAACTGGTGGATGTGCCGCGCGCTGATCGGGTCCAGCCCGGCGGTGGGCTCGTCGAAGATCATCAGGCGCGGGTGATGAATCACCGCCCGCCCGATGCTCACCCGCTGCTTCTGGCCTGTGCTCAGCTTGCCATACTTCCTCGTCAGGAAGGAGTCCATGCCGAAGAGGCGGGCGATCTCCTCCGTCCTCCCGGCCGCCTCGCTGCGGGAGAGTCCGTAGAGGCGGGCATAATAGGTCAGCACTTCACGGGGGGTGAGGCGGTCGTACAGTTTCGTGTCGCCGGTGAGAAAGCCGATGGATTCCCGGACCTGCCGCGGTTGCCGCCGAACGTCGAATCCGGCGCCCTCCGCCGTGCCCTCGGTGGGGGTCAGCAGGGTGGCGAGCATCCGCAGGGTGGTCGTCTTGCCGGCGCCGTTCGTGCCGAGGAGGCCGAAGATTTCGCCCTTGCGCACGGAGAAGGTGATGTGGTCCACGGCGACCACGGGCCCTCGCTTGCCGTCCTCGAAAACCTTGGTCAGGTTTTGCGCCTCGATCACGGTCTCGCCCGCAGCTCCTGCTGTATCCAATTGGGGTTGTTGATCTCACCGTTCAGGGTCGAGTGGACCTGGACGTAGTCGCCGTAGTTGTTGCGGTCGACGAAGACGAAGATCACGCCGCCCTCGATGTTGTCGTACTCCCAGACCTGGTAGGCCTTGCCGACGCCGTAATCGAAGGGATGATCCTCGATGCGATCCGGTTCGCCGAAACGGACATAAACCCGTCCCTGGTCGGATTTCCAGCCCACCTTGTTCAGGCTGCCGTACCGGGCGTTCGCCTCGTCGATGCGACGGAGGAACTCGTCGCGCCACTCGTTGGTTCTCGTCGTCGTATCCGGGTCATTGGAGGACCAGAAACCGGCGAGAAAAGCCCGCTTGTCCTGCGGTCCGAGCTGGCGGACGCTGCGGGCGATTTTCGACTGGAGCAGGATTTCCACCTTTTCCAGTTCACTCGCGACCTCTGCATCGGACATGGCCGCGATGTCGAAACCGGGTTCGGCCAGGGCGATCCGCCGGGCCTGCGTTTCCGCTTGCATCCCGGGCCGGTACACCCAGAAGGTCCTCTCCGTGACGGCCGTTTCGCCGCTGGCGACGTCGGTCACATCAATCACCAACCGGTAGCTGCCCGTCTGCAGCGTCGCGACGCTGAAGGCTCCGAAATCCACGCAATCCGGGGCGGGAACCACGCGATCCCGCTCCTTGAGCACCTTCACCTCTTCCCCGACATCGTTCAGAATGCGGCGCTTGACGACATAGCGATCGCCCTCCCCCGTCGAAAGATGGTACAGCTCGAGGTAGTAGAAAAGTTGCGGGCTGCCGGCGCCGAACATCCGCTCCGCGTTGGGCAGGACGAGAAGACCGTTGTGGTCGAATTCCCCGGCATCCCCCATCGGCTTCTCGATCCGCGAGGCGATGATCATGTCCGAGAGGGTGAGGTGATCCTCATCGTACGCCTTCACCTCCACCGGGTACACATCGCGGCGGAAGACATGGCCGACCAGGTCGGCGACCTCCACCTCGAGGCGGTACTTCCCCGGCCGGACCACGTACTTGATCAGCTCGGGGATCTTCTGCCCGGGACGGCGCTGCTCCGAGGTGAGTGAGCGGTCATACCGCACCCAGGAATCCCCGGTGATGAGACTGTCCGCATGATAGATGCGAAAGGTGATCTGGTAACTGGCGAGCTGCGTGCTGTCCTCATCCTCCACGGCCAGGGAGCCGCGGTCGATCAGGGCGTAGATCTCGAGCTGGACCAGGCCCGGCCCATAGCGAAGCGTGGCGTAGTCCGCCGTGAAAAACTTCACCTTCGCACGCCGAAACGGCTGCTGCCCCTCCGGGGTTTTAATGACCGTCGCGGTGTCGCCGTTGGTCCCCAGCGAATCGAGAACCGGCACCGCCGCCTGCACATCCGCCTGTTGAGCCGGTGATGGAACGGGCAGGGCGAGGAGTCCCCCCATCAGCAGGATCCCCAGGGACCACCGCTGAAGAGCACTGCTGCTGTTCGTCTTCACGATGCCTGCACCCCCTTGCGGTCCGGCGCCTCGAGCCGCACCGCAACCAGGCGTGAAACGCCCTCTTCCTCCATGGTGACACCATACAGCCTGTCCGCCTGTTCCATGGTCAGCTTGTTGTGGGTCACCGTGAGAAATTGGGTCCGATTCGTGAATTCGCGCAACAGTTTATTGAATCGAACGACATTTGTATCATCAAGGGGAGCATCCACCTCGTCGAGGAAACAGAAGGGGGCCGGTTTTTCCAGGTACAGGGCGAACAGCAGGGCAATGGCGGTCAGCGCCTTCTCCCCGCCGCTGAGCAGGTGGATTGCGGCCAGCTTCTTGCTCCGCGGGGAGGCGTAGATCTGAATGCCCGCCTCCAGGGGATCGCCCTCGGCGAGGGTCAACGCGGCTTCCCCGCCGCCGAAGAGACGGACGAAGAGGCTGATGAAGTGGCCCTCGACACGGCTGAAGGTCTCCAGGAAACGTTCGCGGGCGATCCGGTTGATCTCGCGGATCGTCTCCTGCATCGTCTCCATCGCCTTCACCAAGTCCGCCTCCTGCTCGCTGAGGGCGACCCAGCGGCGATCGATCACCTCGTACTCCTCGAGGGCCATCTGGTTCACCGGCCCGATGTCCCGGAGCGCCTCGCGGACCTCGCCGAGGGTTTTTTCCAGGTAGGGATTGCCCTCCTCGACCGCGAGGGGCAGCTCCTGCTGCGGGTCGGCAAGCAGGTCGATCTCGTACTCCTCGAGGATGCGCTCGCGCACGGAAGCCAGGCGGTGCTTCAGGCCGGAGATCTCGAGATCGGTGGCGTGCAGGCGGTCGGCGAGGGTCGCCTGCACGGAACGCGTCGATGAGAGTTCCCCCTCCTTCTCCGCGTGTTCACGCCGCCGGGTCTCGTATTCCTTTTCCTGCTTCCCGAAGCTCCGGTTCCACTCCTCGAGGTCGCGACGGGCCACCTCGGCCTCGGCGCGGACCCTGCGCAGCCGTTCCCCGGCGTCCTCCATCGCGGTGCTCGCCTCGCCGCGCTCAACCTCGATGCGATGCAGGCGGCCGGTGATCTCGTTCAACAGGGCGCCCTGCCGCCGGACCTCACCCTCCAGCCGTTCGAGGGCCGCGGCCGCCTCACCGCGCTCGGCCAGCAACCGCTCCCGCGCACCGCTCAGGGCGGCGGCTTCCGCCTCGGCGGACCTGAGCTCGGCTTCGGCCTCCTGGAAAGCGTCGGCGGCCTCCTTCACTTCGCGCCGGACCTTGTCCCCCTCGCTGCCAAGCTCCCCGCTCCGCCGCTCGAGGGCGGCGAGCTCCCCGCGCAGCCGCTCCAGCTCCTCGCCGCGGCTCTTCATGCGGGCATGGAAGGCCTGCATGTCCGCTTCACGCTGCGCCCACTCCCTGCGCGCCGTTTCCAACCTGTCGGCGAGGGCGTTTCTTTCGCCGCGCAGCCGTTCCCACTCGGCCTCGGCCGTCTCCTCGTCCCGCTTCGCACCGGCGACGCGTTTCTCCGTCTCGGTTTGGCGGGCCTTCGCCTCGTCGAGTTCGCGCTTCGCCTCCTCCAGCAGGTGCGCCGCCCCGAGATCCTCGCTGTCCGGCCGGCCCACCGCGAGGACTCCATCCGGGGTCCAGCGGCAGCCATCGGGTGTGACCAGCGTCCAGCCGTCCCGCCGCGCCGCCTCGGCATGGGAGAGCAGCGCGGGGAGGTCGCGGACGATCCAGGTGCTCTCCAGGTGCCGCCGCACCGCGCGCCCCGCCGCGCCCTTCACGGCGACCACATCCGCCAGCGGACCGATGACATCGTCCTCGTCCGCGAAGCCGGGCGCCCGGGAGGGCGGCGGGGAGTCTTTCCCCTCGGCGAGGGCCAGCAAGCCGCGCCCGCGGTCGCCGGACAGCAGGAACTCCGCCGCGTCGCCCAACCCCTTGCGGCTGGTGGCGAGCACCGCGGAGACGACCTCCTCCAGCGCGGCGGCGACGGCCGCACGCCACTGCTCCTCGACCTGCAGCGCATCTCCCAGCCGTCCGGCGAGCCCCTCGATGCCGGACCCGAGCAGCGCCCGGACCGCCCTGGGACGCCCCTCGCCCCCGCGCACCATGCCCTCGAGCAGCTCCACCCGCCGCCGGGCGGCGTCCACGTCGCGCGAGGCGCGCGCCGACTCGCTCTCGGCTTCCCCGCGGGCGTCACGCAGGGTCTCCCGCGCCACCCGCGCCGCCTCGAGCGCGCCGTCCAATTCGGCGAGTTCTCCCCGGAGCCGCTCGACCGCCTGCTCGGCGGCCGCCGTATCCGGCGCCGCCGGGCCGCCGGCATCACCTTCCTCGAGTTCCGCAAGCCGTGCGCGGACCGCCGCCAGCCGTTGCGCCACCTGCCCATTTTCGCTCTCGAAGCGGGCCAGGGCCTGCTCGGCCGTCCTCCTCCCCGCCTCCGCCGCGTCCCGCCGCTTCTTCACCTCCTCGTGACGCAGGCGGTGCTCCACCCACGACTCATCGACCCCCTGCAGGCGGAGGCGGATCTCCTCGGCACGGGCGGCGGCCTTCTCCCGCTGGTGGTGCAACTCCTCGATCTCGCGGCCGATCTCGAGCCGGCGCGCCGACAGGCCGGCCTCCTCGCGGTCCCTCTCCTCGCCGCGATGCTCCCCGGACCGCAGCCGTTCCTCGAGCATCGCGATGTCGCGCTGGGCGGCCTGCAGGCGGGTTTCCAACTCGCCGCGCCGGGCGCGCATCTCGCTCACCTGTTCCTCGAGCCCGCGGAGGGCGCCGCGGAGGGCCGCCAGCTTCTCCTCGCCCTTGCGCAGGGCGGCATCCATCTTCTCCTTCGCCGCCCGGTCCTCCGCGCTCCGCTCCTCGAGGGGCGCGAGGCGGGCGCGGATATCCTCCATCTCGGCGTAGGCCGCGGTGATCTCCTTGACCCTCAACGCCTCCTTGAGGTGACGGTACCGGCGGGTTTTCGCCACCTGCCGCTTGAGGGAGTTTCGCTGGCGGGAGATTTCGGAGAGCAGGTCCCGGACGCGCTGCAGGTCGGCCTCCGTCGCGGCGAGACGGGAACGGGTGGCCCGCAGGCGGGACTTGTAGAGTGTCACCCCGGCGGCTTCCTCGAACAGGCGGCGGCGTTCATCGGGACGGTTCGAGAGGATATCCTCGACCATCTTCAGCTCGATGATGTTGTAGCTGTCCGGGCCGAGACCCGTGTCGGCGAAGAGGGTGCGGATGTCCTTCAGGCGGCAGGGACGGCGGTTGATCATGTACTCGGATTCGCCGGTACGGTACAGGCGGCGCGTGATCGCCACCTCGCCGTACTCGGCGGACAGGACGCCGTTGTCGTTCTCGATGATGAGGGTGACTTCCGCCAGGTGCATCGGCTTGTGAGCGCCGTTGCCGGCGAAGATCACATTCTCCATCCGGTCGCTGCGCAGCACCCCGGCGCGCTGCTCGCCCAGCACCCAGCGGACGGAATCCACGAGGTTGCTCTTCCCGCAGCCGTTGGGGCCGACAATCGCCATGACTCCCGGTCCGAAGCTGAGCTTCGTCCGCCGGGGGAAGGATTTGAAACCGTAGAGTTCGAGGCCCTTCAGATACACGCGGGTTCCCGGGTTTGCCGTGAAATCACCAGCCGGATCCGGCGGGGAGGATCGTGGGTCGATCTCACCCGGCCGGAGCCGAACGGGGGACGGGGGCGAGCCTGCCTATGGCCGTTCCGCAATCTTCGCAAAATACAACACTTCCGCCCGTTCAGCAAGCGGTGGCGCGGGTTTCGCCCCTTCGCGGGGGATGCGCGGACGCCCGATTCCGCCGGGTTCACGCGGCGGAAACCGGCACCGAACTCCGGATGGAAGCGTTTCCGAGGGGGGGGTGCGCAGTGGGGGGATCGCCTCATGGCTCGCCGGTGGGGAGCAGCAGGAGAAATCGATTTTACCCCTCGTCCACCGGCCCGAGGAGTTCGCGCAGCACCTTCTGCATCGCCTCCGGGTTCGCCTTGCCCCGGGATAGGCGCATCGCCTGCCCCATGAAGAAGCCGATGAGCTGCGGCTTTCCCGCGCGGTAGATCCCGGCCTCTTCGGGATGCTCTTCGATCACCTGCCGGGCGATCCGCTCGATCTCGCCGGCATCATCCACCCGGGCGACCCCCATCGCCTCGACGAGGGCTTCGGGCCCGTCCGGTTTCTCGAGCATCACGGCGAAAACCTGCTTGGCGGCGGTGCTGTTCACCTTCCCCGCCGAGGCGAGTTTCGCCAGCGAGGCGAGGCGGGCCGGGTCGACGGGGAAGTCGGCGATCGAACGCTCCCCCTCCTTGAGAACCCGCAGCACCTCGCCGAGGACCCAGTTGGCGGCTTCCTTCGGGGCGGCGCCGGCCTCGATCACCGCCTCGAAGTACTCCGCCAGCGCCCGCTCGCCGACCAGCGCATCGGCCTCCTCGCGTGTCAAGCCGAACTCGTAGACAAAGCGCCTGCCCTTCTCGTGCGCCAGCTCGGGCAGGGAGCCGCGGGCCTCCTCGATCCACGCCTCGTCCACGACCAGCGGCGGGAGGTCGGGCTCGGGGAAGTACCGGTAATCGTGCGACTCCTCCTTCGAGCGCATCGGTCGCGTGCGGCGGGCGGCCTCGTCCCACAGGCGGGTCTCCTGCGCGATCGTCCCCCCCGCTTCGAGCACCTCGGCCTGGCGGCGGATTTCGTAGCTCAAGGCCCGCTCCACGCCGTGGATGCTGTTCATGTTCTTCATCTCCACCTTGGTGCCGAAGGGGCGCTCCCCGCGGCGGCGGAGAGAGACATTCGCATCGCAGCGCAGGCTCCCCTCCTCCATGTTCCCGTCGCAGATGCCGAGGTAGGTGACGATTCGCCGGATCTGGGCCAGGTACCGCATCGCCTCCGCGGGGTGACGCATGTCCGGTTCGGAGACGATTTCGATCAGCGGCACCCCGCAGCGGTTGAAATCCACCCTGGTGCCGTCCCCGCCGTGGTGGCTCTTCCCGGCGTCCTCCTCGATATGGATGCGTGTGATGCCGACACTGCGCTCCCCCGCGAAATCCAGCGGCACCCAGCCGCGGGTGATGAGCGGGGTCTCATACTGCGTGATCTGGTAACCCTTCGGGAGGTCGGGATAGAAGTAGTTCTTGCGGGCGAAACGGGTGCGCGGATGGATGGTGCCGGCGACCGCGAGCCCCATCTTCAGCGCCATGGTCACCATTTCACGGTTGAGCACCGGCAGGGTGCCGGGGTAGCCGAGGCAGACCGGGCATACCTTGGTGTTCACCTCCTCGCCATAGGAGGCCCGGCAGCGGCAGAACGCCTTGCTCTCGGTCTTCAACTGGGCGTGAACCTCGAGCCCGATCACCGGCTCCCAGTCCGCGAGCACCTGTTCGAGGGATTTCATTCCGAGCCCCCCCGTTCGATGACACGCGCGGCGCGGAACAGCACCTCCTCCCCGAAGTGGGGCGCGATCAACTGTACCCCGATCGGGAGACCATCGGTCATGCCCGGGACGCTGATCGCCGGGACCCCGGCCAGGTTGACCGCGACGGTGAAGATGTCGCTGAGGTACATCGCCAGGGGGTCCGCCTTCTCGCCGAACCGGAAGGCCGGGGTGGGCGCGGTCGGGGTGAGCAGCAGGTCCACGCCATCCTCGAACACCCGGGTGAAGTCATCCCGGATCAGCCGCCGAACCCTCATCGCCCTGCCGTAATACGCCTCGTAGTAGCCCGCCGAGAGGACGAAGGTACCGAGCATGATGCGCCGCTTCACCTCCGGGCCGAACCCCTGCGACCGGCTGCGGATGTAGGTTTCAAGCAGGGTGTCCGCCTCGACGCGCAACCCGTACCGGCCGCCGTCGAAGCGGGCGAGATTGCTCGAAGCCTCCGCGGTGGCGATGACATAATAGCAGGGGATCACCGCATCGGTGTGCGGCAGGCTGACCTCCACCACTTTCTTCGCACCGGCGCGTTCGAGTGCGGACGCCGCCGCCCGCACGGCCGCGAGCACGGGCGCTTCCAGCTCCTCCGGCAGGTACTCGCGGGGAAGGCCGATGGTCAACCCCTCGACGCCCCGCTCCAGCGCCGCCGGGTACTCCTCCACCGGGTGGGGGGCGGTGGTGCTGTCCGCTTCGTCCCCGCCGCTGATCACCTGCGCGACCCGGGCGACCGTCCCCACGTCGCGGGCGAAAACGCCGACCTGGTCGAGGGAGGAACCGAACGCGACGAGGCCGTAGCGGCTGACCCGGCCATAGGTCGGCTTGAACCCCACCACTCCGCAGAAGGCGGCCGGCTGGCGCACGCTGCCGCCGGTGTCCGACCCGAGGGCGGCGTCGCACAGTCCCGCGGCCACCGCCGCCGCCGAGCCGCCCGAGGAACCGCCCGGCACGCGCTCGAGGTCGGCCGGGTTCATCGTCGGCCCGAAAGCGCTGTACTCCGTGGAGGAACCCATCGCGAATTCGTCGAGGTTCGTCTTCCCGAGGAGCACCGCGCCCGCCTCCTTCAGGCGGCGGACCACCGTGGCGTCGTAGGGAGCCGTGTGCCCCTCGAGGATGCGCGAGGCGCAGGTCAACGGCTCGCCCCGCACGGCGATGTTGTCCTTGACCGCGACGGCCATCCCGGCGAGGGGACCGCGGGCCGCCTCCGCCTCGCGAAGCACCCTCTCCTCGTCGAAGACCGCGAGGAAGGCGTTCAGCTCGCCGTTCCGCTCACGGATACGGTCGAAATAGCTCTTGATTCGTTCGATCATCCGGAACTCATCCATGCCGGGAAGGGCGCCGCTTTCCACGGCGGCATCCCGGTACAGCGCCGCTTCAAGGCGCTAATATAGGACTGCGCCGCCTCCGTTGGAGAACCGCGCGAGAGACGCCGCCGGTTCCACCGGGCCCCTCTCCCCTCCCGGTAAACGTTTCGCCGAAGCCGGCAGGGTTCCCCGGGATGCAGTCGCGCCTACGGCGGATAAATCGCTCCCGGACTACCCTCCCCTCCCGCAGCCCACAAAAAAATCGGCGGCTGAACACCGCCGGTTGTAACCCCTATCGTCTTATCGCAGCGACGCCTCGTCTATAACCGTTACCCCGGGACTTGCCCGTCCGCCCCGGCAGGCCTTCCGCGCAGGGGTGAATCGATCCCTCCTAATAGAGCAGGGGAAGTCCGAACTCGTTCCGCGGCACATCGGCGGGCGGTTTCCCGGTCACTCCCCGCGGCACGCAGAGCGGGCACGCTTCCCAGTCGCCGTCGAGGTTCTGCATGCAGTGATAGTCGTTCTCCTCGACCTCGATGCCGAAATTCCTCAGAACCCCCGCCCATTTTTCCGGGTTCGACCGGCGCAGAAGGCAGATCGCCTCCCGCATCGCCATCGGCGTCCATTCGAACTCCGGCACGAACGCCTCTTCGTAGTAGAGATGACGGCAGGCCATGCTGCACCTCCTCGGTTTTCCGTCGCCGTTCGTCGTCGACCGCCTTCGGACCAGCGTTTCTCCTGTCTCGCGCCGCCCTTCCCGATCCGGTCCGATTCCGCACCGATACCCTCTCGCAGGTAAACTACCTCCTTCACATCACCGGACGCAAGCGAAGAAAAAGGCTGTATTTCGTACAATCATTATGTTAGGCCTCCTTATCTTTAGCGGAAAAACTCCGGGACCGCTTGAAAAACGCGTTTCATCCATTTCCGGGAGGCACTCCTGGAGGAAGGCGCGGTTTCAGCGGCACCTCCCCCCTGCATATGCCTCAGCGCACGAATCGGCGGGAGAATCTCCACCCCTTCACGGCAGGGAACACAGGGTACGGGAGAAGAATATTACGATATCGTATTATAGTTCACGGAACACGGCACAGGTTCCACGCACGGAAGGATTCGTGTCCCGGGAACAGCGGGTTTGCCTGGGGTGAAGGATGAAATCGTTTCTCAGGAACGGCGCAGACGGGCGAGAGCCTCCTCGATCCTCTCCTTCGGCGCAGTGACCGCCGCGCGGACGTACCCCTCGCCCCCGGGGCCGAACCCCCGCCCGGGGGTCAGGATCACCCCCGCCTCGAGGGCCCTCTCGACGAAGGCGGCATCATTCTCCACGCGCGCCCAGACGAAGAAGGTCGCCGGAGAGCGGTACACCCGGAGCACCCCCTCCACATCCGCGAGCCCCTCCTCGAGCAGTCTCTTCCGCCGGCCGTATTCCTCGTGCGAGTTCTTCGCCTCCCCGGGGGGGTCGACTCCCTCATAACGACCGAGCGCCTCCGCCATCGCCCGCTGGAGGAACACCGGCGCGCCGCTGTCGAGCTGGGTCTTCACCTTTACCAGGGCATTGATGACCTCCCCGTCACCCACGGCGAACCCGACACGGTAGCCGGTGCAGTTCATCATCTTGGAGAGGCTGTGCAGCTCCACCGCGCGACGGGTGAAAGCGAGCAGGGAGGGCGGGCGGAACCCCCCGAACACCAGCTCGCAGTAGGCGGCATCCCAGACGACGAGGGTTTCCGGGTGGGCCTCGGCGAACCCGGCGGTCTCCCGGTAGAACGACTCCGGGGCGACGGCGCCGGTGGGGTTGTTCGGATAGTTGAGATAGAGCAGGCGCGCCCCCGCGGCCCGCTCGAGGTCGGGGAGAAACCCGCGCTCCGGGTCGAGAGGGAGCGGGCGGGGTTCACCGTCGTTGAGGATCGCGCCCCCGTTGGCGTACACCGGGTAGGCCGGGTCGGGCACGGAGACCGGATCGCCGGGATTGACGAACGCCCGGGCGAGGTTGGCCAATCCTTCCTTGGCGCCGATCAGCACCGCGATCTCCCTCGCCGGGTCGAGGGTAACCCCGAACCGTCCCTCGAACCAGCGGGCGACCGCCTCGCGCACGCCGGGGTCGCCCCGGCTCGTCGGGTACCTGTGGGCGTCCGGGTCGTCCAGGTGGCGGCGCACCGCCTCGACGAGAAACGGCGGCGGGGGCAGGTCTGGGTCGGCGATCCCGAGGTCGATGAGGTCCATCCCGGTCGCCCTCAGCGCCGCGGCCTTCTCCTCGAGGCCGGCGAACAGGTAGGGGGGGATGCGCCGGATACGATCTGCAGGGGGTATCATGGTCGGGCCGGGTTGGGTTCACCTGTCGACATGCCGGGGGGAAGATACGCCACGCGGGGGTCGCCGGGCCACGGGGAACCGCCGCACGGCCTTCCCCGCGCGCCGCCCCCGGCCGCCGCCCTCATGCGAACCGGCTCCGGAGCAGATGGTCCCGCGCCCATCGCGCCGCGCCGTGCACGGCATCCTCGCACGGCTTGACGAGGCGCGGTCCCCGCTCCGGGATGGGACGGAGGTGTTTCAAGGGGAACTGGGGCATGTCGGGAATGGTGTCCGGTGCGGCGGATTCCCGCTCCTCCCCGCCGGTCTCTCCCGTTCCGGCGGACCCGGCGTCGGCCGGGTGTTCCGCCTCCACCTCACCGGGCTCCCCGCCGCCGGACTCTCCCTCTATGCGATAGCTCTCCAGCACCTCGATCACGCCACCGCGGATCCACTCCCCCGCCCCCTCGACGACCCCTCCCTGCAGGGCGACCTCGAGGGTGTCCGCCGGAATGCGCAGCGCGCTCGCCGCGCGAACGGCGAGGGTGCCCAGTTCCCGGCCGGCGCTCCGCAGCAGGTCCGCGGCGACCCGGTCGCCCTCTTCGGCGAGGCGGGTCACCTCCGGTGCGAGAACGGTGATTTTGCCGCGATCAAAGCGGGGTTGATAGACCTCGTCGAGGAGATCCATAATCTCCTCAAGGCGAAAATGGTCCATGACCAATTCTGTCAAGCGCGTTTCCGGTCCCGCTCCCCCCTCCGCGGCGAGCACCGCGCGCAGCGCCTCCCTGCCGATCCACCAGGCGCTGCCCTCATCGCCCAGCATCCACCCCCAGCCGCCGGCGCGGGCTTCCGCTCCCTCGGCGTTTCTCCCGTATGCGATGGAGCCGGTGCCTGCGGTGACCATCACACCGGGCCGTCCCTCGAAGGCGCCGTAATGGGCGATGAACGCATCGTGCTGCACGAGAACGGTGCAGCGCGGCCAGCGACGCTCGATCACTCCCTTGAGACGGGCCTGCACTTCCTCCCCACCCGCCCCAGCCACGCCGGCTGCGATGATGTCCGGGAGTTTCCCGTACAGGTCCGCCTGATTCACGCCGTCACGATACAGCTGGACGATCAACCGGCGGAAACGGTCGCGATCCATCTGGCGGGCGTTGAAGGCCGGGCCTTCGACGAGGGCGAAGGTTTCGCCGCGCAGGTTGCCGAGCAGCGCCTGGGTGGCTGTCCCGCCGGCATCGATCGCGAAGATCAGGGCTGCGGTTTCGGGGGCCATATCTTCCGTTTCTGGTTCAGCGCACGGCGGCGCTCGACCGCCCGGGTCCGGGCGAGGGTCTTGGCCCGTATCTTGTCCTCCTGGCGGCGAAGCGCATCCGTGTTGCCCGGATGACGGCGGTACCGGTAGAGCACATCGTGCACCCGGTCCACCCGGTAGTGCTCCGAAACCTTCAGGACAAGGTCGTAATCCTCGCCGTAATTGGGAAAATCCCGCTCGTTGAACCCGCCGAACCGTTCGATCACACTCTTGTGCCAGACCCGCACCGCACCGGCGCCGTCCACCCGCAGGATGTTGTTCACGTTGTACTCGAGGTGCTTGATCACACCGAACTCCTCGAGGACATCGCCCTTCTCATCGATCAATTCATAGTAGCTGATGGCGAGACCGCACTGCGGGTGGGCATCGAGGTGCTCGACCATGGTCTGCAGCGTCGTGGGCGTGTACTCATCGTCCGAGTCGAGCTGGGCGATGTAACGGCCCTTCGCCTCCCGGATCCCGAGGTTGAGGGCCTTGGCGATCAAATTGACATCGTTGGCGAGAACCCGGATGCGCGGATCGCGCTCGGAATATCCCTCCGCGACCGCCTTCGTGGAATCCGTGGAGGCGTTGTCTACGACGATGATTTCGAAATCCTGCAGGGTTCCGCGGAGGACGGATTCGAGGGCGAAGGGGAGGAACTTGGCGCGGTTGCGAACGGGGATGATGACACTGACCACCGGTGAACCGGGGGCGATTTCGGCAGGCTGGACCGTCTCCCCCGGCACCTCGAGAAAGGCGCCCCGTCGCCTCAGGGCGTGGTAGAACACCTCCTCGGTCTCCCGCTCCTCTTCCTCGGTCATGAACAGGTAGCTGAACCCGCCGTAGGCGCCGCGACCGGGGTAGAAGAGCGCCTCGCCCTTCTGCGCGCCGGTATCCGGTTCCACCTCGTGCGTGGGGATCGGAATGTGCGCCAGGGGGGCGATCTCCATCAATTTCAGTCGCAGGTCATAGAACGTGGTGTATCGCAGGGCCGGGTCGGCGCCGCCGACCCGTTGCAGGGCCCAGGCGGGCAGCCCCCACACCGCGCCCAAGTCTTCTCGTTCCGTCAGGTCGCCGCGCAGGGGACAGAGCGAAACCTCGCGCCCGGCCACGGTGTAATCGGAGACAAACAGCCCCGCCTCCGGGTGTGCGTTAAAGGCCTTCGCGAAAACTTCCGCCGCATCGGGTTTCAACTGTACGCCCGGGGGGACCCAGAGGTACATGTCCGCTATCGCCCGCCGGCGGGCGGTTTCCAGCATGCCGCCGAGGGAGTCGCAGTCGCTGAGCACCGGTTTGACATCCGGCCCGACGGGCGGCTCATCGCCCGGGGAATGGACATAAACCGTGGGCAGCGTGCACCTGCGCAGGGACATCAGGGAGCGGACGACCTGTTCCGGGCGGGCGTCCACACTGGGTAAAATGGCGTACGTAATCGGTGCGTGCACCTTTCACCTGCCGCGTAGAACCCAAGGGTGTTTCATGCTGACAAGCCGTGGCGAGGGAGCGCAGGAGGGCGCAGCAGCGCCGGCCGCACTCCCCGGCCGGGTCAGATGTCGAAGGATTCCTTGTCGTAATCACTCACTTCCGGGCGGGGAATGCCGCGCTTTTCGTCCATCACCCAGATCTCCTCGAGAATCTTGCGACCGACGTCCGGCGTGACACGCGAATAGAGGAAATATTTGTTCCCCCATTGTGCGACCAGCTTCCCATTCTTCAGCGCAATCTCCACATCCTGGTTTGTTGAGAGCTTGCGGTGCGCTTTGCCCGCGATGTACGTTGCCGCACCAAACTCATTGCGTTTGAGGATGTAATTGGCGCCTCCCACCCTCTTGTAGTCGTTCGCGCGGACGAGCATGGGGCGGGGCAATCGGCGTACATGTTTTTTCATCTCAGTATCCCTTGCTTTTTTTCTAACGTAACGCCGTTCATTTCCGGCGCGCAAGCATACCGGACCCCCGGCTCTTCCCCGATGCCCGTGCGGAAGGCGGGGTATAACCAGGGAGGAGAGATGAACGAGGACGGGCGGGTGGCGCTGGTCACCGGCGCCACTTCCGGGATCGGGCTCGCCACAGCCCGCCTTCTCGCCGGCGAGGGGTGGCGCATCGTCGCCACCGGGCGGAACGAAGAGGTCCTCCGCAGCCTCGCAGAGGAGGGCGTCGCCGCCCGCACGGTCGCCGCCGACCTCGCCGTGGAGGGCGAAGCCGCCCGAGTGGTCCGAAGCGCCGCGGAGCTCGGCGGGGGCGCGATTCACGGCCTCGCGCACGCCGCCGGCATCCTCACCGCCGGCGGGATGGACAGCGAGACCGACGAGGGGTTCGAGCGGCAGATGCGGGTCAACCTCACCGCGAGTTGGCGGCTGCTGAAGGCGGCCTGGGAGCCCCTGAAGCGGGCGCGGGGCGCCGCCGTGCTGGTCTCGAGTGTCACCGGCCTGCGCGCCTTTCCCAACCTGGTCGGCTACTGCGTGAGCAAGGCGGCGGTGGACCAGCTCGTGCGCTGCGCCGCGCTGGACGGCGCGCCCCACGGCGTGCGAGTCAACGGCGTCAACCCCGGCGTCGTCGTCACCGAGCTGCACCGCCGCGGCGGGATGGATGAGGAGGCCTACTCCGCGTTCCTCGAGCACAGCCGGGACACCCACCCCCTCGGGCGGGTCGGGAAACCGGAGGAGATCGCCGCCGCGATCGCCTGGCTGCTCGGGCCGGAGACCGGCTGGGTCACGGGGGTGAATCTGCCCCTCGACGGCGGCCGTCAACTCACCTGCGCACGGTGATGACCGACCCGGCGAAGAGAACGGCCGGCGGTGAGCACGGCCCGCCCCTCGTCTCCCTTCCGGGCAGGCTGACCGCCGCCGTGAAAGCCCGCCCTCTCCTCAGCCTGATCCTCCTGGCGGCCCTCGTCCGCCTCCTCGCGGCCTTCTACGCCAAGGGGTTCATGGCCTCGGACGACCACTTCGCGGTGATCCGCCCCGCCGCCGACTGGCTCAACGGCCTCCACACCTGGTTCGACAGCGGCCGCCCCGTCGCACGAGGGGTTCTCTACCCCTATTCGATCTATGCGCTCTTCTACATCCTGAAGCTCCTCGGCATCACCGACCCGGACCGGGTGATGCTGGTCAACCGCCTCCTCCACGCCGCGTGGTCGCTGGCGCTCATCCCGCTGGTCTACTATGCCCTCCGCGCCTGGGCCGGTGAACGCGCCGCCTGGATGGGCGGGCTGATGGCCGCCCTCTACGCGGTCATGCCCTTCATGGCGGTGCGCAACTTGGTCGAGGTGGTCTCCCAGCCGCTGCTCCTCGCCGGGCTGCTGCTGGCGGAACGCGCCCTGCGCGGGGAGAAGGGGGAGGTCCCGGCCTTCTGGGGCGGGGTGCTGATCGGCGTCTCCTTCATGATCCGTATCCAGACCGCCGTGTGCGGGCTGGCGGTCTTCTGGGTCCTGCTCGCCCTGAGGCGCTACCGGCTTGTGGTCACCTTCAGCGCGGGCGCGCTGCTGATGGTCCTTGTCGCCGGGCTGATCGACTACATCTCGTGGGGGATGTTCCTCAGCTCCGTCATCTTCACCCTCGGCTACCAGGCCGCCCGGGTCCACTCCTATGTGACCAGCCCCTGGTACGCCCACCTGCTCACCCTTCTCGTCGCGTTCATCCCGCCCTTCTCGCTCCTCTTCTTCGCCTGGGTGGCCCGCGCGGCGAAACGGCTCCCGGTGCTGTTCTGGGCGGCGGTTGTCTTCGTCGTCGTCCACAGCCTGATCCCGCAGAAGCAGGAGCGCTTCCTGCTGCCGATCCTCCCGGTGCTCATCGTCCTCGGGATGACCGGCTGGTCGATGGTCCGCTGGCGGGACCGCGGCTGGGTGCGCGGACTGTGGGCCTGGTTCTGGGCGGTGAACCTGCTGCTCCTGCCGGTGGGGATCTTCAACTACTCCCAGAAAGCGCGGGTGGAGCCGCTGGTGCGTCTCGGACGGCGGGCGGATGTCGGCGGCGTGGTCGCGGTGACGATCGAAAACCCGATCTGGCTGCCCTATTACTACATGGGCTGGAAGGGGGATGACTTCTACTATGTCTTCACGCAGGACGAGATCGCCCGCCTGCCGGAGCGCATCGCCGACGGCGATGAGCGGGGGCTGCCGCCACCGACGCACCTGATCCTCTTCACCCACCGCGACCCGGAGGCCTACCTGCCGGAACTCGAGGCGGTCCTCGGGCCGCTGGAGCTGGAGGAGCATGTCGGCCCCAGCCTCGCGGATGCGATCCTGCACCGGCTGAACCCGCGCTTCAACCACAGCAAGGAGTCCTGGGTCTACCGTCTCGCCGTGCCGGCGGACGCGGCTCTCAACGATGAGATTCGTAACCCGTGAGCG